>NZ_JBFODF010000027.1:0-18707 GCF_040908165.1 Aeromonas sp. R6-1
TGAAACGCTGTAGCGCCGATGGTAGTGTGGCATTCGCCATGCGAGAGTAGGACACTGCCAGGCACCCAATTAAACGGTGATGTGAAAGACATGACTGGCTGCGAGGATGACACCTCATAAAGAAGCGGCAAATGATTTAGCGAAAGCTAACCGAATGCGGAGCGGTAGTTCAGTCGGTTAGAATACCGGCCTGTCACGCCGGGGGTCGCGGGTTCGAGTCCCGTCCGCTCCGCCACTACTTAAGAAGCCCAGTCGAAAGACTGGGCTTTTTTTCGTCTCCACGGTCTCCTCTTCGATATTCGCAGCAGAAGCATTGCCTTCTTGAGCCGTGAGCTTGCTAGTAATAGACGCAGAGCCAGATGGTTGTCTCGGTCGGATGGGTCCACTCCACCCTGTGCTGAAGGTGCGCCGGGATGTTGATGTAATCCCCCGGCCCCAGATGGACGCGTTCCTGTACCCCGGTATCCGGTGTGATGAAGACCAGGATGGCCTCTCCCTGCACCAGCAATACCCATTCGTGTTCATCCTGATCGAACCACTCTCCGGTAGGGGTCTGCTGCCCCTGGGAGAGAATGCGCTCGATACGAACATTGTTGGTACTGACCAGATCCGCGAACACTTCACTGGGCAGGGGGGAGGGGATCTGGCCAAGCAGGTTGCTTGTGTGCATGGGCTTCTCTCCGGTAGATGGGAACGTGGCTAGCTAAGAGTGTAGAAGCTTGGGATGGGCCTCTCTCATGGAAAATGAGGCCTCCAACGAGCCCTTTTATGAAAAACTTCGGGGAAATGGAGGCTTATCCGCTGCAATCTCGCCAAATTCTTGCTATTTTGCGCGCCAGCAAGCAAACGATTTCCTTCACACTTTCAGGATGAACTATGGCAACGCAACAAACGACGGCCCGCGCCGGCAATGGCGGGTTTCTGGATTCCTATTTCTCCATCAGCCAGCGTGGCAGCACGGTGCGACAGGAGCTGCTGGCCGGGTTGACCACCTTCCTGGCGATGGTCTACAGCATCATCGTCGTGCCGAACATGCTGGGCGCAGCCGGTTTTGAGCAGGGCCCGGTGTTTGTGGCGACCTGTCTGATCGCCGCCTTCGGCTCCCTGCTGATGGGGCTCTGGGCCAAGCTGCCGATGGCCATCGGTTGTGCCATCTCTCTCACCGCCTTTACCGCCTTCAGCCTGGTGCTGGGTCAGGGGCTGAGCATTCCGGTTGCCCTTGGCGCCATCTTCCTGATGGGGGTGCTGTTCACCCTGATCAGCGTCACCGGCGTGCGCCAGTGGATCCTGGACAACCTCCCCTCCGGCATTGCCCACGGTACCGGCATCGGTATCGGCCTGTTCCTGCTGCTGATCGCCACCAACGGGGTCGGCATGGTGATCAAGAATGAAGGGGCTGGCCTGCCGGTGCAGCTCGGCGAGATCACCGCCTTCCCGGTCATCATGACGGTGCTGGGCCTGGCTGCCATCTTCGGCCTGGAGCGCCGCAAGGTGCCGGGCGGCATCCTGATGGTGATCATCGCCATCTCCATCCTCGGCCTCATCTTCGATCCGAAAGTGACCTGGCAGGGCTTCTTCGCCATGCCGAGCCTGAGTGGCGAGAATGGCTCCCTGGTGGGCAGCATGGATCTGCTGGGCGCCCTCAATCCGGTGGTGATTCCGACCGTGTTGGCGCTGGTGATGACCGCCGTGTTTGACGCCACCGGCACCATCCGTGCCGTGGCCGGTCAGGCTGGCCTCATCAACGAGCGTGGTCACATCATCAGCGGTGGCAAGGCCCTGACTGCGGACTCCGTCAGCAGCATGGTGGCGGGCGTGGTAGGTGGTGCTCCGGCAGCCGTCTACATCGAATCTGCCGCAGGGACCGCTGCCGGCGGCAAGACAGGTCTGACCGCCACCCTGGTCGGCGTGCTCTTCCTGCTGATGATCTTCCTCTCCCCGCTGAGCTATCTGGTACCGGCCTACGCCACCGCACCGGCCCTGATGTATGTGGGCCTGCTGATGCTGGGCAACGTCACCAAGCTGGACTTCAACGACTCGGTCGATGCCCTTTCCGGCATGCTGTGCGCCGTCTTCATCGTGCTCACCTGCAACATCGTCACCGGCATCATGCTGGGCTTCGTGGCCCTGGTGGTCGGCCGCCTGTTTGCCGCCGAGTGGAAGAAGCTCAACATCGGCACCGTCATCATCGCTGTGGCCCTGGTGATCTTCTACGCCGGTGGCTGGGCCATCTAATCCTCACGCTATCGAGAAGGGCCCTGCGGGGCCCTTTTTCATGGCTGTGAGGCGGCTAACACTTTCCCGGATCTTCCCCATCCGCTCGTTTCAGATTGAAACGTCAGGCTTCGTTTGTTGTTTCAGATCCGAACCGAAATCCCTGTCATTTTTATCCCCCTATGGCTCGCTAGACTGGCTGCATCAACCATCTGTCCACCCGTATGGTGGCAAGCCAAGGAGTGAGCCATGAAGAAGCTGATCAACGCTGTCGATGCCGTGGTCCGTGAACAACTGATGGGGATGGCTGCTGCCCACCCCGAGCTCAAGGTGCGAATCGAACCCCACTACATCACCCGCGCCGATTCCCCCGTGACGGGCAAGGTGGCGCTGGTCTCCGGTGGCGGCAGCGGCCACGAGCCCATGCACGGTGGCCTGGTGGGCAAAGGAATGCTGGATGGTGCCTGCCCCGGCGAGATCTTCACGTCCCCGACCCCGGATCAGATGTACGAGTGCGGTCAGGCCGTCGACGGCGGCGCCGGCGTGCTGTTTCTGGTGAAGAACTACACCGGCGACGTGCTCAACTTCGAGACGGCGGTCGAGCTGCTGCACGGTGACGGGGTCAAGGTGGGCTTCGCCCTCATCGATGACGACGTGGCGGTGAAGGACAGCCTCTACACCGCTGGCCGCCGTGGTGTTGCCACGACAGTGCTGTGCGAGAAGCTGGTCGGTGCCGCCGCCGAGGCGGGCTACGATCTGGCGCGCTGCGAGGCGCTGGCCCGTCGCATCAACAACCAGAGCCGCACCATAGGCGTGGCCATGCATGCCTGCACCGTCCCTGCTGCGGGCAAGCCCTCCTTCATCCTGGCTGACAACGAGGTGGAGTTCGGCGTCGGCATCCACGGCGAGCCGGGCATCGAACGCCGTCCCTTCACCGACCTCAACGCCCTGGTGGACGACATGTTCAAGGAGCTGACCGACAACAGCCCCTATGGCCGCACTCTGCGCCACTGGGACAGAGGCACCGGCAGCTGGCAGGAGGAGCACACCTTTATCGAGCCGCTCAATGGAGGTGACAGGGTCATCGTCCTGGTTAACAGCCTCGGCGGCACCCCCATCTCCGAGCTCTACGGCGTCTATGGCCGCCTCGCGGCCCTGTGCGAAGAGGCGGGCATCCACCTGGTGCGCAACCTCATCGGCCCCTACTGCACCTCCCTCGACATGACCGGCATCTCCATCACCCTGCTCAAGGTGGATGACGAGCTGATGACCCTGTGGGATGCCCCCGTTCACACCCCGGCCCTGCGGCGCGGCTGCTGAGGAATATTTATGTTAAGCAAACATCAGATCGTCAACTGGCTGCTCGACTGCGAGCACATCTTCACCGAGCAGCGTGACTACCTCACCGCGCTGGATACCGACATCGGCGACGGCGACCACGGCCTCAACATGCAGCGCGGCTTTGCCAAGGTGGCGGAGAAGCTGCCCGCGGTGGCGGACAAGGACATCGGCCAGGTGCTCAAAACCACCGGCATGACGTTGCTTTCCTCGGTCGGCGGCGCCAGCGGACCCCTCTACGGCACCTTCTTCATCCGGGCGGCGGCCAGCAGCGATGCCTGCCAGAGCCTGACCCTCGGCCAGCTCGGCAAGATGCTGAGCGACGGGGTGGAGGGGATCGTCTCCCGTGGCCGTGCCGAGCCGGGTGACAAGACCATGTGCGATGCCTGGTGGCCCGCTTTGGCCGCCCTGCAGCAGGCTGAACAACAGGGCCTGCCGCTCCCCGAGGCGCTGGACAAGGCGGTGGCTGCCGCCACAGCCGGCACCGAGGCCACCATCCAGATGCAGGCCCGCAAGGGGCGCGCCAGCTATCTTGGTGAGCGCAGCATCGGCCATCAGGATGCGGGGGCCACCTCGACCCTGCTGCTGCTGACCGCCCTGCGTGACAGAGCGAGGTTGTGACATGATCGGCATCGTAGTGGTCTCTCACAGCGCCATGCTTGCGGCCGGTTTGAAAGCCCTGGCCGATCAGCTCGGCAGCCCGGCGAAGCTGTTGCTGGCGGCCGGGGTCGATGACCCCGCCCATCCCATCGGCACCGACGCCATCGCCGTGATGAGTGCGATGGAAGAGGCGGATGACGGCAGCGGGGTGCTGGTGCTGATGGACTTGGGCAGCGCCCTCCTGAGCGCCGAGACCGCCCTCGAGCTGCTGCCCCCCGAGCTGAGCGCCCGGGTGCGGCTCAGCCCCGCCCCGCTGGTCGAGGGCACTCTGGCCGCCGTGGTGGCCGCTGGCGCAGGCCTGACGCTGGACGAGGTCGCCGCCGAGGCGCTTGGCGCCCTGGGCCCGAAACAGGGAATGCTGCCTGCCAGTGCGGCGCAGGCTACCACGGAGGCAGCCCCCGTTGCCGACGACGGCTGGCTGCGCTGCGAGGTGGTGGTGGAGAATCCCCACGGCCTGCATGTGCGCCCCGCCGCCCGACTGGTCGCGGCACTCAAGCCCTTTGCCGCTGAACTCAGGCTGCAAAAGGGGGACAAAGAGGCGAATCCCCGCAGCCTGAGCCGGCTCGCCATGCTCGATGTGCGCCAGGGGGACAGGCTCATCCTGCTGGCGCGAGGGGAGGATGCCGGGGCGGCGCTGAGCTGCTTCCAGCAACTGGCGCGGGATCGCTTCGGCGACTGAAACATTTCCCCATCCGGGCCCCGTCACGACGGGGCCCGCTTTTTTTGAGGGGCGTTCTGGTCAGTGGTGGTAGTCGGCGGGATCGATGTCGAGCAGTTTGAGTCGCCGCCAGAGGGTGGTGCGGCTGATCCCGAGCTGGCGCGCCATCTGGCTGACCTGGCCCTTGCTGGCACGGGCGGCCCGCAGGATTGCCTGATGCTCCAGCTCCGCCAGGGTGAGCAGCGGCTGTCCCACCACCTCGTCCGCCAGCAGGCAATGGCCCTGGCGGATGGCGGCCGGGAGCGCCCGGGGCGGGATCTGTGCCTCACTGCAATGCAGCAGGGCGTACTCGATGGCGCTGCGCAGCTCCCCCAGGTTGCCGGGCCAGGGGTAGGCCAGCAGGCAGTCGAGGGCGTCAGGGGTGAACTGGCGCCCCGGCTCGCCCCCCTGCACCGCCAGGTGCTGGCGGATGAGGCCAGGCAGATCGGCGCTGCGCTCCCGCAGGCTCGGCAGCCAGAGTTCGCACCCTTGCAGCGCATAGAGCAGCTGGCGCCCGAATCCCCCCTCCTGCACCCGCTGCTCCAGCGGGGCGCTGCTGGTCGCGATGATCCTCACCCTGAGGGGCAGGATGCGGGCGGAGTCGAAGCGCTGGATGCGCCCCGTCTTGAGCAGTTGCAGCAGGGCGGCCTGCATGGGGGCGGGCAGGCACTCCACCTGCTCCAGCACTAGCGTGCCACCGTGAGCCAGCTCGAACTTGCCGGCCCGCTCCTGCCCCGCCTCGTCGGACCCCATGAGTTCCAGCGCCATCCGCTCACTCGGCCATGCCTGGCAGTTGAAGATGACCAGGGGGCCGGCGGCTCGCTCGCTGCCAAAGTGGATGGCCTCCGCCAGTTGGGCCTTGCCCACCTCCTCCTCCCCCCGCAGCAGGACGGGGCCCTGTCCCCTGGCCGCCTGGCGGGCGTGGCGCAGCAGTTTGCGCATGGCGCTTGACTCTCCCACCAGGGCGGAGAGCTCGGGCACCGTCTGGCGCAGTTGATGAATGGCGCGCAATCGATCGGTGGGATGGAGCAGGACGATGAAGCTGACCCCGTCCGGCCCCGGCAGGGGCTTGAGGCTCACCAGGGCGTCGATGAAGGCCTCGCCCCGGGTCTCTCGCCGCTCCAGCGTCACCTCCACATGGCTCAGGGGGGTCATCTCCGCGATGGCCAGACGCAGGCGCTGGGGCATCAGCAGATGGTGATCGAGGGGCTGGCCCAGGCAGACAGCCGGGTCGAGTTGCAGCCGACTGGCCGCCAGGGCGTTGAGGTAGCGCAGCCGCCCCTGGGGATCCCAGGCCAGCACGCCGTCTTCCATGCCATCCAGCAGGGCATAGAGCTCGCTCAAGTGGTGCTGGGACTCCTGCATCAAGCGCTCCATCTGCAGCAGATTGGCCAGCTCACGGCCGGCGCTGACGGTGAGCGCGAGATCCCCCGGCGCGGCCTCTTCCACCCGGCAGATCAGGGCCACGATCGCCACCTGGCGACCGGTGCTGTTGTAGACGGGGCTGGCACAGCAGTGCCAGGGGTGCAGACGCTGGTTGAAGTGCTGGGGGCCGCTGACGCAGAGCGGCACCCCCTCCAGGGCCGCCAGGTTGACGGCATTGGTGCCGATGCGTCCCTCGCTGAAAAACGCGCCTGGGCCAAAACCGAGTGCCGCCAGCGCCTGCAGGGTATCGGGGTGGCCGGTCCGGGCCAGCAGGCAACCGCTCTCGTCGGTGAGCAGCAGGGCGCAGGGGCGCCCCTCCATGAACTCGTAGAGATCCTCCAGCGCCATCTCGCCGGTAGTGAGCAGGTCCCGTTTGCGCTGGCGCAGGCTCTCCAGGGTCTGCCCTCTGGCACAGTGGGGAGGATGCCAGAGGGACGCGCTGGTCTGGTGGGCACAGCGCAGCCAGGAGGCCTGCAGGTGCTCGGGCCAGGACGAGAGGGGCTGGGGGACGGATGGCATGGTCACGGCGATATCCGGCAAAAGGGAAGGGGCCATTTAATCACCCTTGCCGCCCCGATTCAGTGACCGCTCTCAGAGTGTCGCGTCCTGGTCCCGGGTGGCAGCCTCTGCGGCAAACTGCTGCTGGAGCCATTGGCTCACCGCCCGGCACTGGGGGCTGGCTTCGCTCTCCTGATGGATCAGCATGTTCCAGTTCGGCCCGGCCACCCGGTGGGACGAGAGGGGCAGCAGCCACCCCTGTCGGCGTGCGTCGCGAGAGAGCAGCTCGCTCGCCAGCGCCACCCCGAGCCCGGCGCTGGCCGCATCCTGCAACAAGCCGGGATCGGAGAAGTTGAGCCCCTGGGTCTGCAGGTGCAGATCGTCGCCGCCCTTGAGGGTCCAGTGGTGCCAGTCCATCTCCCGCTCCCCGTGCAGGGTGGTGCGCTCCTGCGCGGGCTGTGCCAGCACGGCCGGGCTCGCCACCGGCAGCAGCCGATCCGCCAGCAGCGGCTGATGGCGGCATTCCGCCTGGGGAGCCAGCCCCCAGCGCAGCGAAATGTCGATGGTCTGCTCGGCCATGTTCGGCGTGTCGTCGCTGGTGAACAGCCAGAGATCGATGCCCGGATGCTGGGTGTGAAGGTCGGCCAGCCGGGGCAGCAGCCAGAGGCGGGCGATGGCGGTACTGGTGTTGAGCACCAGCTGGTTCGGCTTGCGGTACTGCTCGAGGCGCTGTATTCCCACCGCCAGTTGCAGCAGCACCTGCTGGGTCGTCTCCAGCAGATCCTGGCCCGCGTCGGTCAGGGCGACGGAACGTCCCTGGCGGTGAAACAGAGGCTGGCCAAGCAGCTCCTCCAGCGAGCGGATCTGCTGACTGATGGCAGACTGGGTGAGGTGCAGCTCCTGGGCCGCCTGATGAAAGCTGCCGAGCCTGGCCGCCGCCTCGAAGCCGCGCAGCACGTTGAGAGGGGGCCAGTGTTTGAACATCATTGATTAGCTCCACTTATCACTTTTATCGAAAATCGATCGTTTGTTACCCATCAGCGGGGAGAATAGTCTATTCCCATCGTCAATAACCTTAATAGTACCTAATCAGAGAGGCTGAGATGCGCGAGCAGGGAATGAGGGCTGTGGGCTGGTTCATGCCAGCGGAGTGGTGCCGGCACGCGGCGACCTGGATGGTCTGGCCGCACAACAAGGCGCTGTGGGAAAACGGCTGGGGCGTAACCCTGCCCCAGGTCCAGCAGGACTTCGCCCGGGTGGTCAATGCCATCGCCCGCTTCGAACCGGTGAACCTGGTGGTGGATCCCGCCGCACAGGTCGAGGCTCGCGCCCTGTGCGGCGACGGGGTGCGCTTCATACCCCTGCCGGTGGATGACAGCTGGTGCCGTGACTCCGGCCCCACCTTCATCTGCCATCCCGAGCTTGGCACCGCCGGGATCAGCTGGCGTTTCAACGCCTGGGGCGGCAAGTCGGCCCACGGTCTGGACGAGGGGCTGGCGCGGCGCGTTCTCAACAGCCTGGAGCTGGAGTGCATCGGCAGCTTCCTCGCCAACGAAGGGGGCGCCATCCATGTGGATGGGGAGGGCACCCTGATCACCACGGAGTCGGTGCTGCTCAACAGCAACCGCAACCCCGGCATGACCAAAGTGGAGATCGAACGGATCTTCAGCCGCCTGCTCGGCATCGAGAAGACTATCTGGCTGCCGGGGGATCCGGACCACGTCACCGGCGACATGACGGACGGTCATGTGGACGGGGTCTGCGCCTTCAGCCGCCCCGGCCACCTGCTGGTGGACGCCACCCTGGACGGGCACTCCACCTATGGCCGCGTGGTGCGGGAGAACCGCCGAGCCCTGGCCCTGGTCACCGATGCGAGAGGTCGCTCCTTCGAGTGCCTCGAGCTGTTCGAGGCGAGCGAGGCGGTGGACGCCGAGGCGGAGGTGTTCTGCGCCTCCTACACCAACTTCTACCTCGCCAACGGCGCCATCATCATGCCCGCCTACGGCGTAGGCGCGGACGAGGCGGCGGGGGAGGTGCTGAGGCGCGCCTTCCCGAACAGGCAGCTGGTGCCGGTGCGCATCAACCAGTTGGCCCACGGCGGGGGCGGCATTCACTGCATCACCCAGCAGCAGCCGGCCTGGCCGGTGCAGGGGTAAGCGTTTGGAGCGGCCTCGTCAGGCGTCTGCGAGGCCTCATGACGGGATCAGGGAGGAGAGATTCATGAACAAGGTCGTCGCAACCATGCAGTTTGCCTGTCAGCGGGAACGCGTGTCAGGGAGGGTATCCGGATGAGCAAGATCGTTGTCGCCACCACACAATTCGCTTGCAGCTGGGAGCTGGAGCGCAATCTGGACACAGCGGAGAGCCTGGTACGGGACGCCGCCGCCAGGGGGGCCAACCTGGTGCTGTTGCAGGAGCTCTTCGCCACCCCCTATTTCTGCATCGAGCAATACCACGGCCATCTGGCGCTGGCGGAGTCGTTCGAGCAGAGCCGGGTGCTGCGCCGCTTCTCGGCCCTGGCGCGGGAGCTGGGGGTGGTGTTGCCCATCAGCTGGTTCGAGCGTGCGGGCAACGCCTACTTCAACTCCCTGGCGATGGCGGATGCGGATGGTCGCCTGCTCGGGGTCTATCGCAAGACCCATATCCCGAACGCCATCGGCTATCAGGAGAAGGAGTATTTCAGCCCGGGGGATACGGGGTTTCGGGTCTGGGACACGGCCGCTGGCCGCATCGGGGTCGGCATCTGCTGGGATCAGTGGTTCCCGGAGGCGGCCCGCGCCATGGCGCTGCAGGGGGCCGAGCTGCTGCTCTATCCCACCGCCATCGGCTCGGAGCCGGGGGCAGAGGGGCTCGATTCCCGGGATCACTGGCAGCTGACCCAGCGCGGCCACGCCGCCGCCAACATCATGCCGGTGATCGCCGCCAACCGCATCGGACGCGAGGTGGCGACCCGGGATCCCGCGTTGCAGATGCGCTTCTATGGCTCCTCCTTCATCACGGATCACAAGGGGGCTCTGCTGGCCGAGGCGGACAGGGATACCCCGGGCGTGCTGGTGCGGGAGCTGGATCTCGCCGCCATGGCCGAGGAGCGGCTGACCTGGGGCATCTATCGAGATCGCCGCCCCGAGATGTATGGCGCCTTGCTGAGCCTGGATGGGCAGGGCCAGCGGGGAGGGCGTCCATCATGAGTGCCTTGACCAAGATAGCCATGGGGCTGGCCCTGCTGCTGAGCGTCGGGGTTCAGGCCGATGAGACGCAGGAAGAGAAGGTGCTGCGCCTCTACAACTGGTCCGATTATTTCGCCCCCGATACCCTGAGCGAATTCACCCGGGAGACCGGGATCCGGGTCATCTACGACGTGATGGACAGCAGCGAGACCCTGGAGGCCAAGCTGATGGCGGGTCGCAGCGGGTATGACCTCATCTTCCCGGGGGACACGGTGGCGGAGCGGCTGATGCGGGCGGGCAGCCTGCAGCCCCTCGACAAGGGCAAGCTGCAACACCTGGGGGACATAGACCCCGGCCTGGCGCGGTTGCAGCAGGCCTATCCCCATGCGAAGGAGGCCGTGGTGCCCTACACCTGGGGCACCATAGGGCTCACCTACAATGCGGACGCTATCAAGCAGCGGATGCCGGATGCCCCGGTCAGCAGCCTGGACATGCTGTTCAAGCCCGAGCTGGCGGCGAAATTTGCAGATTGCGGCATCTCGGTCATCGACTCCCCGGACGAGGTGCTGGCGGTGGTGCTGCACTATCTTGGGCGGGATCCCCGCAGCGGCAAGGCGGACGATCTGGAGGCGGCCCTGGCCCTGCTCAAGGGGATCAAGCCCTATATCCGCAAGTTCCAGTCCCAGCCGGTGACTCAGCTGGTGAACGGGGATCTCTGCCTCTCCCTGGGCTACAGCGGCGACATGACCCAGGCCAGGCGCGCCGCCGCCGAGGCGGGCAAGGGGGTCGACTTCGAATACCGATTGCCGAAGGAGGGGAGCACCATCTGGATGGACACCATGGCGATCCCGGCGGATGCCCCCCATCCTGACTATGCCTATGCCTTTATCAACTTCGTGATGCGCCCGGCCAACATGGCGGCCATCACCAACAGCACCGGTTATCCGACTGCCAGTGCCAAGGCCAGACCCATGGTGGATGCCACCATGACGGCCAACCCGGATATCTACCTGGACGAGGCCAGCTACCAGCGGCTCATTCCGGGTCAGGATATAGCACAATCCCAGATGCGTGCCCGCATGCGAGCCTGGACTCGCTTCAAGAGCAGCCTCTGAACCCAGGAGTAGAACGATGTTTTCCCGACGCCACGTATTGAAACAACTGGTCGCCCTCGGCGCCATTGCTGGGTTTGGCAGCCTGCCCGGTGCCCGCGCGGCCTTCGCCGCCGGCGAGACCAGTGCCGCCGGCCGCTACCACATGCCGGAGGAGTCCTCCCCCCAGGCCCTGGTGTGGGTGGCCTTCGGGGCCACCAGCGAGATCTGGGGTCGCCACTACAAGGAGGTGCAGGCCACCATAGGGCGGCTGGTGCAGGCCATGGTGCCCTACACCCGGGTCAACGTGCTCTGCCACGAGGATGACGAGGCGCTGGCGCGCCAGTTATGCGGCGAGCGCAACACCCACTTCGTCCACGCCGAGATGGATGACATCTGGCTGCGGGATACCGGCGGCGTCTTCGTGCAGGACGAGCAGGGAGGGCTCGGGCTGGTGGACTTCAACTTCAACGGCTGGGGTGACAAGCAGGAGCACAGCCATGACGCCAGGGTCGCCGCCCTGGTGGGCCGGCAGACCGATGCCTATTACCTGCAGAGCGAGCTCATCGGTGAGGGGGGCGGCATCGAGGTGGATGGCAACGGCACCGCCATCATGACCGAGAGCAGCTGGATCAACAGCAACCGCAACCCCGGCCTCACCAAGGCGCAGGTGGAGGCGGAGCTCAAGGCCAACCTGGGGCTGCGCAAGATCATCTGGCTGCCGGGGATCAAGGGCCGCGACATCACGGATGCCCACGTGGACTTCTACGCCCGCTTCGTGCGCCCCGGGGTGGTGGTGATCAACATGGACAACGATCCCGACTCCTACGACTACAAGGTGACCCGCCAGCACCTCGCCATCCTGCAGCAGGCGACGGACGCCGACGGCAACAAGCTGGAGCTGCATCAGCTGCCGCCGCCCCTGGGCGGGCGGGACAACAAGTTCAGCCGCAGCCCGGACTTTGCCGCCGGTTACATCAACTACCTGCCCATCAACGGCGCCGTCATCGCTCCCCAGTTCGGGGATGCCAGGGCCGACCGCCATTGCCGGGATCTGCTGGCCAGCCTCTATCCGGGGCGCAAGATAGTGCAGATAGACATAGACCCGGTGGCGGCCGGGGGCGGCGGCATCCACTGCATCACCCTCCATCAACCTGCCTGATCTTACGCGCAGGCCGCCTCTGGCGGTGTGACGCAGAACAAGGGGCGCCTCGGCGCCCCTTGTTCTTGCTGGCGTTCCATGGCGCCTCGCTCAGATCCCCGTCATGCCGATCTCGTCGAGCTGCACGTGGGCCGGTTGGCGCAGGGTGTAGAGCACGGCCTCGGCCAGATCCTCCACCTGCAGCCAGCCGGGCTTGCGATCAGCGGCGCAAGCCGGGGGCGGCACCTGCACCAGGCCTGGGCAGAGGGTGTGGACCCGGATGCCCTGGTGCTGCACCTCTTCCCGCAGTGCCCGGGCGAACCCCAGCACCGCAAACTTGGCGGCGCAGTAGACGCCGGCCCTGGCATAGCCGTGCCTGGCGGCCTGGGAGGCGATGTTGATGACGGTGCCGTGGCGGTTTGCCAGCATGTCCGGCAGGCAGGCCCGGGTCAGCAGGAAGGTGCCCTTGGCACAGGTATCCATCACCCTGTCCCACTCCGATTCCGGCAGGTCCTGCACCAGGTGGTCGCTGCCGACCCCGCTGTTGTTGATCAGCAGATCGACGGGGCCGAGCCGCTCCCGGATCCGGGCATGGCCGTCCCGCACCTGATCGCCGTCGCACACATCCAGCGCCAGTGCCATGACTCGCACTCCGTATCGCGCCTCCAGTCTGGCCGCTTCCTGCTCCAGCAGCCCCAGACGGCGGGAAGCGAGGATCAGCTCCACCCCCTGGCTGGCCAGGGCCTCGGCGATGGCCAGTCCGATGCCGCTGGCGCCGCCGCTGATGAGGGCCCGTGTTGCTCTCAGTTCGTTCATCTTGTCTTCTCCTCCAATGGTGCAGGTATTGTGGCGGGCGCCTTCGGCAGGGAACAGGGGAGGGGAAGGAGTGACTCGAACCCTGGTTCGTGTTTTGGCGTTCCGGTTCGAACTTTGGTTCTAAACGCCGCGACCGGCCGTCGGCTCGATTAGCCATAAGGGGTAATCGGACGTTCGCGTAAATCAATTCTCCCGCTATAACAGCCATCCATATTTCCCTGCTGACGGATGCCGCTGATTCATGGACACACCGGACAGCGGCATCTCGATCGTCCGATTACGCTTCGCTAATCGAACCTGCATGGGACGGTAATAAACAAAAGAGCCGCCCTGGGGCGGCTCTTTGCATCGGGGATGAATGAATCATCACGGCGCCTTGGGCGGCTCCACCAGAGCGCTCGCCGGTTGGTCATCTTCCTTGATCCAGGCATCCAGCAGGGTGTAACCCACCGCCAGCACCACGGGGCCGATGAAGAGACCGATGATCCCCATGGCCAGCAGGCCGCCGATGACCCCCACCAGAATGAGGATCAGCGGCAGGTCGGCCCCGCGCTTGATGAGGAAGGGGCGCAGGAAGTTGTCCATGGTGCCCGCCAGCAGGGACCAGACCAGCAGGAAGGTGCCCCAGGTGGTGTCCCCGCTCCAGTAGAGGTAGCCGACGCTGGCCAGCAGCACCGGGAAGGGGCCTATCTGGGCGACGATCAGCAGGAACATCAGCACCACCAGCACCATGACATAGGGAATGCCGGCGATGAGCAGGCCCAGGCCCGCCACCGAGGATTGCACCAGGGCGGTCACCACCACCCCCATGGCGACGGCGCGGATGGCCTGGGAGGCGAGCACCACCGCATTGTCACCGCGCTGGCCCGCCAGACGGTGGGCGAAGCGGCGAATGCCTTCTGCCGCCTTCTCTCCCGAGTGGTAGAGCAGGCCGCAGATGGCCACGGTCAGCAGGAAGTGGACGAACAGCAGGCCGAGGTTGCCCGCCTGGGCCGCCAGCCAGCGGGCGGTCTGGCCGAAGTAGGGGGCCAGCTTGGTGAACAGCACCTGGCCGCCGCTCGCGAGGATCTGCTGCCAGAACTCATAGAGCTTGTCGCCCACCAGGGGCACTTGCTGCAACCAGAGCAGCTCGGGGGGCGGGGATTGGCTGAGCTCGGTGCCCAGCTCGATGAGCATGGGGGCCTTCTCCGCCACGTTGGCCAGCGTCATGAAGAGGGGAATGACGAAGATGAGCAGCAAGATGCTGGTCATCAGCAAGGCCGCCAGGGTGCGCTTGCCCCACAGCAGGCGCTGGGCCATCTGCATCAGGGGCCAGGTGGCGATGGTGATCATGGTCGACCACACCAGGGCGGGCAGGAAGGGGCGCAAGACCATGAAGCACGAGATGATGAGCAGGCTGAGGAACAGCAAGCCCAGGGTGATCTTGGCCAAATCCACTTTTTTCATATTCATGGCATTCCCTTAACGAGGGGTTGAGCGCCCGGTTCGGGCACCGTGACGGATAGCGGACAACGACCACCAGAGCCCGGCGCTGAGCCAGAACCCCAGGCAGCCAAAGAGCCACCCTTGTCCCGCGAGGATCAGCAGAGAGCTGCTGGTGAGCGCGGGCACCAGGAACAGGAGCCCTGCCACGACCAGCCCCCCTGCCAGGGTCAGCAGCGCGGCGGGCAGGGCGGGGGTGGGGCTCCGTTCGAGTGATAGCAGATTACCCGATACCAGCCCCAGGGTGAACATGGCAAGCCCGGCCAGGGCGGTGGACTGGGTGAGCCAGGCCGAGAGGGCGCTGGCGATGAGCAGCCCGGCCCAGGGGAGCGGGCGTGCCGCCAGCTTCGCCAGCGGGGCGCGCAGTGCCAGCAGCAGGGCCCCCAGGGCAAGGCCGGCCACCACATCCGAGAGGAAGTGGACCCCCAGCCAGACCCGGGCCAGCCCGGCCACGCCGGCCAGCAACAGGGCCAGCAGGGCCCCCTGCCAAACCCACAGCGCCGGCAGCCAGCCAAGCAGCAGGCCCCAGTAGAGCAGGGTCGAGGCGGCGTGGCCGCTCGGCATGCCGAAGCCCTGGGCACTCTGGCGGGCCAGCTCGGGTTGCAGGTGGAAGGGCCTGGGCCAGCCGATGCCCGCCTTGAGCAGGTTCACCACCAGGGTGAGCAGCACCATGGCAAACAGCAGGTGGCGCAGCCTGGACCAGCCGAGCAGGGGCAGCAGCAAGGGCAGCAGCGCCAGCTGGAAGGGGGCCGAGCCCAGCAGATTGCCCGCCCTTGGCCAGAGCGCATCCGGCCCGAGCCATTGTTGCAGGCGCTGGATCAGCGGCAACTCGGCGCGGTGCAGCGCACTGGCCGCGTCGCTGAAATCCGTCACCCACAGCACCCGGCTCTCGGGCACCTCGGCCAGCCTCGGGGCTATCCAGTCGAGCTGCGCCGGGAAGCGACGCTGGTCAGGGGGCAGGTCGGCGGCCGCGATCAGCCTGGCGTTCAGGATCTCGCCACCGAGATCCGGGGCCTGGAGCAAGGAGACAAACCCCGTCCCTCGCTGGACCCGCAGGGGCTCCAGGGTCTGGCAGGCGAACACCCTGGCCCGTTGCCAGCGCCCCAGCTCGCCGGTGACGCGACCCTGCAGGCCGGTCTCCTCGAACAGCTCGCGCAGGGCCGCCTGCTCCGGGGTCTCCCCCCTGTCGATGTAGCCGCCGCTCAGGCTGTAGCGCGAGGAGAGCCTGTCCTGCACCAGCAGGATCCCTTGCTGGTGGCGGATCACGCAGGCGGCCGCAGAGGGAGGGGATTCGGCGTGGGAGGCGGGCAGGGCACCGCCCAGCAACAGCAGCAGGCAGAAGACGACTCGAAACATGATGACACCCAGGGGCAAGGAGTGGGGACAAGGGTCACAGAAATCAGACGGCCGGGCAATGGCTTGCAGGGGGCACCGACCCTGTGGGGGACGCAAGGATTGCCGTCTGCGCGGGCAGTCCCTAGTATTGGCGGCTATTGTTCTTCTCATTCACTACATTGTGGGGCTCTTCATGCGACAGTTCGGTTTCTTTCTGGGGATTGCCATCGGCGTCATCCTGATACTGTTTGGCAGCATCGTCATCTTCCAGGCCCTGCCTGCGGCGCTGGACGTGCTGGAGATGCCGAGCCGGATCCCCTTCGTGCGCGAGGTGTACACCTGGCTGATGAGCAGCGCCAACGGGCTCACCGCCCAGCTGGAGCAGAACTTCCTGGAGGCCTTCCAGACGGTGCTCAAGCTGATCCTGCTCATCACCTTCATGTGGGTCTGTGTCAAGCTGGTCAACATGGGGGTGCTGATCATCCGGGCCGGCGTCGACCTTATCCGCACCGCCATCGAGCACAGCGAAGAGAAGGGTGCCAAGCCCACCGAGCAGGACCGCCATTTCTGATCTTCCCCTGCTACGGGTCAGATAAACAACAGGCCATCATGTGATGGCCTGTTTTTATGGTGGCATGACGCTTAAAAAGTCAGTTAAGCAGTTTTTCCAGCTCCGCTTCGGCATCCGCCCTGGCCTGATCGCTCAGGGTGCCGGAGGTCGCTTCCCGCTTCTCGCCCTGTTGCTGCACCGCCTTTTCGGCTTGCTGCTGCGCACTGGTCGCGGCACTGATGGCGGCGGCGCTGCTGGCGGCCTGCTTGGCGCTGTCGCTCACTGCCTTGGCGGTTTGCTGCTGCGTACTGGTCGCGGCACTGATGGTTGCGGCGCTGCTGACGGCCTGCTTGGCGGTGTCGCTCACCGCCTTTTCGGCTTGCTGCTGTGCACTGGTCGCGGCACTGATGGTCGCTGCGCTGCTGACGGCCTGCTTGGCGCTGTCGCTCACCGCCTTGGTCGCTTGCTGCTGCGCCGTGGTTGCGGCACTGCTGATGGCCTGTTTGGCGCTGTCGCTCACCGCCTTGGCGGCTTGTTGCTGCACTGTGGTCGCGGCACTGATGGTCGCTGCGCTGCTGGCGGCCTGCTTGGTGGTGTCGCTCACCGCCTTGGCCGCTTGCTGCTGCGCTGTGGTGGCGGCACTGATGGTTGCTGCGCTGCTGGCGGCCTGCTTGGCGCTGTCGCTCACCGCCTTTTCGGCTTGCTGCTGCACTGTGGTGGCGGCACTGATGGTCGCTGCGCTGCTGGCAGCCTGCTGGGCGCTGTCGTTCACCGCCTTGGTGGCTTGCTGCTGCGCCGTGGTGGCGGCACTGCTGGCAGCTTGCTTGGCGCTGTCGCTCGCCGCCTTGGTGGCTTGTTGCTGCGCCGTGGTGGCGGCACTGCCGATCACCTGTCTGGTGGAGTCGGACAGGGCCTTGCTGGCGCTCTGTTGCAGGCCCCCCATCATGGTGCCCAGCAGAGAACTGCCAGCGCCCGTGAGCCCCTGACCGGCACCGGTCAGGGCCGTGGCGGCCGGGGTGGCCTGGGACTGCCAGCCCTGCATGGCGCTGGGCCAGGTCGGGGTGGCGGCCGTCAGGTTTTCCCCGAAGACCTGGGTCGCCCCGTCACCTTTTTGCACCATGACGGCGAGCTGGTTGGTGTCGGCGTTCCAGACCATGCCGGCCTGCTTGGCTACGTCCGGCACGGGGGCGTAGCGGGAGACCACGTAAAAGAGCGGCCCCTCCTGTTGCAGCTCGTCGGCGGTCTTGAGCAGCTGCATGGTGCTCTCGTAGTTGGGCCCCAGCATGGCGGTCATTCTGTCCTTGATCAGCGGCTGCTCGAACAGGTTGGCCTCGTTCGGATCGAAACCGACCAGCGGCTTGAGCAGGGCCCACATCAGCTGGCTGGTGGGGCTCATCATCAGCAGGGGGGCGACACAGGCGGACAACATCAGGCTCAGGCAGGCAGCCTTGAGCAACGGCATGATACGCATTGACAACATATCCAGTTAATTATCTGATTATTAAGGGTTATTCATTACCGCATCCCGGCTATGCCGGTGGGGGCCCACGGCAGCGCCCTGACAGGCTTTTGCGGGCGCAGGCAGGCTATCATATTGCTTCCGGAATGCCAGATGAGCCGACATTTATTGGTCAAGTCGAGGGCTCTGCTGGTCGCTCTACACTTTCACACCCCCGTGACAGGAATTCCCATGATCCGTTGTGCAGGTTGTCTGCTGGCCCTTGGCTGGCTCTTCCCCGCGTTGGCCGCCCCGGCGTCCAACACCCTCAGCCACTCGGTGGGCACCGAGCTGGTGCTGCCCCTTGGTTCGCTGCCCGAGCGGGTGTGCTGGTATCAGGATCAGAAATACTCCCAGGGGGCCCGCATCCAGCAGGGGGAGCTCTGGCTGGAGTGCGCGCCGCAACAGGCGATGGAGACCAATGGTCCCCTGATCTGGCGAGAGGTGACGACGCCGTCACAGAGTGGTGAACCGGAGGGCAACCAGCGGACGATCCGGGTGGGCCAGTGAGCCTTTTCTTGATCCAGCTACAGACACGGGCGTGATCTCTATCGCATAATGCGGCTCTTTCTTCTCTTGACTGGGATCTAAGCAATGGCTCGTCGCTCTTCCAATGCACAACGTCGTCGCAGCAGCTGGTGGTACAAACGCTTGTTGGCAAGGGAGCGGGAAGAGCGCGAAGCGCGTTCCGTCCGGGATTGATACCGCATTGAACAACGGAGCCTCGGGCTCCGTTTTTATGGGTGACTAAACGTGCATTACTGCAGGCAGGTTTATTACCACAGGTGGATAATG
>NZ_JBFODF010000028.1:0-7120 GCF_040908165.1 Aeromonas sp. R6-1
AGGAGGGAGCTGGTTCGCCGACACTGCTTACAACGGTAACGACGCAGCCCACGGCTCCAGCCCCAGGGGGCCAGCTGGGTGGCATCCGCCTGGCAGTGGGGACAGCCGCAGCATGTGGGTAACTGGGCATGGAGGGACGTAATCGGGTGTGGAGCGGCGAGCTCATGCTGAGCGACACGGCGCTGACGCAGAGTAAGTAATGGAAAGAGGGACAACAGGTGTTGGAAGGCTGGCGTATCCATGATGAAGGTCCTCGTGGTGATGACCTACTTCCAGATTAGCCTTCCAACACATAATTGGGACAGCGCCAAACAAAAAGGCCACCGCGATGCGGTGGCCTTGGTGCTTTCTTGCGAAAGATGGTGGAGCTACGCGGGATCGAACCGCGGACCTCTTGCATGCCATGCAAGCGCTCTCCCAGCTGAGCTATAACCCCGATGTGTGTGAGTGACGCTGAATCACTCTGAATTTGGTGGAGCTACGCGGGATCGAACCGCGGACCTCTTGCATGCCATGCAAGCGCTCTCCCAGCTGAGCTATAACCCCAAATTCGGTACTGAATGAATGGTTCTGGCGGCCATTCATCCTCAATAATGGTGGAGCTACGCGGGATCGAACCGCGGACCTCTTGCATGCCATGCAAGCGCTCTCCCAGCTGAGCTATAACCCCACAAAGGTCGGCCTGGGTGATACACACCGCACTGCCCTGGGTACTTCATATCAATCGGGAACCTGGTGGAGCTACGCGGGATCGAACCGCGGACCTCTTGCATGCCATGCAAGCGCTCTCCCAGCTGAGCTATAACCCCTTGGATTCCAGATTGTTCGAGGAGAATTTGGTGGAGCTACGCGGGATCGAACCGCGGACCTCTTGCATGCCATGCAAGCGCTCTCCCAGCTGAGCTATAACCCCAACTCACCTCGGCGCTACCAAAGTTATCTCTGGCAACGGAGGCGCATGATAGGCATCACCCGCTTTGCTGTCAACCCAAAATTCTCGCCCACTGGAGCGTTTAGTCAAAATTCAGGCAGTTAGCTGTTTTTACCGCCAACCTCGTCGCTATGTCGCTGTTTTACGTCGCAAATCCGCTTGAGGCCAAAATACGAAGGGCCCCCGTCAGGGAGCCCTTTTCATGCCATGGCCGATGTTTATTCAGCGGCCATGCGCGCGTCGATATACGTCAGGGCGCGGTCGATACGGGCGAGGACCCGCTCCTTGCCCACCAGCGCCATCACGGCGTCGGCGATGCCAGGGGACTGGCCCGTACCGGCGCTCTGAATTACTCGGCGGCCATGCGCGCTTCGATATACGCCAAAGCGCGATCGATACGGGCGAGGACCCGCTCCTTGCCCACCAGCGCCATCACGGCGTCGATGGCAGGAGACTGGCCCAGACCGGTGACGGCCACACGCAGCGGCATGCCGACTTTGCCCATGCCCTGACCCAGCTCGGCGGCGGTCGCTTCAATCAGCTCGTGCAGCGCCTCGGTGGTCCAGGTCTCCAGGGCCGCCAGCTTGGTCTTGGCCAGCGCCAGCGGCTCGGCAGCCACACCGCGCAGGTGCTTCTTGGCAGCGGCTTCGTCAATGGCTTCGTACTCTTCGAACAGGTAGCGGCTCTGGGCAGCCACCTCCACCAGGGTGTTGCAGCGCTCGGCCAGCAGGGTGACCACGTCGGCCAGCGCCGGGCCATTGCTGGTGTCGATCTGCTGGTGTTCCATGTGCCAGGCCAGGTGCTTGGCCACATAGGCCGGATCCAGGCTGCGCATGTAGTGGTTGTTCAGCCACAAGAGCTTGTCGGTGTTGAAGGCGGAGGCGGACTTGGAGATGGCATCCAGGCTGAACAGCTTGATCATCTCGTCGAGGGTGAAGATCTCCTGATCCCCGTGGGACCAGCCCAGACGCACCAGATAGTTCAGCAGCGCTTCCGGCAGGTAACCGTCGTCGCGGTACTGCATGACGGAGACGGCGCCGTGGCGCTTGGAGAGCTTGGCGCCGTCGTCACCCAGGATCATGGAGACGTGGGCAAACTCCGGCACCGGCGCGTTCAGGGCCTTGTATATGTTGATCTGGCGCGGGGTGTTGTTGATGTGGTCTTCCCCACGCACCACGTGGGTGATCTCCATGTCCCAGTCATCGACCACCACGCAGAAGTTGTAGGTCGGCGCGCCGTCGGTACGGCGGATGATCAGATCGTCCAGCTCGGTGTTGGCGAACTCGATGCGGCCACGGACGTGGTCATCGAACACCACGGAGCCTTCGGTCGGGTTGCGGAAGCGAATGACGTGCGGTGCATCGGCCGGATGATCGTGGGCGCCATCCCGGCACTTGCCGTCATAGCGGGGCTTCTCGCCGTTGGCCATCTGGCCTTCGCGCAGCGCTTCCAGCCGCTCCTTGGAGCAGTAGCACTTGTAGGCGCGGCCGTCAGCCAGCATCTCGTCGATCAGTGCGTTGTAGCGATCGAAGCGCTTGGTCTGGTAGTAGGGGCCCTCATCCCAGTTCAGCTCCAGCCATTCCATGCCCTCAATGATGGCGTCGATGGCCTCCTGAGTGGAACGTTCCAGATCGGTATCCTCGATACGCAGCACAAACTCACCGCCCTGGTTCTTTGCAAACAACCAGGAATAGAGTGCGGTACGGGCACCGCCGACATGCAAAAAGCCGGTCGGGCTGGGAGCAAAACGGGTTTTGACTTTCATCTTTAAGCCTTGTGTAGAGGGCCTTGGGCCAATTCGTTAAAAAAACCGTCGCATTTTAGCACCGACAATGACGGATGGGAAAACCATGGCGAGGCAGAGGGGAAAATAGGGTCTATTCCCGCAAAAACCGCTGTTTTAGAGTGATGTCTCAGAATTTTCCCTTTTTTCCCGCTTAGCTAGGCGAGGTCGCTGGAGAGATCTCCCGCACAGCCGATACTTCAGTCACCCCGTCAACGAACCCTCAACGATACAAGGAACGCGCGATGCAGTTTCGTTCTATCCAGAATCGTATCCTGGTACTGGCCGGTGTCGCCATGACCACGGCCCTGGTCATCCTGATCCTGCTCAACCAGTATTCAGGCCGGCAGACCCAGCAGCTCACCATCGACTCCAGTCGCGCCGCCCTGCAACAGGAGGCGTGGCAGAAGGTGAGTGCCAACGCCCGTGCCGAGGCCGCCACCATCACCCAGCTGCTGCAAAAGGGGCTCTCCTACACCCAGCAGATGGCCAGCGTCTTCGCCCGCCAGCAGGAGGGCAAGCTGCCGCTGGATCGCCAGCAAGCCACCGACCTGCTCAAGGCCCAGCTTGCCCTGGAGCCTCAGCTCTATGGCGCCTTCGCGGGCTTCGAGCCCAACGGCTTCGACGGCCAGGACGAAAGCTTCGCGGGACAGGCAGCCCTTGGCAGTGACGACAAGGGGCGCTTCGTTCCCTATTTCTATCGCGACAAGGATCAGATCGGCAGCGATCTGCTGCTCTCCATCGAGAAGAGCGATCCGGACGAGTTCGGCAACCCGGCCAACGACTACTACGCCTGCCCGAAACGGGAGGGGCGCCCCTGCCTCATCGACCCCTTCAAGGTGGACATCAACGGCCAGCAGGTGCTGGTGAGCACCATCACCACCCCCATCCTTGTGGATGGCCGGTTCAAGGGCATCGCCGCGCTGGATTTGGCGGTGGACTCCATCAGCCGTCAGGCCCAGTCTCTCAATAGCAACATCTATGACGGCAAGGGGGAGACCCTGATCGTCAGCGCCGCCGGCGTCATCACCGGTACCAGCGGCGACGCCAGCCTGCTCGGCAGCCGCGCCGACAAGGTGCTCAGCAACGGCTGGCAGCAGTACCTCAAACCGGACGTGCAGCGCCAGGAGCTCGACGATGCGTTTCGCATCTCGGTGCCCATCGCGGTGCCCGGCATGGCCCGCAACTGGGCCATCATCGTCACCCTGCCCTACAAGGTGGTGCTGGCGGGAGCGGACGAGCTGGCACGCCAGCTCACCGACATGAACCGCGCCGCCATGACCCAGCAGCTCATCGGTGCCCTCATCGTACTGGCGCTGGCCCTTGGCACCATGCTGGTCATTGCCCGCAGCATCACGGGCCCCATCCGCCAGATGGTCAGCCTGGTGGATGACATCGCCGACGGCGACGGAGATCTCACCAAGCGTCTGGAGAGCCGCTCCCGGGACGAGCTAGGGGCCCTGGCCCGGGGCATCAATCGCTTCATCGACAAGCTGCAGGCCCTGCTCGGGGATGTGCAGAAGACCGCGAGCGAGGTCCATCGCCACGCCGGGGATACCGATCGCATCGCCGGCCAGACCGACAGCAACCTGCAGCATCACCAGGCGGAAATGGAGCAGATGCTGACCGCGGTACAGGAGATGTCCTATGTCAGCCAGGAGGTGGCCACCCACGCCAACAACACCGCCGACTCCGCCAAGCAGGCCCAGAGCGCGGCGGACGAGGGCAAGGTACGCTTCCAGCGGGTGATCCACTCCATGCACAAGGTGGCCGCCGAGGCGGGCAAGGGCGCCGAGGTGGTGGAAGGGCTGGCGCACGACAGCGAGCAGATCACCAGCATCCTCACCGTCATCCAGGGGATCGCCGATCAGACCAACCTGCTGGCGCTCAACGCCGCCATCGAGGCGGCCCGGGCCGGCGAGCAGGGGCGCGGTTTTGCGGTGGTGGCCGACGAGGTGCGCAAGCTGGCGGGCAACACCCAGCAGGCGGTGCAGAATACCCAGGAGCTGATCGACAAGATCCGCCACAGCTCCACCAACGCGGTCAATGCCATCCAGCAGAGCCAGCAGCTGACCCATCAGGCGGTGGGGGAAGCGGATCAGGCGGAGGCGGCCCTCGGCAGCATCTTCCAGGCCATCGCCACCATCAACGACATGACCTACCAAATCGCCTCCGCCGCCGAGGAGCAGAGCTCGGTTTCCGAGACTGTCTCCGGCAATCTGTCAAAAACCAGCGCACTGGCCAACGACATCGCCAGGGACGCCACCAGCACGGCCAACGCCAGTCAGGCCTTGCGTCAGGCGGCGGAACGTTTGCAGCAATTGTTGGGTCAGTTTCGTCTCAGCTGATAATTTTCATGCTCCGGACTCTCCCCCTCGGGGACGAGTCCGTTTACCATAGGCGGCATATTTGCCTGATGGCAGGCAATGTAGTGAGAGGTAAATGCCGTGCCCACCCCGGACCGTCGCCCACGTGGCCATAACAGACGAGCCCAGCAGCGTCGCCAAGACGAATCACAAGGAACCCTGCTCCAACGTATCAACGCGGCTACCCTGCCCCTGCGCCAGCGTCTCGGCCAGGGCATGAGTGGCCTGGGTCAGCGCAACAAGGAGCCGAAGGCGGCCTCGTTCAAGCTGGCAAGCCCCCTGCCCCGCAAACACACCATAGGGTTGCTGGTGCTGATCCCGCTCTGGCTGCTGGTGCTGGCCTGGGAGCCCGCCCCCGCCGCCCCGACCACGGCGCCATCAGGCTCTCTGGCTGTGCCCCTGGCCGTGCCGGCCCAGGCCCTGACCGTCGGCAACGCCGGTGAGCCCCAGGCCGCCAAGCCCGTCGAGGAGAAAGTGGATGGCACCTGGTTGCAGCACGACGTGCAGGCCGGTGAAACCCTCTACTCCATCTTCCGCAAGTTCGAGCTACCGGGGGCCGAGCTCAGCCGGCTCATCGCCATCGAAGGGCCGGACAGGCCGCTGACCCGGCTGCAGTCGGGCAAGTCGGTGTTCATCCTGGTGGACACCAGCCGCCGCATCCAGCGGGTCGAGGTCCGCTCTCTCGGTCAGGTCAGCTACCGCTACGACCGCCAGGGGGAAGGGTTCGCCCTCAAGGAATAAGGGGGCTCGACCACCCCCTTATGCAGACGGGAGGCCATGGCCTCCCGTTTTTTTTGATGTGAAGCATGAAACAAGCTGCTGACTTCACAATACTTTTAGCTCGCTCAAAAAATGAAAAGTGCCAAATTGACAAGGGATCGGGCTCCAGTACAATCGGTCAGGCTTTAGACAGGGATTGTGCTACATGCTACTGGGACAAAGAGACGTGGTCAGTCATGCTTCAACCCCTGACTTCCAGGCAAATGCTGCCCAACCAGGCTTAGTTTCATTTTGTTATAGATAGGACTTACCACATGTCTGACATTCGCACCGGCCAAGTAAAATGGTTCAACGAAACCAAGGGTTTTGGCTTCATCGAGCAATCCCAGGGACCGGACGTTTTCGTTCACTTCTCCTCCATCCAGAGCGCAGGTTTCAAGACCCTGGCTGAAGGTCAAAAAGTCCAGTTCACTGTGACCCAGGGCAAAAAAGGCCCTCAGGCCGAGAACGTCACCGTTATCTGAGCCAGCGCCAGTGAACCCGTAGGAGGAGCCATCGCCCCTCCTATTTTTTTGCCCGCGATTTCCCCTCCCCGATCGGCAGAGCTCTTGCCGGGCTTGCCATCCCCACCTGCAAGCCGTTTATGGCCGCCACAGCCGCTATAAATCAAAATGATGAGTTTTGGGTAAATGCCCCGGTTTTAACTTATAGCGAGCCACTGTCTGTCATTCAGGCCCTGCCAAGCCTGTTAGCCGACCGCAAAGGGTTGTGCCCGATCTCCGGGAGGCTATTAGCAAGCAATACATCTTGGTCTTATGACTTGGGATGTGCGGGGAAGAGAGAAATCAGGCAAACGCCGGATACGACAAATCATCGCGGCGCGATGTGATGGGCAATTCAAAGGGATTATGAGGACGTCGAAGAGAGATTGGAGCGGGAAACGAGACTCGAACTCGCGACCCCGACCTTGGCAAGGTCGTGCTCTACCAACTGAGCTATTCCCGCAACAGGATGTCATCTGCAAGTGATTGGAGCGGGAAACGAGACTCGAACTCGCGACCCCGACCTTGGCAAGGTCGTGCTCTACCAACTGAGCTATTCCCGCAACGGAATATCACTTACACATATCTACCGGACACTGTTTGGAGCGGGAAACGAGACTCGAACTCGCGACCCCGACCTTGGCAAGGTCGTGCTCTACCAACTGAGCTATTCCCGCAACAGAATGTCATCTGCAAGTGATTGGAGCGGGAAACGAGACTCGAACTCGCGACCCCGACCTTGGCAAGGTCGTGCTCTACCAACTGAGCTATTCCCGCA
>NZ_JBFODF010000029.1:0-80228 GCF_040908165.1 Aeromonas sp. R6-1
AGGAGGGAGCTGGTTCGCCGACACTGCTTACAACGGTAACGACGCAGCCCACGGCTCCAGCCCCAGGGGGCCAGCTGGGTGGCATCCGCCTGGCAGTGGGGACAGCCGCAGCATGTGGGTAACTGGGCATGGAGGGACGTAATCGGGTGTGGAGCGGCGAGCTCATGCTGAGCGACACGGCGCTGACGCAGAGTAAGTAATGGAAAGAGGGACAACAGGTGTTGGAAGGCTGGCGTATCCATGATGAAGGTCCTTGCGGTGATGACCTACTTCCAGATTAGCCTTCCAACACATAATTGGGACAGCGCCATAAAAAGAGGCGCCCAAGGGCGCCACTTTTGTTTATCGGGGTTGTGTGGTCTTAGCCCTTGCGCGCCCAGGGGTGGGCGCGGGGGCGCAGCCACAGGGCCAGCCCCAGCAGGGCGGCGGCCAGGCCATACATGGGCCAGCTGCCAAAACGCAGATAGGGGGTCTGGCCGTGGGCGGGGCGTACCTCGGCACGCAATACTCCAGCCTCGAACTGCGGGATCTGGGCGATGATGCTGCCGTCTATCTCGGTGACGATGGTGATGCCGGTGTTGGTGTCGCGCAGCAGCGGGCGGGCCAGCTCGAGGGCGCGCATGCGGGCGATCTCCATGTGCTGCCAGGGGCCGATGCTGGTGCCGAACCAGGCGTCGTTGGAGACGGTCAGCAGAAAGTCGGTATCCGGCTGCACGTTGCGGCGCACCTCGTCCGGGAAGATGATCTCGTAACAGATGGCGGCTGCAAACTTGAGCCCCTTGGCGATCAGGTTCGGCTGCACCTCGTCACCCCGGCTGAAGGAGGACATGGGGAGGTTGAAGAAGGGGGCGATGGGACGCAGCAGATCTTCGAAGGGTACGAACTCGCCGATGGGCAGCAGGTGGTACTTGTAGTAGCGGTTCTTGTGCTCGTAGTAGTAGGACTCCTTGCCCTCAGCATCCTGTACCCCCATGCCGAGCACGGTATTGAAGAAGCGCTGCTGTTTCAGATCGTAATGGATGATCCCCGCCAGCAGGCCGGTGTCGTTCACCTTCATCGCCTTGTCCAGGCTTTCCAGATAGGTACCCATCTCCTTCTCGATGGCCGGGATGGCGGACTCCGGCCAGACGATGATGTCGGCATCCTGGTTCTCGCGGCTGAGATCCTGATACTTGCGCACGGTCGGCACCAGGGCCTCCGGATCCCACTTGAGGGACTGCTCGATGTTGCCCTGCACCAGCGCGACCTTGACCGGTTCACCCCGGGTCACCCAGTTGAGCTGCATCAGCCCCTGGGCGGCGCCCACCAGGGCGACGGGGAGCAGCAGCCAGGCCGGCTTGCGGTGCTGCCATACCAGCCAGAGGGAGGAGGCGGTGAGCAGCAGGGCGAGGGTGATGCCCTGCACCCCGAGAAGGGGAGCGAAGCCCTTGAGGGGGCCGTCTATCTGGGTGTAGCCGAACCAGAGCCAGGGGTAGCCGGTCATCACCCAGCCCCGCAGCCAGTCGGCCATCAGCCAGAGCGCCGGGAAGGCGAGCAGCCAGCGGCTCCAGTGGCGGCCGGCAAAAAAGCGGGCGAAGAGCCAGCAGGCCAGGGTCGGGTAGAGGGAGAGATAGGCGCAGAGCCCGGCCAGCAGCACGAAGGCGGCTGGCAGCGGAATGCCGCCAAACTCCGTCATGCTGACGTGGATCCACCACTGCCCGGGCAGGAACAGACCCATGGCGTAGCCGAAGCCTCGCCAGGCTGCCTGTTTGGGGGTGGCCTTGTCCAGCAGGGCGTAAAGGCCGAGCAGGGAGGGGATCACCAGGGGCCAGTAGCCGAAAGGGGAGAAGGCCAACACGGCGATGGCGCCGCTGGCAATGGCAAACAGGCTGGTCAGGAGTTTCGATTTCACGGGGGATCGGGGCTCGAATTGGACTGAATGGAAACACAATGGCCGACATCTTAACCGCAAACCGGGTCAACGGCGAGCCTCGCGGTCGGCGTGGGCCCAGGGGCGGTCGCGCGGCGGGAGAGAGGTAAAAAAAGCGCCCCTGACGAGAGGGGCGCGTGATATGCGTGGGGCTGGGCGGGATCAGGACTCCGGCTGCGCCGCTGCATGATGCTCGGGGATCTTTACCTGCAACTGTTGCAGGCGACGGCGATCGGCGTGCATCACCTTGAACAGGTAGCCGTCGAGTTCGATCTCTTCACCCTTCTTGGGCAGGTGGCTGAAGGCGTGCATCACCAGACCGCCGACGGTGTCCACCTCTTCATCGCTGAACTGGGTGCCGAAGAAGTCGTTGAAGTCCTCGATCTCGGTCAGCGCGCTCACCGAGAAGACTCGCTTGCTGATGCGGCGGATCTCTTCCGGCTCGTCCTCGATATCGTCGAACTCGTCGTCAATCTCGCCGACGATGAGCTCCAGAATGTCCTCGATGGTCACGAGACCGGAGACACCGCCAAATTCGTCCACCACGATGGCCATGTGGTAGCGCTCTTCCCGGAACTCCTTGAGCAGGCGATCGACCCGCTTGCTCTCCGGCACGATCACCGTGGGACGCAGGATCTTCTCCAGCTGGAGCGGTTCGCTGGCATGCTGGCCGCCAAACCCGAACGGCAGCAGATCCTTGGCGAGCAAGATGCCCTCCACGTGATCTTTGTCTTCGTTGATCACCGGGAAGCGGGAGTGGCCGGATTCGATGATGACTGGCAGGAACTCGTCCACCGGCTGGGACTTCTCGATGGTCACCATCTGGGAGCGGGGGATCATGATGTCACGCACGCGCAGCTCGGCAATTTCGAGCACGCCCTCGATCATGTCCTTGGTGTCCTGATCGATGAGGTCCCGCTCTTCGGCATCGGCGATGACCTCTACCAGATCGTTGCGGTCTTTTGGCTCGCCCTGGAAGAGTTGGCTGAGTTTGTCGAGCCAGGTTTTCTTCGGCGAGCCGGTACTAGGGTGATCGTCGGTCATTTTCTCTCTTGGTTACTCGTATGAACACACTTGAAATCGTTGTGGCTATATGAGGATGGGCATCGGCTGTTTCAAGACGATGACCATCCGGTTCGTTACTCTTCGTCGTTCAGATAAGGATCGGCGAAGCCCAGTTCCTGCATGATGTCGCGCTCGAGCTGCTCCATCTCTTCGGCTTCCTCGTCCTCGATATGGTCATAACCTAGCAGATGCAGACTGCCATGCACAACCATGTGAGCCCAGTGGGCCATCAGGGGCTTGCCCTGTTCGACGGCTTCGGCCTCGACCACCTGGCGGCAGATCACCAGATCCCCGAGCAGGGGCAGTTCGAGACCCGGTGGCGCCTCGAAGGGGAAGGAGAGCACGTTGGTGGGCTTGTCCTTGCCGCGATAGGTGTGGTTGAGCTCGCGGCTCTCCGCCTCGTCCACCAGGCGCACCGTCACCTCGGCCTCGGGCTGGAAGCCCAGAATGGTGCCGTCGAGCCAGCCTTGCAGCTGGGCCTCGGTCGGCAGGCCGTCCGGGCTGGCGCAGGCCAGTTGCAGATCCAGGGTCACGCTCATTGGGCACTCTCTTTGCTGGTGTTCTCGTTGCGGGGAGTGGCTGCGCTCTTCTCGGCCGCCTGCTGGGCATCGAATGCCTCGTAGGCCTGCACGATGCGGGCCACCACGGGATGGCGCACCACGTCCTTGGACTCGAAGAAGTTGAAGGAGAGGCCATCGACCCCCTGCAACACCTCCAGGGCGTGGCGCAGACCGGATTTGGTGCTGCGAGGCAAGTCCACCTGGGTGATGTCGCCGGTCACCACCGCCTTGGAGTTGAAGCCGATGCGGGTCAGGAACATCTTCATCTGTTCCGTGGTGGTGTTCTGGGCCTCGTCCAGGATGATAAAGGCGTCATTCAAGGTTCTGCCTCGCATGTAGGCAAGCGGCGCCACCTCGATGACGTTGCGCTCCATCAGCTTCTCCACCCGCTCGAAGCCCAGCATCTCGAACAGGGCGTCGTAGAGGGGGCGCAGGTAGGGGTCCACCTTCTGGGAAAGATCGCCGGGCAGGAAGCCGAGCTTCTCACCGGCTTCCACCGCCGGGCGGGTCAGCAGGATGCGGCGGATCTCCTGGCGCTCCAGGGCATCCACGGCGGCGGCCACGGCGAGATAGGTCTTGCCGGTCCCGGCGGGCCCGATGCCGAAGCTGATGTCGTGGCGCACGATATTGGCGATGTACTGGGCCTGGTTCGGGCTGCGGGGCTTGATGAGACCGCGCTTGGTCTTGACCGTGACCTCCTTGCCATACGGCAGGGAAGGGGCGGGTTCGTCGTCCTGCTCCAGCACGCGGGACTCCTGCACCGCCAGGTGCACCATCTCGGGGGTGATGTCGCTCACCTTGCTCCCCTTGAGGGGCTGGGTTTCCACATAGAGGTGCTTGAGGATGACGGCAGCCGCCTCCACCTGGGCCTGCTTGCCGATCACTTGGAAGTGGTTGTCCCGGTAGCTTATCTCGATGCCGAGACGGCGCTCCAGCTGCTTGAGGTTGTCGTCAAAGGGTCCGCACAGGCTGGCGAGGCGCTGGTTGTCGGCGGGTTCCAGATGCAGATTCAGGGTGGAGATGTGTCGGCTCAAGGTGTCCTCTTATCGGTTGTTCCCCCGCCAGGGGGCGGGGGAGAGAGTCATCAATGGGGTCTGAAGGCCGCAACGCCCAGATCATCGGGCACGTTGTCAGGACGACGGGCGAGGATCTCGCTCGGGGCCGTGGCGATGCGCAGGTTCATTTCGTCCTCGCCGCGGATGAAGCGGCCGCGCAGGGAGTAGGGGCGTACGTCGGTGATCTCCACGTCGGCGAAGCCGCCGATGAGGCGGTGCGGCCCCTCGAAGTTGACCACCCGGTTGTTCTCGGTGCGGCCACTGAGTTGCATGGGATCCATCTTGGAGGGCCCCTCCACCAGGATGCGCTGCACCGAGCCCAGCATGGCGCGGCCGATGAGCATGGACTGGTGATTGATGCGGTTTTGCAGTCGGGTCAGGCGGGCCTTCTTCACTTCCATGTCGACGTCATCGGGCAGGTCCGCGGCCGGGGTGCCGGGGCGCGGGCTGTAGATGAAGCTGAAGCTCATGTCGAAGTTGATCTCCTCGATGAGTTTCATGGTGGCCTCGAAGTCTTCGTCCGTCTCGTTCGGGAAGCCGACGATGAAGTCGGAGCTCATGGTGATGTCGGGACGCACGGCGCGCAGGCGGCGGATCTTGGACTTGTACTCCAGCACGGTGTGCGGGCGCTTCATCATGGTCAGGATGCGATCCGAGCCGCTCTGGATGGGCAAGTGCAGGAAGCTGACCACCTCGGGGGTATCACGATAGACCTCGATGATGTCGTCGGTGAACTCGACCGGGTGGCTGGTGGTGTAGCGAATGCGGTCGATGCCGTCGATGGCAGCCACCAGGCGCAGCAGTTCGGCGAAGGTGCAGACCTCCCCGTCGAAGGTCGGCCCCCGGTAGGCGTTGACGTTCTGGCCGAGCAGGTTCACTTCGCGCACCCCTTGCTGGGCGAGCTGGGCGATTTCATAGAGCACGTCATCCAGCGGCCGGCTCACCTCCTCGCCACGGGTGTAGGGCACCACGCAGAAGGAGCAGTACTTGGAGCAGCCTTCCATGATGGAAACGAAGGCGGTCGCCCCCTCGGCACGGGGTTCGGGCAGGTTGTCGAACTTCTCGATCTCGGGGAAGGCGATGTCCACCTGGGCACCGCGCCCCTCCTGCACCTGCTTGATCATGGTCGGCAGGCGGTGCAGGGTCTGGGGTCCGAAGACGATGTCCACATAGGGCGCCCGGCTGCGCAGGTTCTCCCCTTCCTGGGAGGCGACGCAGCCGCCCACCCCGATCACCAGCCCCGGTTTTTTCGCCTTGAGCTTCTTCCAGCGACCGAGCTGGTGGAACACCTTCTCCTGGGCCTTCTCGCGGATGGAACAGGTGTTGAGCAGCAGCACATCTGCCTCTTCCGGCTCCTCGGTAAGCGTGTAGCCATTGCTGGCATCCAGCAGGTCCGCCATCTTGGACGAGTCGTACTCGTTCATCTGGCAGCCCCAGGTCTTGATATGAAGTTTCTTGCTCATTGCTTCTCGTGACTGGTTTTGAAATCGGCAGGGTCAAAGGACCGGCCATTTTACTCCGCAATCCCGGTGCTGACCAGTCTGGGGCCGCCCGCCGCCATCAGGGCCGGCTTGTCGTCGGCAATTGCGCATCCCTCTCACTGTTTCTGCCGCCTCCTTGCGTTATCATGCCCCATTCGGTTCGGCCCTTGCCCCTTATCGCGGGGACTCCTTGCAGGAATCAAGTTATGGAACAGTGTGATATCGCCATCGTCGGCGCCGGTATGGTGGGCGCCGCCACCGCCTGCCTGCTGGCGGCAGAGGGGCTCTCGGTACGGGTCATCGAGACCCGGTTGCCCGAGCCCTATGCCCCCGAGCAGTCGCTGGATCTGCGGGTTTCCGCCATCAGTCAGGCCTCGGTGGCGCTGCTGACCCGGGCCGGTGCCTGGCAATATCTGCAGCAGATGCGGCTGTGCCCCTATCGCCGGCTGGAGACCTGGGAGCTGGACGGCTTCGCTACCCGCTTCGACGCGGTGGATCTCGGGCTGCCCCAGCTCGGCTACATCATCGAGAACCGGCTGATCCAGCTCGCCCTGCTGAAAAGGATGGAGGATTTCCCGACCATCCAGACCCATACCCCGGCGGCGGTGACGAGCCTGCGCCAGAGTGCGGATGACGCGGTGCTGACCCTGGATGACGGCACCGAGCTGCAGGCGCGTTGGGTGCTGGCCTGCGATGGTGCCGAATCCCACACCCGGCGATTGGCCGGCATCGGGGTGTCGCGTTTCGAGTACCGCCAGCACTGCATGCTGATCAACATCGACACCGATTTTGCCCAGGAAGACATCACCTGGCAGCAGTTCACCCCGAGCGGCCCGCGGGCCTTCCTGCCGCTGCCGGGCCGCCATGGCTCCCTGGTCTGGTATGACAGCCCGGCCCGCATCCGGGCGCTGGCCGCCATGAGCAACGAGGCCCTGGCCGTCGAGGTGCGCCGCCACTTCCCGAGCCGCCTTGGCGGTTTCACCGTGACGGCCAAGGGGAGCTTCCCCCTGGTGCGCCGCCACGCCAACGACTATCACGCCGGGCGAGTGGTGCTGCTCGGGGATGCGGCCCACACCATCAATCCGCTGGCGGGGCAGGGGGTCAACCTCGGTTTCAAGGACGTGGCCTGCTGGGCCGGGTTGCTCGGCAAGGCGGGGGCGCAGTGGCACGAGCTGGCGCTGGCCGGGCGTTACGAGGGGCGACGCCGCCCTGACAACCTGCTGATGCAGTCGGGGATGGATCTTTTCTACGGGGTCTTCAGCAACGAGATAGGCCCCCTCAGGCTTGCCCGCAACCTGGCGCTGAATCTGGCGGACAAGGCGGGCCCTCTCAAGGAGATGGCGCTACGCTATGCGCTTGGGCTGGTATGAGGCAGTGCGTGGCACTGCCAGGTGCCAATCGGATGGCATATCAATCCGTGTGATGGTGCCAGCCGGTTTTTTATATGGCCGCGAGGAGTGATCCTGGCGGTGCAGGGGCAAAACGGCCTCAGGCAAGGGGGGAGTACACCATGAACAAGGCATTGCTGGTGATCGATTTCATCAACGACATCGCCCACCCGGACGGGCGCATCGCCGCCTCGGCGGCCCAGGTGATCGAGCAGGACGCCATTGCGCACGCCAATCAGGCGCTGGCCCATGCCCGCGCTCACGGCTGGCTGGTGGTGCTCATCAAGGTGGGGTTTGACGAGGGCTATCTGCTGCAACCCAAGGGCTCCCCCATGTTTGGCCGTGCCCGGCAGTTCGGGGCCCTCTCCCTGGCGGACAGCGGCACCGACTTTCATCCGGATCTCGATGTGCAACCCGGGGATCTGGTGCTGACCAAACCCAGGGTCAGCCCCTTCTACGGCACGGCGCTGGAGCCTGCGCTACGGGCCAATCGCATCGAGCATCTCTATGTGTGCGGCGTGAGCACCAGCTGGGCCATTCAGGGGGCGGTGCGAGATGGCCACGATCGGGACTACGCCATCACCATCCTGGAGGATGCCTGCGCGGCGGCGGATGCCGCAGAACACCAGGCTTCCCTGCGCATGCTCGGTCGCATTGCCGAGATCATCAAGGTCGCGGAGCTGGCGGAACGGGACTGAGCCCGGCCATCCTCTCCTGCAGGCATCTCATGCACCTCATGCGGGCTCGGGGTGCGTCTCTCTCACCATGGCGAGGAAGCGATCCCGGATGGGATCGGCAAATTCCGGGTTCCACACCAGGCTGATTTCCCATTCCGACCAGGGGCCGGAGAGAGGGTAGAGGGTCACCTCCTTGCCCGCGATGAACCCCACGCTGCGCGGCAGGATGGCGTTGCCGATACCGGCGGCCACCAGGGCCACCAGGGTCTGGATGTCTTCCGCCTCCTGGATGAGACCGGTCAGCCGGTTGGCACCGAGGAAGCGGGCGATCTGCTGGCTGAGGCCCGGGCAGCGATGGCCCACCATCTGCAGCAAGGGATCGCGGATCAGCGCCCGCTCCAGGTCGAAGTCCGGCCCTGCCACCTGGGTGGGGACGGCCAGCACCAGTCTGTCCGTCAGCAACCTGTGTTCCCTTAGTTGTGGCGCATCAGGCCGTCGCATGAAGCCCAGTTGCAGCCGACCCGCCAGCAAGTGCTCCTGCTGGATGGCGGAGGTGGTGTCCCGCAGGTGAACCAGCACGTCGGGGGCCTGCTGTTTGAAACGGGCCACCAGGGAGGGGGCCAGTGCGAAGCTGGAGAGCCCGAACCCGATATTGAGGCGTCCGGCGGCACCGCTTGCCAGCGCCAGGGCATGCCGCTCGAATCCCTTGCCGTGATCCACCAGAGCCCTGGCCTGGGGCAGCAACTGGAGGCCGATGGCTGTCAGCTCGGCCCCGTGGCGGCCACGGTTGAACAGGGTGCTGCCGAGGGCCTGCTCCAGCCCCTGGATCTGCTTGGTCAGGGCCGGTTGCGTCACAAAAAGCCGGCTGGCCGCCTCCCGGTAGTTGGCACTCTCGGCCAGCATGACGAAGGCCTGCAATTGTCTCAGGTCGAATCTCATTCCATTTGGTTATCCAATGTGGCGATTTATTGATTATAAATTATCTAATCTCCTTGTTCTAATGGTCTCGAAACGGGCCTGCTTGCCCGCTGTTCAGCCACAAGGAGTCATGTCATGTCGAGCGAACGCTATCTGTTCTTGATCAAGGGGAGCCTGGTGATGGCTCAGCCGCTGGCCGCACCGGAGACCGGGGAGCTGCTGACCAGCCTGTTGCAGCAGGGGTTCGTCGTCGCCCCCTTGCCGGTGTGGGCCAGCAATGCGGAGCAGGCGCTCGCCTGTTACGAGGCCGCTGCCCAGCGGCAGGTCTTCGCCGATGCGCTGGCGGGGAGAGCCCTGTGAGCGCGGTGCGCGTGAGGGCCGCGGCCCTGCTGCTGGACATGGACGGGACCCTGGTCCACTCCACCGGCGACGTGGAAGTCGTGTGGCGGCGCTGGTGTCAGCACCATGGGCTGGATCCCGCTCCCGTGCTCGCCATGTGCCACGGCGTGCGCTCACGGGAGGTGATAGGGGCCCTGGCTCCCCAGCTGGACATGGCGGTGGAGGTGGCCCTGCTCGACGATCTGGAGATGGCATACGCTGCGGCGCCGATGCCCCTGGACGGTGCCCGGCGACTGCTCGAACAGCTGCCATCGACGCGCTGGGCGCTGGTGACCTCCGCAAGCCGGAGGGTGGCAGAGCACCGGCTGCTGCACGCCGGATTGCCGCTGCCCCGTCTCCTGGTGTGCGCCGGGGATGTGGTACGGGGCAAGCCGGATCCCGAGCCTTATTTGCTGGCTGCCAGCCGGTTGGGACTGGCTCCGGCCGATTGCCTGGTGTTCGAGGATGCGCCAGCGGGCATCGCCAGCGCCCTGCAGGCGGGTTGCCAGGTGGTGCAGATGGGGGGAACAAGGTGGTATGACGACAGGCTCAAGGGCTGGCTGCGGGACTGGCGCGGGATCGAGATCGAGGTGGCATCGGACGGGCTCCATCTTCATCTGCCCGCCCCGCAGCCGGCAGAGGCCGGATGATGACGACAAGAGCCACGCCATTCAGGTGCCGCAAGATTGCCCGACGCTGGGGGAAGCCTGCTCAGGCGAGTAGCGTTCCACCCGGTTGCGGCCATTGTGCTTGGCCAGATAGAGCGCCTGATCGGCGCGAGAGAGCAGCTCGTCCAGATTGAAGGGGCCCTCTCTCTGGGAGGCGATACCGATGCTGACCGTGATGCAGACGGCGGGCTCGGCTCCATTTTCTTCCCCTGGCTGCGCGACGATTTTTCGCAGCCGCTCGGCCACCGCCATGGCCTGCTCCTCGCTGAGGCCGGGCAAGATGGCCACGAATTCCTCTCCCCCCAGGCGACAGAAGAGGTCCCCCGGTCGAAGCTGGTCGCGCACCCGGGCCGCGAAGCCGCTCAACTGGTTGTCCCCCTCTTCGTGACCGTGCCGATCATTGATGCGTTTGAAATGATCGATGTCCAGCATGCAGACCGCCACAGGGTAGCGCTGCACCGTGAGGTGCTGGAGCAGTTCGTTGGCGGCCGACCAGAAGCCGGCCCGGTTCAGCGCACCGGTCAGGTGATCGTGGTGGGCCAGGTGTTTCATCTCCCGTAGCAGGCTGTTGCGGGCCGCCATGATGCTGGCGGCGGTCAGGGGGGTGAGAGCGATCAGCATGACCCCTATCCGGACGGAGAACATCCAGTACTGGGTCTGGACATCGTGATTGATGACGAGGTGGCCGTTTGAGAGGGCGATCAGGATCAGGGTGCTGTAACCCAGGGTCAGCAGGCTGGTGGCGAAGACGGAGTAGGTGACTGCGCACCAGAGCAGTGCCGGTACCGGGAAGGCGATGGATCCCGGCCCCTCGATGAGCAGGGTGAGCAGCAGGGAGGCCACCAGGCTCAGCAACGGCATCAATCCGGTCCAGGAGAACTCGGTGCGGTAGAGGAGGTTGCGCCAGGGGGGCACGCTGTCATGGGGAGGCAGTGTCAGGAGCACCGGCAGTATGGTCATGTAGTTCACCAGCTCGCTGGCAAACCAGAAGCCCAGCCCGTAGAGCGGGGGGCCCAGAGACAGGATGGGATTGATGATGGCGCCGACCACGCCGGCAGCGAGGGAGGCGGCCAGGGTGTTTCGCAGCAGGAGCACGAGGGAGGTGGGGCGCCTGAGGAGCTTGTCGGCAGGCGCGAGCCGATGCATCAGCAGATACCCGACGCCGATGCCGGCCAGGTTGCCGCAGGTCAGCAGGATGGTTTTGAACAGGGGCTCACCGGTGAAGAGGGCGGCGAGAAAAAAGCCCAGTATGCCGCCGGCCCAGCCCGCCGGCCCAGCCCGCCGGTGTGGCCAGGCGTGGATAGCGCACCATGCAGCCGAGCATGACCGCATTGGCAGGCCAGAAGGCCGCCAGCAGGTTGGGGGGGCGGGTGAAGATGCCGATCAGCGAGAACAGCAGTACCAGGGCGGCGACACACAACAGAGCGGACAAGGGCGTCAATGTGCATGAGGTACGTTGGCGTGCGATGTCCCCCATGGGGACCTCCTGACAAGAGAGGGTTTGCTCAGAGTATGGCTGGCACGTGACAAGGGTGAACGAGTGCGAGATGAAAACGCCCCCTGGTGGAGGGGGCGTGAAGGCTTACTTGAAGACCCGGAAACGCACGTCGTCGTCGATGAAGGTCTTGTCGCCGGCAGGTTGCTCTATGCTGCCAAAAGGCATCTGGGCACGGAGCAGCCAGCTGGCGGGCAGGTCCCACTCCTTGCGGACCGCATCGTCGATGAGCGGGTTGTAGTGTTGCAGGGAGGCGCCGATGCCCTCCTGGGCCAGGGTGGTCCAGACCGCGAACTGGGCGATCCCGGTGGCATGTTCGGACCAGATGGGGAAGTTGTCGGCATAGAGAGCGAATTTCTGCTGAAGATCCTCGATGACGGCGGTGTCTTCGAAGAAGAGCACGGTGCCAGCCCCGGCGCGGAAGCTGCCGTTGATCTTGGCCTCACTCTGGGGATAGGCCTCCGGCGGCACTATCTTCTTGAGCTCCGCCTTGACGATGTCCCACAGCTTGTGGTGCTGCTCGCCAAACAGGATGACGGCGCGGGAACTCTGGGAGTTGAACGAAGAGGGGCTGTGCTTGACGGCATCCTTGATGAGGGCGGTCAGCTGGGCCTCGGAGTGGGTCACCCGGTTGCCCAGGGCATAGATGGTACGACGTGCTTTGATCTGTTCGATAAACGGACTGCTCATAACATCTCCTTGGTTGATGAATCATCACCGCCAGCGTTGCCGACAAAGGTCATCTGGCTCCGATTTCTCGAGTCATCGACTATAACACCTTGCGGGCAATAAACCGTCAACGACGAGTAATGACTGTTTCTACTTTTTATGGATATTCACATGACGGATGTGAATATGGCCGTGAGACACCTTGATATCTTTTTTATCATTAGCAGTGGATGTTAATGACTTCAATCAATATCTTTTGCAGATTTTTAATCTATAAAATTCATAAAATATGACATTTTATAGAGGGTGGCATGACGGCGGCGCTGATCAAGGAACGCTATTACATACTGACTCCGCTGTCGCTTCTCCTGGGAGGGCTGGTGCTGATCGCCACCCTGTTGCTGGCGGCAGCCAGCTACCTGAGCAGCATCGACAAGACGGTGGCGGGTTACGGTCACATGCTGGCCGCCCTCGACGCCACCCTGTTCCAGGACATGGCGCAGGACAACCGCCGCCAGCTTGGCGTGCTGGAGGCGTCCTTGGACAAGCAGGCCATCGCTGCCGGGGCATCGGCCATCAATCCCATCTGGCCCATTGCCCATCAGTTCAAGTACGACGCCCACTTCCTCTATTTCTACAATGCGCGCACCCATCGGCTCGACGGCTATCCCGACTGGCAGCAACCGGAGGGCTACCGGGCACAGGCGCAGCCCTGGTACCAGACCCTGTCCGGCGAGGGTGATGATCTCGTCTGGTTCGGTCCCTACCCGGCGTTCGATTCGGCCGGAGAGGTACTGACCCTCATCAAGCGGGTCAAGGATGATGAGGGGCAACTGCTTGGGCTGCTGATGGTGGACATGTCGTTCAGCGCCTTGCAGGGGGCGTTGCACCGGGCGGTGGGTGAGGATCCGGTGGCCCTCTACATCACCGAGCGCAAGGGCGGCAAGCTGGTGGTGGGGCACAATTTGTCGCTGTTGCCGCTCCGTCTCGAGCGGGAGACGCAGGCGGTCGGCCTGGACGGGTTCTGGGCCGGTCGCCACCTGCAACACGCTCTGGAGGGGATGGAGTGGGATCTCAACGTCTATCTCCCCCCCTCCCATTTTCATGAAAACCTGCAAGACACCCTGTTGATGGTGGTGCTGCCCGCCCTGGCATTGCTCTGCATCTGGCTGTGCAGCCTGTGGTTTCTGGTGCGGATCTTTCGCCAGGAGCAGGCGCTGGTGCAGGGCTCGCTCAGCGGCCTCATCCAGGATGAGGCGCGAAAGGAGATCCAGCGGCGTCAGCGAACCTGGTTCGTGCACGGCAGCCTGGGGGAGATAGAACAGGTGCGAAACAGCCTGCTGCAAGGGCAGGATGCCCTGCTCCACGACCCTCTCACCGGCATCCTGAACCGGCGAGCCTTCGATCAGCAGCGGGCCGGGCTGGAGAAGGCGGGGAGGCCCTACTGGCTGGTGCTGTTCGATGTGGACAACTTCAAGCGCGTCAACGACAGCTGGGGACACGGTGTGGGGGATGCGGTGCTGTTTCGGGTGGCCACCATCATGGCGAGAACCCTGGGGGATGAGCAGGTCTACCGCATCGGGGGCGATGAATTTGCGGCCTTGCTGCCCTGGGAGCAGGCGGAGGTGGAATGTCGCCTGACCCACCTGCTCGGTCGGGTGAAGGCCCTGAAATGGCGGGAGTTCGCCGACGCCATCACCCTGAGCGCCGGCGGCGCGCGCTATCCGGATGATGCCCTGACGCTGCTCGAGCGGGCGGATGCCTGCCTGTACGAGAGCAAGCACCAGGGGCGGGATTGCTGGCATCTGGCGGCGTCGTCGCCCGTTGACGGGGAGGTTGTGACAGTATCTGTCTGACGGTGATTGCTGTAAAAAAGGGCCTTTGGGCCGGGAAAAGGGTCATGACGGGGATGATTTCTCGTGTGACCTTTTTTTTTGATGTGGTTTCAGGTGGTTAGCCTGCTTTCTTGCATTGTGTCGCGAACCGGAGACAGGGAGGGGTGGCCGTGAGGTGCCCCTTGCGGCAGTGGCGCAGGTCAGGGGGCTTTGTATAGTGCAGGGAAAAATAATCAATCATCAGGTTTGACAGGAGTACCCCATGAAAATGAAACCGTTTGGCATGAGCGCACTGGCGCTGCTGGGGGCGTTGCTGTTGGGCACAGGACAGGTGCAGGCATCCGAGACCCTCAATACCATTCTCGGCGGCGGAGCCGGCGGGGTGGCGGGCACCATGATCGGCAAGGAGCTGGGTGGCGACACCGGCGCCCTGGTGGGGGCAGCCCTGGGGGGCGCGGCCGGTGGTGCGGCCACGGCCAATAGGGGCAACAAGAACGAAGCTGCGCTCGGCGGCGCCGTCGGTGCCCTGGGCGGGGCAGCCATCGGCAAGAGCGTCGGTGGCAGTACGGGCCAGCTGATCGGCGCCGGTATCGGTGGTGCCGGTGGCTCCGCCATCGGAGCCAGGACCGGGGATGGTCACGAGAGCCGCGGCGATCGCTATTACGATGACAGGCGCTATCACAAGCACCACAAGAAACACAAAAAGCACCGCAAGCACAGATGGCATGACGACTGATGCCGCGGCAAGCTGACCGACAAAAAGGGGCCTTTGGCCCCTTTTTTGATCCCGCTGCCGGCCCGAGAGGGGCGGCGAGCGGCCTCTTACACCAGCCTGTGCTGACGCCTGCCAAGGGAGAAGGCGTTGATGTTGTCGATGAGCTGATCCGCGAGGCGCTGCATCGACTCTTCGCTGGCCCAGGCCACGTGGGGAGTCAGGATGAAATTGGGGTAACGCAGGGCCTGCATCAGGGGGTGATCCGGAGGCGGCGGCTCGACGCTCGCCACATCGAAGCCGGCGCCGCCCAGACGGCCGTTGCCGAGGGCTTCGAGCAGCGCCTGCTCGTCCACCAGGCCGCCACGGCCCACGTTGATGAGCAGGGCGCCCGGTTTCATCAGGGCCAGCTCCCGCTCCCCGATGAGATGGCGGGTGTAGGGGGTGAGCGGGCAGTGCAGGCTGATCACATCCGAACTTTGCAGCAGGGCATCCAGGGGCAGCCTGTCGTCATCCCCCGGGGAGCCGACCTGGCTCTGGGCATAGTAAACCTCCATTCCGATGGCGCTGGCCCGCTGTCCCAGCGCCTGTCCCAGGGTGCCCTTGCCGATGATCCCGAGGCGCTTGCCATGCAGATCCGTGATGGGGTGATCGAAGAAGCAGAACTGTCCGCTTTGCTGCCAGCGCCCCTCCAGCAGGGACTGGCGCCAGGCGAACAGGTTGCGCGACAGGGCGAGCATCAGGGCCATGGCGTGCTCGGGGACGGAAGGGCCCGAGTAGTTGCGGATATTGCACACGGCGACATTGGCGGCGCGGCACGCCTCCAGATCCAGGTTGTCGCTGCCGGTGGCGGCCAGGGCGATCAGGCGCAGTTCGGGCAGCTGGGCCAGTTCATCGGCCCCGATGCGCACCTTGTTGATGATGGCGATGCTGGCGCACTTGAGCCGCTCCACCACCTGATCCGGCGCCGTGGTCGGGTAGCTTTGCCAGTGATGAGGAAAATCGGGGCGGCGCAGATTGATGCCGGTGTCCAGGGTGTCGCTGTCGAGAAACACGATTTGCTGCATGAAGCCTCCTGCCATTGGTTTGGACATGATGCCAAACATGGAGGGCGGCTGACCAGCGCGGTGGCATCGGGTCAAGTCTGATGGATAAGGCAAAAGGCGGGTGGCTGTGTCTCGGAGGGCCTCAGATCCAGCCCAGGTGCGTCAGCCAGCCCTGGATACGCCCCGGCGTCTCCTCCAGATCCATCAGGGCATAGGGGCGGTAGTTGAGCTTGTGGCTGCGGCGGCTCTCGCTTCTGCGGGCTTCGGCCGCCAGCAGGGGCCAGCGTCCTCCCTCCTCCTGATAGAGATCCAGGGTAGGGATGCTGCCCTGGGCTATCTGCTTGGCGAGGGTCTGGTTGCTCAGCTGGTTGGGGAAGAAGCCATCGAGCAGCACCAGGGCATCGGGGGCGGGCAACTGCTCGCTGGCGATGAGGTTGGCGGCCCAGGCGGCGCTGGTACCCTGGGCCAGCAGCAGCTTGAAGCCCCCCTCCTGCAGCTTGGCATCCCCCAGCTTGCTGATGCGGGAGGCAAACTGCTTGCGAAAATCGTCGATGACCTGCTGTTTCTTCTCGGCGGCGGGGTCGAGCTCGGTCTGCTGCGGCGAGGGGAGCAGCAGCAGGGTATCGAAACCGAGGCGCCCCAGCTCCCGGGTCAGTTGCCACAGCTGGCCGCTGCGCTGCCAGTCGGGCAGCAGGATGACCAGACCCACGTAGTTGTCGCTGTCGTGCTTGGCAAACAGTACCTGTTGTTTGTCCACCCTGGTGCTGTCGGGTATCCCCTGCCAGTCGCTGCTCTGCCAGTAGTCGGGGGGAACCAGGGGGGCTGGATCCGGGGCGGCGCCTGACGGTGCCTGCCCGGCGCCGTGGGCGGCAAAAGCAAGCAGGGTCAGCAGCAGATAGGGGCGAAATGTCATGGGGGATCCTCCAGCACTCCCTCATAGCGGCCTCGCCGGGGGTTTCTTTAGGGCAAGGGGGCAGATCGGCATCGGCGGTGGCGAAGAGGGTCTGACCGGCGGGCCGGACACGGGCCCGGGATTGTTCCAAATGGCAAAGCATTCCCGGTTTTGATTGTTCCATCCCGTGACCCATACATGGTTCAGTAAGGGCAGACAGACAGGGGGCCGGGGCATGTCGCCACTGGCCGCAGGCGGAGAATTCTCCCCCCTGTCTCGTCAGAACGAGAGGTTCACCCTCACTTTCCATCGACAGGGAGCGTTATCGCCATGAGCACCTTGGTTCACTTGCCCATCCTCGACCTGAGGCAGCTGGATGCCTCGCCCGACGCTCGGGCCGATTTTCTGGCATCGTTGCGCGATGCCGCGAGAGAGACGGGATTTTTCTACCTGACCGGCCACGGCATCGATCCCGAGCTGCAACAGGAGGTGCAGCAGCTGTCGCGGGCCTTCTTTGCGCTGCCTCTGGCGGCCAAGCAGCAGGTCGCCATGATCCACTCTCCCCATTTTCGTGGCTACAACCGACCGGGGGCGGAGCTGACCCGGGGTCAACCCGACTGGCGAGAGCAGTTTGATATCGGTGCCGATCGCCCTGCCTTGCCGCGCGCAGCGGGCGACCCGCCCTGGTGGCGGTTGCAGGGGCCGAATCAGTGGCCGGAGGCGCTGCCGACACTGCAACCCGTGCTGACGCGCTGGCGTGGGCAGATGACCCGGATGTCCCGTACCCTGCTCGGGGCTTTTGCCGAGGCGCTCGCACTGTCACCAGATGCCTTCGATGCCCTGCACGGAGAGCGTCCCAACGAACATATCAAGCTGATCCGCTATCCCGGTGAGCGGGGCGCCACTCAGGGGGTCGGTCCCCACAAGGATTCGGGCTTCCTGAGCTTCCTGCTGCAGGATGACCAGCCCGGCCTGCAGGTGGAGGTGGCGCCGGATCACTGGATCGATGCGCTCCCGCTCCCCGGCACCTTCGTGGTCAACATCGGTGAGCTGCTGGAGCTCGCCAGCAACGGCTACCTGCGGGCGACCGTGCACCGGGTGGTGCCGTCGGCGCCGGGGCAGGAGCGTCTTTCCATCGCCTTCTTCCTGGGGGCCCAGCTCGACGCCGTGGTGCCCGTCTATCCGCTGCCCGAGGCACTGGCCCGTGAAGCCAGGGGGCCTGCCACCGACCCGCACAATCCGCTGCTGCGGGAGGTGGGCTGGAACTACCTCAAGGGGCGGCTGCGTTCCCACCCTGATGTGGCACTGCGCCACCATGCCGATCTGTTGCCGGCGCCCCGGGCGCTGGCGGTCGGCGAAACCACCCATTGATTGCATGGCAAGGAGCACAAGATGAACAAGCACGGACTGTTTTCCCTGAGCGGCCTGGTATTGGCCCTCGGACTCTCTCTCTCCGCCCAGGCCGCCCAGGCGCTGCGGGTTGCCGCGGATCCACTGCCCCATGCGGATATCCTCGGCGAGGTGAAACGCCAGGACCCTTCGCTGGAACTGCAGGTGATCGAGCTCAGCGGCGGCATCAATGCCAATGCCCTGCTGGTGGCGGGTGATGTGGATGCCAACTACTTCCAGCACGTCCCTTACCTGCGGGATCAGGAGAAGGCGCTCGGCACCGAGCTGGTGGTGGCCGCGACCGTACACGTGGAGCCTCTTGGCATCTATTCGAAGAAGTTCAAGCACCTGAGGGAGGTACCGGAAAAGGCGGTGATCGCCCTGCCCAACAATGTCACCAACCTGAGCCGGGCCCTCTATCTGTTGCAGCACGAGGGGCTCATCACCCTCAAGGCCGGCCATGAAGATCCGGCGCGGGATCTGGCGACGGTGCACGACATCGCCACCAACCCCAAGGCGCTCAAGATCCTGGAGATCGAGGCGCCGCAGCTGCCGCGCTCCCTCGACGACGTGGATCTGGCGGTGATCAATGGCAACTATGCCCTGGAGGCGGGGTTGGAGCCTGCTCGCGATGCCCTGGGGCTGGAGAGCGCCCAGAACAATCCCTACGCCAACATCCTGGTGACCACCCCGGCGCTCAAGGATGATCCGCGGATCCGCCAGTTGGCGCGGGACCTGGAGTCCAGGGCGATCGCCGACTTCATTCGCAAGAGCTACAAGGGGTCGGTGATCCCGGTGGCCGGGCGGCAGTCATGATAGTGCTGGAGGGGCTCGGCAAGCAGTACCCGGGGCACGGGCAACCCGCTCTGGAGGGAGTGTCGCTCGAGATTCCGGATGGGGCCATCTACGGCATTCTCGGGCGCAGCGGCGCGGGCAAGAGCACGCTCATTCGTTGCCTCAATCTGCTGGAGCGGCCAAGCCGGGGCCGCATCCTGTTCGATGGCCGCGACATCACGGCCCTGGAGGGGGCGGCCTTGCGCCGCCACCGTCAGGGGACCGGCATGATTTTCCAGCACTTCAATCTGCTGCACGCCCGCAGCGTGGAGGAGAACGTGGCGGTCCCGCTGGAAATCGCCGGAGTGGCGCGCCGGGAGCGGGCGGCCCGGGTCAGCGAGCTGTTGGAACTGGTGGGGCTTGGCGAGCACCGTCGCGCCTTTCCCTCCCAGTTGTCGGGGGGACAGAAGCAACGAGTGGGCATCGCCCGCGCCCTGGCCGCCAATCCGCGCCACTTGCTCTGTGACGAGGCGACCAGTGCCCTGGATCCGGAGACCACGGAGTCGGTGCTGGCGCTGCTTGCCGACATCAACCGCCGCCTCGGGATCACCATAGTGCTCATCACCCACGAGCTGGAGGTGGTCAGGGCCATCTGCGATCACGCGGCATTGCTTGAACGGGGTCAGCTGGTGGAAAGCGGCGCTCTGGGCACCCTGCTGGCCAACCCCGACTCCCGCGTGCGGCAGGCCCTGTTGCCGGATCCCGAGATCCTGCGGCGTTTCATGGCGCGTCACGGAGTCACAGAGGAGGTGCGTTTATGCAGAGTCGCCTGAGTGTCGATGCCTTGATCGAACTGATGTATCAGGGGTCGCTCGAAACGCTCTACATGGTGGGAGTGGCGGCCGTGTTCACCCTGTTGCTGGGGCTGCCGACCGGGGTGCTGCTGGTGGTGACCCGTCCCGGGGGCGTGCTGCCCTTGCCCCGTCTCAACATGGTGCTGGGGATCGGTATCAACATCGGGCGGTCGCTCCCCTTCGTGGTGCTCCTGATCGCCCTTATCCCCCTGACCCGGCTGGTGGTCGGCACCTCACTGGGCAGCACCGCCGCCATCGTTCCCATTACCCTGGGGGCCTTCCCCTTCTTTGCCCGGGTGGTGGAGAGCGCCCTCGATGAGGTGGACAAGGGGCGCGTCGAAGCCGTGCTCGCCATGGGGGGCAGCGGCTGGCACGTGGTCGTCAAGGCGCTGCTGCCCGAGGCCTTGCCGGCGCTGCTGGCCGGACTCACCCTGACGGTGGTGATGCTCATTGGCTTCTCCTCCATGGCAGGGGTGGTCGGTGGCGGCGGGCTCGGTGATCTGGCGATCCGCTACGGCTACCAGCGCTTTGATGACAAGGTGATGGCAGGGACAGTGGTCATGTTGCTGCTGCTGGTGCAACTGGTACAGGGGGTGGGGGACAGGCTGGTGCGGGCACTGGCCCATCGCCGCTAGGGGCACGGCTTCTCATCAGGCTGGCCGTGAGGTGCCAGCCAATAAAAAAGCGAGCCTTGGCTCGCTTTTTTTGCAATCACATCAAGGGGTCAACTTAGTTGACGCGACGCTTGAATTCACCGGTACGGGTGTCGATTTCGATCTTGTCACCGATCTCCACGAAGGCGGCAACGGCCAGCTCGTAGGAGGTGCCCTTCAGGCGGGCAGGCTTGGTCACTTTACCGGAGGTGTCGCCACGGGCGGCCGGCTCGGTGTACTCGACTTCACGCACGATGGTGGTCGGCAGTTCTACGGAGATGGCTTTCTCGTTGTAGAAAGTCACTTCGCAGAGGTCTTCCATGCCGTCTACCAGGTAGTTCAGGGCATCACCCAGGTTGTCTTTCTCGACGTCGTACTGGTTGTACTCGGTGTCCATGAAGACATACAGCGGGTCGGAGTAGTAGGAGTAGGTGCACTCTTTACGCTCCAGCTGAACGACTTCCAGCTTGTCGTCGGCCTTGAAGACGGTCTCGGTGGCGCTGCCGTTCAGCAGACCCTTCAGCTTCATCTTGACCACGGCGGAGTTACGGCCGGATTTGTTGAATTCAGCCTTCTGGACCACCATCGGCTCGGTGCCGATCATGACTACGTTACCAGCGCGGATTTCCTGTGCGGTTTTCATGTAAAAAATTCCTGTTCGTGAAACGGACGGATAAAAACTGCCAGATTATATACGGCTTTCTAAAAATTTCACCAACCTCGTGACGAGATCCCCGTCCGCCAGCAGCCTCTGTGGCCAGGTGCGCCCATGTTGCTGCCATATGGCCGCGTATTGCGGCCATTGTGCCCAGAGTTCACCGGTGTGTTCCCCCCGGTTGAGGGCATGGTTGAAGCGGCGCAGCCACTGACCGACCGACGCTGGCAAGGGGGAGAGGTAGTGGTCGAGAAAACCGTCCAGCTTGACCATGTGGGCATCCTCTTCCTGCTGGTAGATATGCCAGAGGAAGGGGTGCCCCGCCCACTGGGCCCGCACGAAGGAGTCCTCCCCGCGCACCAGGTTGAGATCGCAGCTCCACAGCAGGCGATCGTAACCCCTCTGATCGGTCATCGGCAGCAGCTTGATGGTGAGGTTGCCCGCCTGGAGCAGATCTCCGGCCCGGGCACCGGGAATGGCCGCTGCCAGCCCTGCGCCGATGAGCACGTCGTCGAGGGAGCGCCCCAGCGGCAGCAGCAGGGTGACGGGGGTGACGCTCTGGCGCCAGCCCTCGGCCAGGCTCCTGAGGGCCTCGCTCTCGTAGGTAAAGAGGCTGACCCGCAGCTCGCCTTCTCGTTGGGGTGGCAGGCCGAGGCTGGCCCAGTAGGCGGTCAGTCCCGCTTCATCCTGTTGCCAGCGCTCGCGCTCGACGATGAGGCCGTGCTCGCACAGCAAGCCGCCGGTTCTGGCGGTGAAACCCGGGAAGAAGAAGTACTTGTCGAGGCGCCGGCTGCCGACCTGCTGGGGCGAGGCGAGGCCATGGCAATCCTCGACCCAGCTCTCGGCCGAGAGGTATTCGAGGTTGATCCAGCAGGGGGGCGTGGTCTGCTCGGTCATGCGTTCGATAAAGGGGGCGGGCAGCTCGCAGGCAAACGCCTCGATGACCACCCTGGCCGGGGTCATGTCGGCGGGGAGGCGCTCGTGCCAGTGCTGGACATAGATGCCATCGACCCACTGACCGTCCTGTGCGGGGGCGAGCGCCGGGCAGATGCGGGCGAAGCTAGCCAGATCGTCCACCCAGAGCCGCACCTGCACCTCACTCTTCTGCGCCGGGAGCGCGCCTTCCTGTTTGAGCTGGCGGGCGAGTCGCCAGGTGACGCCGATGTCACCGAAGTTGTCGACGACGCAGCAGAAGATGTCCCAGTCGAAGGGGGGGAGAGGGCTTGTCATGGCGCGGGATCCCAGATGCAAAAAAACCGGTGCGCAGGGTAGCACACCGGTTGGTCGGCTTCTAACCGTCAGCGCGTGACGGGGTCTGTGGCAGGTTACTCCTTGCCGTAGACGTTGTTCTCCTGCTCGCGCACCCGGATGAAGGTGGTGCGTTTGGTGAGCTCTTTCAGCTGGCTGGCCCCCACATAGGTGCAGGTGGATCGCACCCCGCCCAGGATGTCGCGCACCGTGTTCTCCACCGGGCCGCGGTAGGGCAGCAGCACGGTTTTGCCTTCGGAGGCGCGATACTCGGCGACGCCGCCGGCGTGCTTGTCCATGGCGCTGGCCGAGCTCATGCCGTAGAACTTCATGAAGGGCTCGCCATCGACCTCGACGATTTCACCGCCGCACTCTTCGTGAGCGGCCAGCATGCCCCCCAGCATCACGAAGTCGGCGCCGCCGCCAAATGCCTTGGCCACATCCCCCGGGCAGGTGCAGCCGCCGTCACCGACGATCTGGCCACCCAGGCCGTGGGCCGCATCGGCACACTCGATGATGGCGGAGAGCTGCGGGTAGCCGACCCCGGTCTTGACCCGGGTGGTGCAGACTGAGCCCGGGCCTATGCCCACCTTGACGATGTCGGCGCCGGAGAGGATGAGCTCCTCCACCATCTCGCCGGTCACCACGTTGCCCGCCAGGATGACGTGGTTCGGGCAGGCCTCGCGGATCTTGCGCAAAAACTCGACGAAGTGCTGGGAGTAGCCGTTGGCCACGTCCACGCAGATGAAGCGCAGGGCGCTGGACATTGCGAGGATCTGGCGTGTCTTGGTGAAGTCCTCCTCCGAGGTGCCGGTAGAGACCATCACATGGCCCAGCAGGGCCGGGTCGGTCTCATTGACGAAGGTTTGCCACTGCGCAAGGCTGTAGTGCTTGTGCACCGCCGTCATCATCTCGAAGCTGGCCAGGGTACGCGCCATGGCGAAGCTGCCGACGGTATCCATGTTGGCGGCGATGACGGGCACGCCCTGCCATTGGGTCTGGGTGTGCTTGAAGGTGAACTGGCGGGTCAGGCTGACTTGGGAACGGCTCTTGAGAGTAGAGCGCTTGGGGCGAAACAGGACATCCTTGAAACCGAGCTTCAAGTCTTCTTCGATACGCATTGCGAATTCCTTATTGAGCCTTGTGTGAGAGCTCACTTTGCAGTGGCAACTTTTCGGCAGGCGCAAAAAAACCGGTGGTTTTCAGGCCCTCCGGTTTACAGCAGTGTAGGCAAAAATCCCGTCAGAACAAGACTGATAATTCACGCACCGCTGTGGTAGCCTTTGGCGTCACAACCTGAGGATGGCCGCCAGCGTCATCCAGCACCCTGTTCTCCCCTCGTTTTCCTGCTGCATTCCCCACTCACGCGCCGTGCCCGGCATGGATTGTCGCCTGTTGGCACCGGGTCCATAGCCCGCTCCCCTGCACGCCAGAATCCGGTTGACCCGGCAGTTGGCTGTGATACATCTGGGCGCAAGACTGACAAGGCGAGAGAGCAAGATGGGCAAGAGAATGGTGGCGGCGGCCATGATGTGGGCGCTGTGCGGCAGCGCGATGGCGACCCAGACCAGCTATGGCTGGATCGAGAAGGGGGTGCTGATGCCCTACGGAGTGGCGGTCAAGATAAAGCTCGATACCGGTGCCCTCACTTCGTCGCTGGATGCCCGCGACCTGAAGCATTTCAAGAAGGATGGCAAGCCCTGGGTGCGCTTCAACCTGGTGCTGACCGATGCCAATACCGACAAGGTGGTGCGCCGGAGCGTGGAGCGACCTGTGGAGCGCAGCGTGACGGTGCGCGGGGCGGGCGGCATGGAGCAGCGCCCGACGGTGACCATGTCCGTCTGCGTCGGGGACCAGGTCTACAAGGAGTGGTTCACCCTGCGGGATCGCAGCAAGATGATCTACCCGGTGCTGCTGGGGCGCCGTCTGCTGGCGGAGCTGGGACCGGTGGATTCGAGCCGGACCTTCACGGTACAGCCCACCTGCGACTAGGGTGGGGCTGCCATGAAAAACGGGGGCCTGGCCCCCGTTTTTCATGGCGTGCGCAAAGGCTGACCCCTCATGCCTGGCGCGAGGCGGGCAGCAGCACGCTCACTTCGAGCCCCCCTTCGGGCCGGTTGTGGATGTCGAGATCCGCCCCGTGAAGCTGGGCGATGCGCGAGACGATAGCCATGCCAAGGCCCACGCCATCCCCCTGCTGGGGATTGACCCGGAAGAAGCGCTCGCACAACCGGGAGAGGGCGGCGGTGGGGATGCCGGGGCCGTTGTCCCGCACATCCACCCGGATCCGGTTGCCCACCTGGCTCACCACCACGGCGACCTCGCCGCCCACCTGGGTGTAGCGCAGCGCATTGTCGATGAGGTTGCCGAACATCAGCTCCAGCAACATCGCCTGTCCCATTACCTGCACCTGTTCGGCGCCCTCCAGGGACAGCTGCTGATCCTTTTTCAGGGCGATGGGGGCCAGGGTCGCCAGGGTGCCCTGCAACAGGGGGAACAGGGGGAGGGCGGTGAGGGCCGGGCTCTGCTGGTTGTCGATGCGTGCCTGGGTCAGCAACTGGCGGATCAGCCGATCGCTGCGATCGAGGGCCAAGAGCATCTTGCGCAGGGCCTGCTCCCGGCTCTGATCATCCTCGGCCGTCATGGCGTTCTCGCTGTGGATGCGCAGCACCGCGAGGGGCGTGCGCAGCTCGTGGGCGGCCTCGTTGGTGAACTGTTTCTCCCGATCCAGGGTGTCAGCGAGGGCGTGCATCAGCCGGTTGATCTCCCCCACCAGCGGCGTCAGCTCCTCGGCCTTGATGGCAAGATTGAGGGGGCTCAGGTTGGCGGGATGACGCTCGCCGATGGCTTGCGCCAGCTGGTGCAGCGGTGACAGCCCCCGGGTGATCAGCCACCACAGCAGACCGAGCAGGAAGGGCAGGGTGATGAAGAGGGGCAGCATGGTGAGGGTGGCCATCTTGCTGGCCAGCTCGCTGCGTTCGTCATCCCGCTCCGCCACGATGAGCCAGGTCTGTTCATCTTCGTTGTAGAGGGTAAAGGTGCGCCACTCGTGGTGATCCTTGGTTTCGCTGTTGAAGCCCCGCTCCAGGGTGGTCAACGGTTGGGCCGGGGCATTGGGCGAGCGCAGCAGCACGGCGCCCTGCTCGCTCAGCAACTGGAAGTAGAGGTTGTGCTCGAATTCATGGCCATAGGGGGTGAACTCGTTGTCCTGGCCGAACTGGAAGAAGCCGCCCTTCTCGATGTGGGGCGTCTCGGGGACGGCCTGCACCCACTCCTGGTACACGGTGCCGTTGCGCGGCAGCTCGCCGCTCTGCTTGAGATAGCGGCTGAGCAACTGGTTGGTGATGCGGGCGGACTGGGCGAGACGGGCATCAAACAGCTCTTCCATTTCGTGGTTGGCCTGCAGGTAGCCGATAAGGCCGCTGATGGCGAGGCTGAGGCTGACCAGGGCCAGGATGCCGGAGAGCAGGAAACGGCGGATGGAACGGACACGGCTCATGGGGCGGAGGCTCCTCTTGCGCCCTGGACGTCGAGCTGGGGCACGATGTAACCGACGCCGCGAATGTTGCGGATGAGCTCGGGGAAGAATTTCTTGCGCAGGTGGTGAATGTGCACCTCCACCGCGTTGCTCTCTGCTCCCTCGTCCCAGCCGTAGAGGCTCTGTTGCAGTTGATCCCGGCTCAATACCCGGCCGCTCTGGGTGATGAGCTCCTGCAACAGCTTGTACTCGTGGGGGGTGAGCTTGACCAGCTCGCCCCGATAGGTGACCTGTTGTGACGCGGGGAAGAGCTGCAGCTCCCCGTACTCCAGCACCGCCTGGGCCTGCCCCTTGCTGCGCCGCACCAGGGCGCGCAGCCGGGCGTTGAGCTCCTGCAGGGCGAAGGGTTTGACCATGTAGTCGTCGGAGCCTGCATCCAGCCCCAGTACCCGGTCGTCCAGGGCATCACGGGCGGTCAGGATGAGCACGGGCAGGGTCTGCCCCTCCCGGCGCAACTTGCGCAGCAGGCTGATGCCGTCGATGTCCGGCAGGTTGAGATCCAGGACAAGGGCGGCAAACTCCTCGCTCTTGAGCGCCGAGAGGGCCGGCATCCCCTGCTGGAGCCAGTCCACCGTGTAGCCGCTGCTGCGCAGGGCATCCACCATGCCGTCTCCCAGCATCACATCATCTTCCACCAACAGGATCCGCATTGTTCTCTCCCTCAAACGACACTGCCCACCAGTATGCTAGCTGGTGGGCAGAGTTGAAATAGCACACTGTGCTGCTTGTGTTTACAGCTTGGCGAGACGCTCGCGAATTTCCATTCTGCGGCCCTCGTCCGCCACCTCGCGGCCAGGGCGCGCCGGGGCGGCCAGGGCCTTGTCCAGATAGATCTTCGCCTGTGCCTTGTCACCCTGATCCAGCAGGAAGTCGCCGTAGAAGAAGTTGGGGTCGATGCCGGTGGGATTGATGGCCAGCGCCTGCTTGAGCAGCTTCTCCGCCTTCTCGTCGTCTCCAAAGCCCACCGGCCAGCCCGGTACCTGGTAGTAGAGGGAGCCCAGGCTGGTGTAGGCCGAGCCTTCCAGCGCCTTGGGATCCTGCTTGATGGCGATCTCGAGCTTGGCCTTGGCCTCCTTCACCAAACCAAGGGCGCCGAGGCCGCCCTTGGCCCCCGCCCAGGTGCTCTTGACGATGGCGGACCAGATCAGCAGATCGGTGCGAAATGCCTCCTTGGCGCTCGCCTCATCGGCCTTGGCACTCAGGCTCTCCAGGCAGCTCTCCTTGGCTTTTCCGGTCTGCTGGTACTGGCAGTGGGCCCACTCCTGCTGAATGGTGGGCAGGGCATCGGCGGCCTGGGCCAGACCGCTTGCCAGCAGGCCTCCCAGGGCGAGCAACAGGGGGCCGTGACCAAATCGGGGACGGAAAGTGGTGTGCTTCATCTCAATGTTCCTTCTCGTTTGTCGCACAGGCGGGATCGCTCCTGTGATCGGGGGCTGGGGAGGCGGTGCGGCGGGCGTGGCGCTCGATGATCGGGCGCTGCTTGGCCAGGGCCATGTCCACCAAGGCGGGCAGCAGGCCGTTGAGCCGCACAAAGAGCTTTTCCGGCCAGCCGAGCCAGCGGCGGCGTGTCTCGTTGCACAGGGCGATGACGGCCTCCTCGGCCACGTCCTGTGGGCTGTCGGTCCGGGTGCCAAGCTCGGCATTCATGGCATAGGCCGCCTCGGAATTGAGGTGTGTGCGGGTGGCGCGGGGGGCAAAGTGCAGCACCTTGATGCCGGTTCCCTCCAGCTCCCGCCCCAGGGACTCGCTGAAGCCGCGCATGGCGAACTTGCTGGCGCAATAGACGCTGTAGCCGGCAAAACCGATGGCCCCGAGGCTGGAGCCGATGTTCATGATGATGGCGGGCTTGCGCAGCCGGGGCAGCAGGGCCCGGGTGAGCTGGATGGGCGCCTCGACGTTGAGCAGCAACTGGCGTGTCACCTGCTCGCTGCTCTGATCCTCCAGCCAGGCGAACTGGTTGCAGCCTGCACTGTTGATGAGCACGTCCAGCCCCTCGTCCAGGGCCGGATGTTGCAGCAGCTGCGCCCGCTCATGGGGAGAGCCGAGATCGGCCGTCACCGTCTGGTGGCGATCCGGATGAGGCAGCTCCCGGCGCAGGCGCTCCAGGGCGCTGGCCCGACGACCGTGCAGCAGCAGATGGGCACCCTGGGCCGCCAGTTCATGGGCCAGGGCTTCACCAATGCCGCCACTGGCGCCAGTCAGCAGTATGCGTTTGCCTTCAAGCTTCATTGGCAGGATCCCGTGAGCTGATAGAGCATGTCGCCATAGAGGCGGTAGACCACCTTGGCGGCGTGAATGATGGCGGCCTGATCGGCGGCATCTTCCACCCGGTTCATCAGAGATTCGAAGAACTTGAGATGCTCCTGGTCCAGGGCCCCGTGGGAGCTCAGGTAGCTCATGGCCTGGGGCGGCAGACCCAGACCGCTCTTGAGCTGGTCGGCGACGGTCAGGGCGATGGCGACGCTGGTGCCTTCCAGCACCTGCACCATGCCGAAGAAGCCCATGGGGTTGCCGCGCTGGATCTGATCGTAGAGGAAGGCCACCATCAGCTCGATGGGCAGGCCCGGCTGGCCGTGGCGCACCGCCTCGGCATCACCGCCGCAAGCACGGATGTCGTTCAGGATCCACTCCTGATGGCCGTACTCCTCGTCGATGTACTCCCTGATGGCGCCTCGCACCCATTCGTACTCCTGCCCCAGCTTGCCGCCGGTGGCCATCAGGAGCGGCACCGTGTGGCGCACGTGGTAGTAGGCCTGTGCCAGGAAGGCGAGGTAGGTGTCACGGCTGATGTCGCCGCGGCGGCAGGCCTCGATGATGGGGGCGTTGAACAGGCGTTCGCGCTCGCAGGCGGTGGCTTGTTGCAGGGTCTGGTAGAAGCTCATGAGGTCTCTCCTGTGAGGCATTGGCTGATCTGCCGGGAAAAGTGGTGATAAATCTCGTTGCGACGGGGGCGCCCGTTGGCCGTCAGGAGGCCGGGGAGCTGATCCAGGGCGACCGGCAACCAGTGATGGATGCGGGCGTAATCGGGCAACTGCTGGTTGAGCCGGGCAATCTGCTCTGGCAATTGGGACTGGCTGCCCGGCAGCGGCTGGATAAGGGCCACGTTGGCGGGCTGACCGTCACCGAAGATGACGATGCGGGCGATGGCCGGGCAGAGCTGGGCCTGGGCTTCCACCCACTCCGGGGAGAAGTTGCGGCCAAAGGCGGTGATCTGCACGTTCTTCTTGCGCCCCGTGATATGGAGATAGCCCTCCTCGTCGATCCGACCCAGATCCCCTGTGGCGATCTGGCTGCCCGTCTCGCCCTCTTCCCCCAGGTAGCCCAGCATGGCGCTGCCGCTGACCATGACTTCGCCATCTGCGGCGATCGTCACCTGGCAGTGGGGCAGAGGCAGGCCGACGCTGCCGGGACGATCCCCGTGGGGGCCGTTCAGGGCGACCACGGAGCCGCATTCGGAGAGACCGTATCCCTCGTAGACCGGCAGCCCCGCCGCACGGGCGTGAGCGATGAGTTCGGGGGCGACCTTGCCTCCGCCCACGGCGACGAAGCGCAGGGTGCCGAGCTGTGTCGCCAGGGCAGGGGTATTGAGGCACAGGGCCAGCAGCAGGCGCAGCAACTCGGGGACCAGCACCAGGCTGTGGCTGGGCCAGCGCAGCAGTGCCTGGGCCAGGGCCGCAGGATCCAGCTTGCTGGAGCCCGAGAAGCCGAGTTCCCCCAGGGAGGGGATGCGGCTGCAGGCGCCGGTCAGCAGCGGTACATACAAGCCGGTCAGGTTCTCCAGCAAGGTGGTGAGGGGCAGCAGGGTCAGGTGTTTCTCAACCCGGGCAGGGGCCACCCGCAGGGCAAGGGATCCGCAGACCGCCGTCATCTGCTCCAGCGACAGGCAGACGCCCTTGGGTTGCCCCGTGGTGCCAGAGGTATAGGTGATCTTGGCGGTGCCTGCAGGCAACTCGGGGAGGCGTGCCGGGATGCGGCGCCACAGGGGCACGGCCTGCTCATCGGGCCTGCCTGCCATGAGCACGAGGGGTGAGGCGGCTTGCCACCCCTGGTGCTCCGGGCCGACCAGGGCGTCTGCTCCGCTGCTGTCCAGCAGCCACGTCTGCTGCGCCGGACTGAAGAAGTGGGGAACCGGGATGACCACGATGCCGGCCCAGGTGCAGGCGAGATCGATCAGCGCCCAGGGCAGGCCGTTGTCGAGTTGCAGGGCCAGGCGGCGGATGCCGGCCCCTTGCAGCACTCCTGCCAGTTGCTGGATCTGCTGCCACAGGCTCTGGTAATCCAGCTCACCCTGGCTGCCTAGCAGCGCAGGCTGGTGCGGGGTCTGGCTGGCATGATGGGCGATGGTGTCGAACAGCGTCATTGCGCGCACCTCCTGTCGATGTCGGCATGGTTAAAAAGGCGGGGCATGGGCCCCAGCAGGTTGAGCAGCAGGCTGCTCTGTGCGAGCACCTCGCGCCCCTGGTTGATGTCGCCTGCCATCACCTTGGGCTGGCAGCGGTAGTATTCGCCCCAGGCGCTGGCATCCTCTCCCACCTGATGGGCCTGGGCGGGGGCCAGCTCCACCGGGTTGAGACGCAGGCGGGTAAAGCTGTTGCGCAGCTTGGCGGTGCCGGTGAACACCACGTAGTCCAGGGCGTTGTCACACAGCAGACGGCACAGCGCGGCAAACATCAGGCGGGCGTGACCCGGTTCGCTGCAGGCAAGATTGCCCACTTCGATGATGCGGTGGCGGGCCGGACGTACCCCGAGACGGGTCTCGATGGCGGCCTCGACAGGCTGCTCCAGATATTGCTCCAGATAGAGCGGTTGCTCGTGCTCGCCATGGCAGGCCTGGTTAAGGCCGCAGGCACCGACCTGCACGCCATCTGCCCGGTAGAGCCCGATCAGGCAGGGCAGAAAATGGGGAATACGGGCGTTGAACTCGAGGGTGTAGGCGGCCTGGATATAGGTTTGCAGCGCCATGACCTGCTGCGGGGATTCGGCCAGGATCAACCGGTAGGGGGCTTGGATCTCGATGGTCATGGTTGGCTCCTTCTCTTGCGATGGGATGAGAGTAAAAGGGCAAACTTAAGAAACCCTTAAGGCGCAAAAAAAGACGAAAAAAACTGGCGGGGGGTGAACGGGGGTCGATGGGGGCACCAGACAAAACAGTTGCCAGCAGCGGGCGTGGCAGGCAATCTGCCCCACTGTCGCCACCCGAGGAGTTGCCATGTCATCCCCTGTTCACTGTCCCCTGTGTCTCTCCCCTCGGCACCATGCCCTGCCGGTGGCGGGCAAGGGCTATTACCGCTGCCTGGCGTGCGAGCTGGTCTGGATGGACGAGGCGGACCACCTGGACGAGGGGGCCGAGAAGGCGGTCTATGACGGGCACGACAACCGGGTGGACGATCCCCGCTACCGGGCCTTTCTGATGCGTGCCTTTGGCGAGGTGCTGGCCCGGGTGTCGCCTCCTGCCAGCGGCCTCGATTTTGGCTGCGGCCCCGGGCCTGCCCTCATCGCCATGGGGCGGGAGGCGGGCTTCGAGATGGCGGGCTACGACAAGTTCTATGCCGACGACCCAGAGTGCCTGACAAGGCAATATGACTTCATCACCAGCACCGAGGTGATCGAGCACATCGCCACCCCCCGCGCCGTGCTGGACACGCTCTGGGGCTGCCTCAAGCCCGGCGGGGTGCTGGTGTTGCAGACCCAGCGGGTACTGGGGGACGATCGCTTCAAGACCTGGCGCTATCGCCACGATCCCACCCATATCGTCTTCTTCGCCGAGGCCTCGTTCCGTGCCCTGGCGGCCCGCTGGCAGGCAGAGGTCGAGTTTCCTCATGCCGATGTGGCGGTGTTCACCAAACCCTGAGCCGGGCGTTTTCATTTGGCCATGAGTTGGGCATGCTGGTGGCCTGATACCCAGGAACGGATGCCCCTATCTCCATGTCGATCCCCCACCTCTCATTGCAAGACGCTCGCCACCTGCAACTGGCGGCCCAGGGGCTGCTGACCCCGCGCCGCGCCAGAGCAACCCCCGCCGACCTGCTCGCCTGCATTCGCCGCATGGCGTTGCTGCAGATAGACACCATCTCCGTGGTGGCCCGCAGCCCCTATCTGGTGCTGTTCAGCCGTCTCGGCCACTACGATCCGCGCTGGCTGGAACAACTGCTGGCCGATGGTGACCTCTTCGAATACTGGGCTCATGAGGCCTGTTTCGTCCCCCGGGAAGATTACCGGCTGCTGCGCCATCGCATGCTGGATCCCGCCGCCATGGGCTGGAAGTTCTCCGCCCAGTGGCTCAAGACCCACGGCGGCGAGATAGCGCAGATAGTCGAGCGCATACGCCAGGATGGCCCGGTGCGGGCGGCAGACTTCGAGCGCAAGGGGGACAAGGGCAACGGCTGGTGGGACTGGAAGCCCGAAAAGCGCCACCTGGAGGTGCTGTTTACCGCAGGCCAGCTGATGGTGCGCGAACGGCGCAATTTCCAGCGGGTCTACGATCTCGCCGAGCGGGTCATGCCGGAGTGGAATGACGAGCGGGATCTGCCGAGTCCTGATCTCGCCCGGCGGGACATGGTGCGAGCCAGTTGCCGGGCGCTGGGGCTGGTCAAGACCGGCTGGGTGGCGGATTACTATCGCCTTAAACGGGGGAAATACGACGCCCTGCTCCACCAGCTGGCGGATGAGGGGGAGCTGTTGCCGGTACGAGTGGAGGGGTGGCAGCACGGAGCCTTCGTTCACGCCTCCCTGGCCGATGAACTGGTCCGGGCCCAGGCGGGCTCCCTCAAGGCGAGCCACACCGCCGTGCTCTCGCCCTTTGACCCGCTGGTGTGGGATCGCAAGCGGGCCAGCGAGTTGTTTGGCTTTGACTATCGCATCGAGTGCTATACCCCGGCCCCCAAGCGCCAGTACGGTTATTTCGTGCTGCCGTTGCTGCATCGCGGCAAGCTGGTGGGCAGGATGGACGCCAAGGCCCATCGCAAGGAGGGGGTGTTTGAGGTCAAGAGCCTCTATCTGGAAGACGGGGTCAGGGTGACCCGGACCCTGGCCCAGGATCTGGGCAAGGCCATCCAGAAGCTGGCGGAGTGGCACCAGACCCCGCTGCTGCGTTATGGCAACGTTCCTGCTCCCTTGTTGGCTCAATGGCAGGAGGTGGCACGCTGAGGAAGGACGCCTACCCTCGCATCAAGCCGGGCAGCACCAGCGCAACGGCCGCGGTGATGCGCTCGCGAATGTCGCTGCCCGGCGCCAGCAAGCCGAGCGCCATCTGGCGCAGCGGCTCCGCCATGGTCATCGCCAGCAACAGATCGCTGGTCTGGGCGGTGTCCAGCTCCCGAAGCCAGCCCAGTTGCTGCTGGCGCTGTAGCCACGCCGCCAGCGTAGCTCTGCCGCGGGCAATGCCGTTCTCCTGATAGGCCGCCAGCAGGGTATCCCGCCCCGCGAACTGATGTTGCAGCAGCCGGAACATGCCCACCGCCGGTGCGCTCAGCACCTGATCTGCAATCGCCTGCAAGCCCTGCTCCAGCATATCTCCCAGTGCCTCGGGGTGGGTTGCATCCTGCTCGAAGGCCGGCTGGAAGGCATCGGTCCAGCTGCGCACCGCCTGCGCTACCAGCTCGTCGCGATTGGCGGCGAAGCGGTAGAGGGTCTTCTTGGCAACCCCCGCCTCTTTGGCCACCGCATCCACGGTCGCCGCGCTGTAGCCCCCCTTGAGCAACAAGGTCAGCGTCGCCTCGGCGAGGGCGGCGCGAAGGTCGGCTTCCGGGGTGACCGGACGGCCTCGTGAGCGTGTTTCTTCATCGTTCTGGTGCGACATATGGGCTCCTGGAAAGCATTGACAGACTAAGCATACAGGCATAGCGTAATTTAAGAAACGAACTTCGTTTCCTAAATTTATGGGAGTCATATCATGCATCTTTCTGCCCTGTTTGCCCCTTGGGGCGTCAATGACATCAACGAGTTGCTCAGCCCGCAACCCCTTCGCCTGGAAATGGGTCTGACCCGCAGCACCGACGGCCTGCTGACGGTCGCCATCCGCACCGATCTGCACGGCTGCAAGGGGCGCATGCTGGATTGGTGGTTCACCTTCTTCGAGACGACCCAGCACATCAGGTGGTGGCACCCCCACGACCACGTCGAGCACGGGGGCTGGGATCATCACTGGAAAAAAGGGGAGCGCTATGTGGGAGCCAGCATAGAGGCGGTGGAGTGGCTTGCCGAGCTGCCGCCGGTGGCAGCTCGCCTCAAGTTCCACGGTGCCGAAGAGGTGTTCGCCCCGCAATCGCTACAGGAGGCGCGGGAGACGCAGGCTCTCTCTGCCGCCATCTGCGCCCGTATCGGCTTTGGCGACGAGGTAGCTCTGGATGACAACGGTGCGCCGCTGGATGGCGAGATGCTGCACCTGGCGCGCGATACCCCTTATGGCTGTGTGCTGCGCAGCCGCTTCCTGCTGGGCAAAGCCTGCGCCAATCCGTTTGACGAGGTGCCGGACGAGATTGGCTTCAACCTGATGCGCCACTGCTACAGCGAGTTCAGTTATCTGGCGCAGTTTCTGCCGTCGCTCTACTACGCGGAAAATGGTCGTGAACCGGCGCCGACGCTCTGGTGATGGGGCTGATAGTTGGCATTGAACGTTGCTGGGAGCAGGGAGCATGCCGGCTATCGGGCTGTGGCGTGAGCCGCCGAGGGGCCATAAAAAACCGGGCACTGGGCCCGGTTTGTCATGCAGTCAGGATGTGCTTACTGGAGCACCAGCACCATCAGCAGGCCGACGGTGATGGCGGACACCAGGAAGGCGAAGCCATAGAACACATAGTGGTGCAGCTTGGTGGTGTGGATCCCCAGATCGTGCAGGCCGTGGTAGATGCGGTGCATGCCGTGCCAGACGGGCAGGGCGATGATCACCAGCAGGATGCAGGCACCCCACCAGGAGCTGGCGAATGCCAGCACGCGCTCGTAGCTCATGGTCTCCACATCCATGATGCCCATGGGCACCAGCAGACCTGTGATGAGGACAATGACCGGCAGCAGCATGGCAACCACCATGCCACCCGCACCAAACAGACCCCAGTAAATTGGCTCGTCAGAACGTCTCATATTTTTTCCTCAAATCAGGCCACGATGATCAGGACAAGCAGGGATACCGCCGCCAGCGCCACATACTGGGCGATGACGATCGGCTTCTCCGGCACCAGGTCTTCGCCACGGAAGATGCGCATGGCTTTCGGGGCCAGGGCGAACCAGGTCTTGGCGTGGAACAGGCAGGCTGCCAGGGCGATGACGTGGAACAGGATGGCAATGGGGCTTTGCAGGGATTCCAGCCAGCCGTTGAATGCCTCCTGACCCTGTACCAGGCGCAGCAGACCCCACATCAGCACGACGGCGTAGATGGAGACGAAGATGCTGGTGCCTTCGCGGATCATGTAACCGGTGTAGAAGGCATTCTTCAGCCACCAGTCTTTTTTCATCTCGCGCACGTAGGGCTTACGTTTGCTCTCAGTGTTGTTCATGGTCTCACTCCTGGTCTCAATCCGGCTTGAACATGGCGATCATGTAGTCCTTGGCGCTCTCGACCTTGCCAAGCTGGATGGCGGCGGCCGGATCCACGCCCTTCGGGCACACTTCGGAGCAGTAGCCCACGAAGGTACAGCCCCAGACGCCCTCGTCCTGGCTGATGATCTTCATCCGCTCCCTGGACGCGCTGTCGCGGTTGTCGGCGTTGTAGCGATAGGCCAGTGCCAGTGCTGCCGGACCGGTGAACTTCTTGTTGATGCCATATTGCGGGCAGGCCGCGTAGCACAGACCGCAGTTGATGCACATGGAGAACTGGTGATACTTCGCCATGTCAGCCGGGGTCTGGGTGTACTCGCCATCGCACAGATTGCGCGGCTCGGACGGGATGATGTAGGGCTTGATGCTCTCCAGCTTCTCGATGAAGTCGGACATGTCGACCACCAGATCGCGCTCGATGGGGAAGTTGTTGAGCGGCTCGATAGTCATCTTGCCCGGCAGGTAGTCGCGCAGGAAGGTCTTGCAACCGAGTTTCGGAATGCCGTTGACCATCATGCCGCAGGAGCCGCAGATCGCCATCCGGCAGGACCAGCGGAAGCTCAGGGTAGAGTCCAGATGATCCTTGATGTATTGCAGCGCATCCAGCAGGGACATCTCTTTGAGGTAGGGCACCTGGAAGGTCTGCATCCAGGGCTCGTTATCCTGCTCGGGACGGTAGCGCAGGATTTCAATTTCGATCATCTCAGCCATTCTTCTTAGCCTCGTCTTGTTTCTCACCCTCGGAACCGTACACGCGCTTGGCCGGTTGGGATTTAGTGATCTTCACATCGGAATAGTCGATGGTCGGGGCCCCTTCGCCGTTGTAGAAGGAGAGAGTGTGCTTGAGGAAGTTGACGTCATCGCGCTCCTCGTAACCGTCCAGACGCTGGTGGGAACCGCGGGACTCTTTGCGGTTGATGGCGGAGTGCGCCATGGCTTCCGCCACGTCCAGCATGTAGCCCAGCTCGATGGCGTACAGCAGGTCGGTGTTGAAGACCGAGGACTTGTCGTTGATCTTGATCTTCTTGTAGCGGGCTTTCAGCTCGTTGATCTTGTCGATGGTGCCCTGCATCAGCTCTTCGGTACGGTAGATACCGACACCGGCTTCCATGGACATGCCCAGTTCGTTGCGGATATCCGCCGGGTTTTCGGTGCCGTCGATGTCCAGCAGAGAGAGGTGCTGCTTGATGAGCGCCTCGGCCTTGGCGACCAGCGCCTGGGTGTTGCCGTGTTGCTGGGTGGCGGCAAACTCGGCTGCCTGCTCACCGGCCACCTTGCCGAAGACCACGATCTCGGACAGGGAGTTGGAGCCCAGACGGTTGGCGCCGTGCAGACCGACGGAGGCACATTCGCCAGCGGCATAGAGACCGGCCAGACGAGTGGCACACTTGCCGTCGGTTTCGATGCCACCCATGGTGTAGTGGGCGGTCGGACGTACCGGAATCGGCTCTTTTACCGGATCCACACCCACATAGGCCTTGGCCAGTTCGCAGATGAAGGGCAGACGCTCTTTCAGGTACTTCTCGCCAAGGTGGCGCAGGTCGAGGTGAACCACGTCGCCCATGGGGCCCTGGATCACGCGGCCTTTTTGCTGCTCCTGCCAGAAGGCCTGGGAGAGACGGTCGCGCGGACCCAGCTCCATGTGCTTGTTCTTCGGCTGGCCGACCGGGGTTTCCGGGCCCAGACCGTAATCTTGCAGGTAGCGATAGCCATCCTTGTTGAGCAGGATGCCACCCTCACCACGACAACCTTCGGTCATCAGGATGCCGGTGCCCGGCAGACCGGTCGGGTGATACTGGACGAACTCCATGTCCCGCAGCGGTACGCCGTGGCGGTAGGCCAGGGCCATGCCGTCCCCGGTGACGATGCCACCGTTGGTGTTGTAGCGATAGACACGACCTGCGCCGCCGGTGGCCAGCACCACGGACTTGGCCTGGATGAAGCGGGTGATGCCGTTCTGGATGTCAAAGGTGACGACACCCTGGACACGGCCATCTTCCACGATGAGATCCAGACAGAAGTGCTCGTCGAAGCGCTTGATGGTCGGGTACTTGATGGAGGTCTGGAACAGGGTGTGCAGGATGTGGAAGCCGGACTTGTCGGCGGCGAACCAGGTGCGGGGGATCTTCATCCCGCCGAAACGACGCACGTTGGCCTTGCCGTCCGGTTTGCGGCTCCAGGGGCAACCCCAGTGCTCCAGCTGGATCATCTCGTTGGTGGCGTTGTTGACGAAGTACTCGACTACGTCCTGCTCACACAACCAGTCACCACCGGAGACGGTGTCGTTGAAGTGGTTTTCGAGGGAGTCATCATCACGGACGACGCCTGCGGCGCCACCTTCGGCGGCCACTGTGTGGCTGCGCATCGGATAGACCTTGGAAATCAGGGCGATCTCCAGCTCCGGGTGGGCTTCTGCAATGGCGATTGCGGCACGCAGGCCACCGCCACCGGCACCGATGATGGCAACATCGGTCTTGATAATATCCACATCTGCCTCCTTAGGGATAGATTTGCTGGGCACGATTTTGCTCTATGAAAAAAATTCAGGCTTGATGCAAGTCAAACTGCTTTGTTTTAGTGCTTGGCAACGGTGATTTTTATTACAACCACCCCATTCCTTGGATGAAAATGCCGTCATTATCGCCATCCATCAGTGATCTGGATCAGCCGTACTCGCTACTCTGGTGATTTTAACTCCAAGATTATACGTAGTTTTCTTTCAAAAAAATGAGAAATGCCTCTCTTTTTGGGTATTACCCATAAAGTTTTTAAGTTTTTTATCAAAACAGTTTAATGATAACTATTATCACGATGACATATCGAGGTTAGGCATCAAAAAAGTAATGCGAATATAGCCATGACAGACTGGGCCCGTCTCCCACACATGGGCAAAAGGAGATGTCGATCACAGGGTTGAGGGTCTCGAAAGGGGATTATAACCGTTGAAACAAAAAGGGTTTATAAAAAAGGGGCCTGAACGGCCCCTTTCTTCCCATGGTCGATCAGATGCGGAACATGCCGACCTGATTATTCAATTCACCTGAAATATTTTTAAGCTGGGCCGACAGATTGCGGGAGCTGTCCGCATCCACTGCCAGCTCGTCCGAGACATCCTTGACCGCCTGGATGTTGCGGCTCACCTCGTCGGTGACGGCACGCTGTTCCTCGGCGGCGCTGGAGATCTGGGTCGCCATGTCGGAGATCTGGTTGATGGAGGTGGTGATCTGCTCCAGCGCCTGGGTTGCATCGTTGGCATCTTCCACGCTGTTCTGGGCCAGCAGCTGACCCTCGTGCATGGTACTGACGGCGCCCTGGGTGTTGCGCTGCAGGGTCTCTATCATGCTGCGGATCTCGACGGTGGAGCTGTGAGTGCGCTGGGAAAGCACCCGCACCTCGTCGGCCACCACCGCAAAGCCGCGCCCCTGCTCGCCAGCCCGGGCGGCCTCGATGGCGGCGTTGAGCGCCAGCAGGTTGGTCTGTTCGGCGATGCCCTGGATGGTGGAGAGGATGGTGTTGATCTCCTGGGCGTTCTTCTCCAGTTCCTGAATGATGCCGGAGGCCTGCTTGACCTGGGTGGCTAGATCCGTGATGGAGCGCTGGTTGCGGGCAATCACCTGCTTGCCGTGCTCGCAACTGCTGGAGGAGCTGCGGGCCGCTTCCGCGGTCTGCTCGGCATTGCTGGCCACTTCGACGGCGGTGGCGGACATCTCGTGCACTGCGGTCGCAATCTGGGAGATCTCGTTTTGCTGGCGGGCCAGCCCCTGGTTGGATTTCTCCGCCATGTCGTGGGAAGACCTGGCCTGCTGGTTGAGCTGGGTGGAGGAGTTGGAGATGTCCTGCACCATGACGTGGATGCGCTCGATGAAGGTGTTGACGTGCTTGGCGACGGTACCGACCTCGTCTTCACGCTCGATCTTGATGCGACGGGTGAGATCGCCGTTGCCGCGGGAGAGATCGGCAATCGCCTCGCCCAGGGTTTTCAGCGGCGCCAGGGAGCCGTTGATGGCGACATAGGAGAAGCCCGCCACGATGAGGATGGTCAGCAATCCCTGAATGAGGGCGGAGGTGACCATGCGGGAGACGGACTGGTAGGCGACCGCTTCGTCCACCACGATGCCGAAATACCAGTTGGTGTTGGGGATCTCGGTGAGGTCGAACACGCTCGCCTTGCCGCTGATATCCATCTCGGAGATGGTGTTGTCATGGGCCAGCTCGTTGACCTTGGCTGCCGTCAGTTCCGGGGAGATGGCGGTGGCGGGTTTGAGGGTCAGATCCTTGTCCGGGTGGGCGATGATGGTGCCGTTGCTGTCCACCAGAATGGCATAGGTGCCTTCCGAGTTCATGGCGAGCACGTCTTTCACCAGACCGTCGATGGAGACGTCACCGGCGATGACGCCGTCGGTGTTGCCGCGACTGAAGGGCTCGGCGATGGTGATGATGAGCTGGCCGGTGGTGATGTCGGCATAGGGAGCCGTGATGGCGAGCTTGCCGGCGGCCATGGCGTCCTTGTACCAGGGGCGCTGGCGCGGATCATAGCCGGCCGGCAGATCGGTCGGCTTGCTCTGGATCATCCGGCCATCCTTGGTGCCCACGTAGACGAGATCGAAGTTGCCCGCATTCATGGACTGGGCCAGGTGGCTGAGGGGCTCGTCTTCCTTGGCGAAGGCTTCCTTGGTGGCGGTGACGAGATTGATGCGGGCGTCGAGCCAGCGGGAGATCCCCTTGACGTTGGCGACCGAGCTGTCGTCGATGAAGCTCCAGATCAGCCGCTGGGTTTCACTGCGCAACTGGGAGGTGTTGTACCAGACCTGCAGGCCGGTGATGACCAGAATGATGGCCCCGATGGAGAGGACCAGCTTGTTCTTGATGGATAGGTTCATGTTTACATCCTTGTGAGCGTCAGTCAGAGATCCATGGTGTTTGTTATTGTTATGAGCCAACTCTGTATCGGCTGGCTATGGACTTTATGTATCCCGGTGCACCGCATTTTTTCAATTCTTTTCACCTCCTTGTGGCCTGCCAGGGCGCGCCGATACTCAGCTGAATCGATCTGGCCGGTTGGTGAAGATGCCATCGACACCCATGCTGGCGAGGGCGATCCCATCACTCACCTCGTCGACTGTATAGACCAGGATCTTGAGCCCCCGGCGATGGGCATCCGCCACCAGGGTCTCGTCGACGAAATCCACGTCGCAGTTCAGTGACCAGGCCCCCAGCGTCTCGGCGAAGGCCGCGCCGTCGAGGGGCAGGCTGGCCGTGAGAGCGCCTATCCTGATTTCCGGTCGCAGTCCCTTGAAGCGTAACAGCTCGGGATGATGAAAGGAGGAAACGATCCAGTGCGCCTGGGTAAAGCCAAGCTCGGCCTCGGCCCGCCTGGTCAGGGCGGCCACCGGCTTGGCGGTGTGGGCGCCCTTGAGCTCGATGTGCAGTTCGCAGCGCCCCGCCACCAGTGCCATCACCTGCCACAGGGTCGGGATCCGCTCCCCGTCCCCTGCATCCAGGCTCGCCAGGTACTCCCGGGATTGCCCGGTCAGCACACCCTGGCCGTTGGTGCAGCGCTCCAGCCGCCGGTCGTGGAAGACCCAGAGCTCTCCGTCGGCCCACTGCACGTCCAGCTCGATGGCTTTGGCACCCAGATCCAGCGCCAGGCTCATCGCCTTGAGGGTATTCTCCGGGGCCATGCCGCTGGCACCGCGATGGGCAATGATCTGCATGATGGCTCCTGTTGTCGTCTTTGGGGGCTTCATCCCCGGCTCATCCGGATGTCGATCTGCTGATGTGGCAGATGCATGCCGACCTGGCCGAGTTTCTCCAGGATCAGGGAATGTACCTCGTGCGTAATGGGCATCCGGTGATCCATGTTGTTGACGTAGAGCCGGATCTCGTAGATGAGGGCCGAGTCGGTGAACTCGATGAGGAACACCTCCGGGGCGGGCGTATCCAGCACCAGGGTGGATTCGCGCACGCTCTGCTCCAGCAGTTGCTGTACCTGCTTGGGATTCTGGGTCAGGCCGATGCGAATGCGCAAGCGGACCCGGGTGATGGCATCGGACAGGGACCAGTTGATGAACTGCTCGGTGATGAAGGCCTTGTTGGGGACGATGATCTCCTTCCTGTCCCAGTCCACTATGGTGGTGGCGCGGGTCTTGATCTTGGTGACGGTGCCGGTGAGATCACGGATGGTGACGGTGTCACCCAGGCGGATCGGTTTTTCGAACAGGATGATGAGGCCGGAGACGAAGTTGGCGAAGATCTCCTGCAAGCCGAAGCCCAGCCCCACGGAGAGTGCCGCCACCAGCCACTGGGTCTTGGACCAGTCGATGCCGAGCATGGAGAAGCCGGTGAGGGCGCCAATCAGCAGTACCAGGTACTTGCTCACCGTGGTGAGGGCGAAGCCGGTGCCGGGGGAGAGGCTCAGGTGCTGGAGCAGGGTGAGCTCCATCAACCCTGGCAGGTTGCGGGCGGTGACCACCGTCAGGATGAAGGCGAAGACGGTCAGCATCAGATCCTGCAGGGTGATGGCGGAGAGCTGCTCGATGCCGGCCACCTTGCTGCTCACCTGCCACACCTCGATGCTGCTGAGGAAGCTGAATGCCGAGTTGAGATCCGACCATTGCACCACCACCAGCATGGTGAAGCCCAGCATCAGCAGGGTGCGCACCAGGCCGAGGGACTGGGCGCTGATGGTATCCAGATCCAGCTCGGGCTCCTCCACCACATCGGGGATCTCGGAGCTGAGATCGTCCTCTTCCCGCTCCCGCTGCGCCAGGATCTCGGCCCGCTTCTGCTTGGCGCGATCGAAGGCGAGTCGGCGGCGCTGGATCAGCATCCAGCGGTGGGCCAGATAGTAGACGAGCAGGCAGCCGAGCCCCGCCAGCAGGCTCAGCTCCAGCTGGCGCAGCAGGGTACGGGAGGTGTAGAAGTAGCCGAACAGGGCGCCCAGCACCGCCAGCAGCGGGGCCAGCATCAGGCTGTTCCAGATGAAGTGGTGCAGCAGATGGGGCTTGGTCATGTCTGCCTGACCCCAGGTGAGGGGCAGTTTTTCCCGGTTGAGGCGGGCAAAGAAGAGCAGCAGCCAGAGGGCCCCGATGATGAAGGCGAGGCGTCCCAGGGAGTCGTAGAAGGCGTGTTCCTGATAGCTGCTCGCCATGCCCTGTACGAAGAAGCTCGGGATCAGCACCAGCAGCAGGGTACGAAACTGTCCCCACACTCGCTGCACCCGCTCCTTCTGCCAGCGGAAGTGGAGGATGAGGATCCCCTTCTCCAGAGTGAGGTGGCGCGCCACCAGCAGGGCCAGCAGCAGGAACCAGATTTCACCCAGGCCCCGGGCCACCGCCACCGCGAAGGGATATTGCCAGGCGCCGTCCAGCAGGCCGTGCACCATGAGCACCATGGCGGGCAGCGGCAGGGCGGCGAGCACGGAGCGCACCAGCAACCGGCTGGTGAGGCTGAACTTGTCCTGGGTTACCTTGCCGATGCGCGGGGCAATGTACTGGCTGTATTGAATGAGGTGACGGGCCAGTTTCAGCCAGCACCAGGCCAGTCCCAGCAGCCCGAGGCCAGCCAGAGTCAGGCTCAGGGGGTTGTTCTCGGCGATGGCCCTGGGCAGTTGCAGCCAGTTGGCCGGGTTGAAGGCAAGGCCGAGGGCGGCCGGGACGCCGAGCAGCACCGCCGGGCTCAGGGGGCGCACGTCCGGCATCCAGAACAGATGGCTGGCACTGAGTTCGCGGATCTCGTCGATCTTGCTGTTCTGGCGGCTGTAGAGCAGCTTGAGGCGGGTCTGCTCCTGAATGAGGGTGTCGGAGGCATCGTTGAGCCGGGTCAGCAGTTGCCGTCTCGCCTTGAGCAGGTTGTCCAGCACGGCGCGCTGGGCCCTGTCCAGGGTGATGCCGTCTCCACTGAGCAGGCTGTTGCGCAGTTGTACCGGATCCTTCAGGGCATCCTGCTCGGTCTCGTACTGGTATTTGGCCATGCGCGCCTTGACGATGGCGGACTCCAGCCGCTCCAGCGGGAAGTAGGCGGGCAGATCGGCCAGCTTGCTGCGCAGGTTCTCGCCGTAGGCGTTGCTAATCTGCAACCACTCCAGCTGTTCGCGCACCGAATTGACCAGCTCGTTGAGCCCGGAGAGGGAGGTGTCCACCCCCCGTTGCTCGTCCTGCACCCGTTCAATCTGATCCTCCAGGGCCCCCAGTTGCAGGGAGAGGGCCTGGTTTTGCTGCTGTTGCTCCTGCAAGAGGGGGAGGTCAGAGGTGAGCTGGCGGCGCAGGCGTTCGCTCTCGGCCAGGGCCTGCTCGGTCTTGTCCCGGCGCAGCTGGTTCTGCTGGGCAAGCAGACTGGTCTGCCACTCATCCTCGTCGGTGATGGCGAGGTTGAGCTCCTGCAGCTTGAGCTTGCCCAGATCGTTGCGCTGCTGGGCGGAGAGCTGCTCCAGCTCCAGCATCTGGATCCGGTCGGAGAGGCTCTGCTCCTTGAGTCGGGTGGCCAGTTGCTGGGCCTCCTGCAACCTGTCCGACTCGTTGCTGAAGCTCAGGCGATCGAGCAGGGAGCGGGTCTGGAGCAACTGCTTGCGCAACTCGTCGACCCGCAGGTGATACTCCTGGCCCGTGCTCTCAAGCTGGTTGAGGCTGTCGGTCACCGCCTGACGCTCCTTGCGCAGGTTGAGCTGGCGGTTGCTGCTCAGGCTGATGGCCTGGCGCAGGGCATCCTCCTTGAGGGAGGAGAGGGACGGGCGGGGCTGGGGCTGATAGTTGTGCAGCCCCTCCTTGAGACGGGCGGACTCCTTGGGGTAGTCGATGAGGATCTGCTGGTAGGCCTTGCCCTGTTCCCGGTAGCGCTGGGCATCCCGGGCATATTGCAGCGCCTGCTGGTAGCTCTCCCGCAGTTGCTGGTTTTCCGGGGTATCCGTCTTGGGGATGCTTTGCAGCAGCTCCTCAACCTGAGTGATGGCATCATCAGCCTGGACAGCGGAGAAGGGGAACAGGCTGAGACAGAGCATCAGACAGAGCAGGCGTTGCAACATGGCGCACGTTTCCGTTCAGGAGAAGTCGCCCTAGCCTAAAGCAGGGGCCGGGGTGGGTAAAGCCCTCAAGATGAATGATTCACGGCACAAATAACGGGTGATCCGGGTCTTGTTTGGCTATTATTCTGGCCGTTCCCCTTCATTGAGCAATTTATGTCCTCCGTCGATCTGGGCACGGCCCCCCTTTCCCGCCTCTTCTTGCGTTACGTCACCCCCACGGTGGCCGCCATGCTGGTCACCGGCATCTATGTCACCATAGACGGCATCTTCGTCGGCCATATCCTGGGCCAGGACGGGCTGGCCGGCATGATGCTGGCGTACCCCATCTGCGCCGTGCTCTATGCGGTGGGGGCTCTTATTGGCATGGGATCCTCGTCGCTGGCCTCCTTCTATCTGGGCAAGGGGGAGCAGGCCAGGGCGCGCCACATCGTCGGCAATGCCCTGGTGATGGTGCTCATCGCCTCCGCGCTGCTCGCCTTCATTGGCATTCGTTACGGCGAGGCTATGCTTGTCTGGATGGGCGCGCAGGGGGTCATCTTCGACGCAGGCTTTGCCTATCTGCAGTGGTACGCCTGGCTTGGGGTGTTTGCGGTGCTCTCCATGGCCTTTACCGCCCTGCTGCGCAACGACGGGCGACCCGGCCTCACCACCTGGATCCTGGTGGGGGGCGGCGTGCTCAACGTGCTGCTCGACTACCTGCTGATGGCGGTGATCCCCTGGGGGCTGGCGGGGGCCGCCATCGCGACCATGCTCTCCCAGGCGGTCACCGGAGGCCTGTGCCTGTGGCACTTCTTCACCCCCCGCAGCCAGTTGCGCATTCGCTGGGATACCCTGGTGCCCGACTGGCGGCTGATGGGGGAGACATTGCGACTCGGGGTGTCGAGTTTTCTGATGTACCTCTACCTCTCGGTGGTGCTGGCGCTGCACAACAAGGCGCTGCTCTCGGTGGGCACTTCGCTGCACGTGGCCGCCTACGGCGTCATCAGCTACAGCGAGGCCTTCTTCTATCTCATCTTCGAGGGGATCGCCATGGGCATCCAGCCCATCGCCAGCTTCAACGCCGGGGCGGGCAACTGGTCGCGAGTGCTGCGGGTGCGCAACCTGGCATTGGGAGTGACCATGGCGGTGGCACTGTGCGGGATGATCCCGCTGTATCTGTGGCCGGAGGCAGTGGTTTATCTGTTTGCGGGGGAGAATGCTGCCCTGTTGCCGGTAGCCAGCCTCGGTATCTGGCTCTACTTCTGGGGGCTGCCCATGGAAGGCTTGCTGCTGGTGGGGGCCACCTATTTCCAGGCCATCAACCGGGCCCGCATCGCTTCCCTGCTCACCGGCGGCAAGTTGGTGCTGATCGGCGGTTTCCTGTGGGGCTTCTCCTCCCTGTGGGGAGTGGCCGGTGTCTGGCTGGCGCTGCCCACTTGCAGCACTCTGCTGGTCCTGGTGATGTGGCGGGCGATGAGCAGGGAGGGGCGCCAGCACAGCGCTGCCTGAGATGTGGTCATGCGTCCATGAAAAAGGCAGCCTCGGCTGCCTTTTTCATTTTGAGTGCCCCTGCCTGTGGGCGGCAGGTTGCCGGCCTCAGGGCTTGAAGGCGCCGATAAAGATGGCGGGGTCGACGCGGGCGTCGTTGAGGCTGACGTTCCAGTGCATGTGGGGGCCGGTGGCGCGACCGGTGGCGCCGACCCGGCCGACGATGCCGCCGCGGGGCAGGCTCTGGCCCAGCTTCACGTCCACCTTCGACATGTGACAGAACATGCTGATGAGGCCCTGGCCGTGGTCGACGAACACCGTATTGCCGTTGAAGAAGTAGTTGCCGATGAGGATGACCTTGCCAGCGGCTGGTGCCTTGATGGGAGTGCCGGCTCCGACCGCGAAGTCGAGGCCGGAGTGGGGGTTGCGCTCCTCGCCGTTGAAGAAGCGGCGCAGCCCGAAGGGACTGGAGAGCGGGCCCTGGACCGGCTTGTCAAACAGCAGGTTGCTCGGCTGAGCCGGGCTGAAGGTCTGGTAGGCGCGGGTCTGTTCGGCAAGCTCCCGGTTGATGCGGGTCATGTCTTCGGCCAGCGGATTGACCTGGCGGCTGTTCTTGAGCTTGATGTGCTGCTCACGGTAGTGCTTGGTGCCGACCGTGAAACTCAAGGTGCGGCCATCGCTGGTGGTTACCTGATGGGGGCCGGGCGCGCTCTTGAGCGGGATGCCGACGATGGCGATCCACGTCTTCCCGTCTTCCTGTACCACCAGCACAGGCTTGTCCTGATAGCGCACTGCGGGCGCCTTGGCCCCGCTTCCCAGTGGTACCACGGCCACGCCCCCCGGCACCGGGTGGTTGAGCAGGCGGCTGATAAACCCCGGTTCGGCGTGAAGCGCAGGGCTGCCGAGCAGCAGGAGAAGAAAGAAGAGGCGGCGCATGATGGCTCCATCGGATCAGGGGGAAAGCAAGAGGGGGAGATGATGCCACATTCTGGCGGTGCTGTCCGTCAACCGTGGCCGATAAACTCGTCGGCTGCGGCCCAGAAGGACGCAACGGACACGCCATTGCAGCGAGGTGAATGCGCTGGTTGCGGGTGCCTGCTTTCCCTTCGACCTTGCCAGCCTGATCAGGGGGCCGCTTCGCTACAGCTTCTCGGGGGTGCTCGCGAGCGACAACCGCTTCATCACCACCAGCCTGGCCGGTGTCGGGGTGGGCATGGTCGAGCAGGGGGCCCTGACCCCTATTCCATTCGATACCGCCATCGCGGTACCCTACTCGGCGGCGACCCAGGCCACCGACTACAAGGTGAGGCTCTACCCGACCCGGCTGCCGGGCCAGGTAGTACGCACCGGCCCCTACACCGGCACCATCATGGTCACGGTGAGCGTGCCCTGAGGAGACGCCGCTTCGCCCCTATTTTTCGACGAGGTCAATGATGAACAGTGACAGGGCCCTGCGCCACGAACCCAAACGCCATGGCATAGGACAGGGCTGGATCTGGATCCGCACCGGATTCGACATCTTCAACAAGGGGATGGGTGCCAGCGTGGCCATGATAGTGCTCTGGTTTGTGGTGGGCATCGTGCTGGATCAACTGCCGGCGGGGGGCTTGATCTCCCAGTTGCTCTACATGGTGTGGGGGGCTGGCTGGGTGGCGGTGGCGCGGCGAGGTCACCAAGGCGAGGCGCTGCAATTTGGCGACTTCTTTGCCGGTTTCCGCCATCGGTTGACCCCCTTGATGCTGGGGGGCCTGATGGTGCTCGGCCTCATCATGGGGATCCTGATGATCTGCGTGTTCCTGCTGCACCAGTGGGGACTCACCGGCCTGTTGTCCGCGGATCCGGGCTCCCTGGCGCTGACCCCGGAGCAGGCACGGGGCTTCCTCGTCTGCGCCCTGGTGGGATTGGCACTGTTCGTTCCCGTGCTGATGGCCATCACCTTCGCCCCCGCCCTTATCCTCTTCCATCAGGTCGGGGTCTGGCAGGCAGCCCGGCTCAGCTTCAAGGGATGTCTGCGCAACATGTGGCCCTTCCTCTGGTGGGGGCTGCTCGGGGCCGTGCTGATCTTCTTTGGCGCACTCCTGATGCTGGTGGGCCTGCTGGTGGTGCTGCCTGCCATCAACTACTCCATCTATGCCGCCTATCACGACATCTATCTGGAGGATCAGGAGGCCGAGGAGGGAGAGACCCCGGTCAAGGCATTCGGTTTCGAAGCCTGACCGGCACAGGATGGAGCAAAGAGGGGCCGCGAGGCCCCTTTTTTGTGCGGCTCGCAGGGATCAGAGAGAGGGAGGGGCTTCCTGCCACAGGGGATCGTCCGCCATCCGCTCCACGAGAAAGTCGAGGAAGCTGCGCAGCAGGGGGGACATCTGTTTGCGGGTGCCATAAACGGCATAGACGCCGAGGCGCTTGGGCTGCCACGGGGTGAGCAGGGGGACCAGGGCGCCGCTTGCCAGATGGGGGTGAACCGAGTAGGCGGGTTGCAGGCTGATCCCCGCTCCGTCCAGGGTGGCGGCCAGCAGCAGGTTGGAGATGTTGGCGCTGAGGTTGCCGCTCACCGGGACGGATTCGGGACCATCGGGCCCCAGAAACTCCCACAGGCTCTTGCCGAAATAGGTGTAGGTGAGGCAGTTGTGCAGTGCCAGATCCTGTACCTGCTGCGGCGGAGCATGGCGGGCCAGGTAGGCGGGGCTGGCGCACACCACCGAGTGGCAGGTGCCGAGCCTGCGGGCCACCAGGTTGGGATCGAGGTCGTTGGTGATGCGCAGGGCGAGATCGATTCGCTCCTCCACCAGATTGACCGTCCGGTCCAGCAGCAGGATGTCGATCGCCGTGCCGGGGTAACGGGCCAGGTAGTCGTTCGCCGCCCCGACCAGCAGGGCTTCGGAGAGAGAGTAGCTGCAGGTGATGCGCAGTTGCCCCTTGGGGGCCTCGTCATGGCGGATGGCCAGGTGTTCCATCTCTTCCCCCAGGGCCAGCATGGCTCTGGCCCGGTTCAGCGCCTCTTCTCCCGGCCCGGTCAGGCTCAGCCGGCGGGTGGTGCGGTGCAGCAATCTGGCCCCCATCCAGCGTTCCAGCTCGGCCAGGTAGCGCGACACCATGGCGCGGGACATCTCCAGTTTCTCCCCGGCGCCGCTCAGGCTGCCCTGTTCCACCACGCAGACGAAGACCCGCAATGCGGTCAGCCTATCCATCTTGTGCCCCTATATGCTCGATTTGTGCAACAGTGATGCGCCCATTATGCGGTATTTGTATCGATGGTGATGCAATAAACTGCGCTCATTCCATTAATCCACACCGATGAGCGTTATCTGATGAACAACACACTGCGTACCCTGACCCTGACCAGCCTCCTGATGACGGGTTCCGCCCTGGCGGCCCCCCTGACCGTGACCGTCTACAACCCCGGCGAGAAGGCCATCTTCCCCGTCTCCTCCTCACTGGTAGCCGGTGACAAAGAGGCCATCCTGATCGATGCCCAGTTCGACGTGCAACATGGTCAGGCGCTGGTGGACATGATCAAGAAGAGCGGCAAGAAGCTGACCACTGTCTATATCAGTGCCGGTGACCCCGACTTCTACTTCGGTCTGGAACCCGTCATGGCGGCGTTCCCGGATGTCAAGGTGCTGGCCGACCAGCATGTGGTCGACCATATCAAGCAGACCAAGGATGCCAAGCTGAGCTACTGGGGCCCGATCCTGGGCAAGGATGCACCCAAGAGCCTGACCGTGCCGCAAGTGATGACGGCCAGCCACCTGACGCTGGATGGCGAGAAGATTGACATCAAAGAGATGAACACCCCGAATGCCTACCTCTGGGCCCCTTCCATCAAGACGGCCTTTGGTGGTGTGCCGGTCTACAGCGGCGTGCACGTCTGGATGGCGGACAGCCAGTCCAAGGCCGCTCGCAGCAACTGGGTCAAGGCGCTGAACAACCTGCTGGCCCTGAAACCCGAGCGTGTGGTGCCGGGTCACTTCCTGGGAACTGCGCCCAAGGGTACCGAAGCCGTGACCTTCACCCGTGACTACGTGCAGCGTTTTGAGCAGGAGCTGGCCAAGACCAAGCACTCCGGCCAGCTGATTGAAGCGCTGAAGAAGGCTTACCCCTCCCTGCCGGTCGACGATGGCCTGGCCATCGGTGCCAAGGTCAATACCGGCGAGATGAAGTGGTAACTCCCTGACGCCTACTTCCCTGTGTTTTTTTACCGGGCCCGAGGGCCCGGTTTTTTATCCAGCCTTGAAGCGAGAATGATGATGAACGAAGCGCAAACAACCCTCCATTATGTCTATGACCCCCTCTGTGGCTGGTGCTATGGCGCCGCCCCCCTGCTGAAAGCCGCTGCCGAGATCCCGGGCCTTCGCATCGAACTGCATGGGGGGGGCCTCTGGATGGGCGCCAGGCGCCAGGCCATGGGCCAGCCCCTGCGGGACTATGTGCGCCCCCATGACGAGCGCATCCACGCCCTCACCGGACAGCGCTTTGGTGAGCGCTATTTCAACGAGCTCCTGCTCAACGAGTCGCTGCTCCTCGACTCCGAGCCGCCCATACGCGCAGTGCTGGCGGTGAGCGAGCTTGGCGGCGACGGCCTTGCCTTGTTGCACCGCATCCAGGAGACCCACTACCGGGATGGGGAATGGGTCGGTTCCCCGACGCGGCTGGCGGCGCTCGCGCGGGAGCAGGAGCTGACACCGGAGGCATTCGCCCTGGCCTTTGGACGGGTCGATCTTGTGGGCCATCTGGCCACAAGCCAGGCGTGGCTGGGCCGGCTCGGCGGGCAGGGGTTCCCGACCCTGGGATTGATGCAAGGGGAGCGCGTCGTTGCGCTGCCTGTCTCCTCCTATCTGGGAGAGCCATCGGCATTCGCGGATCACATCGCCTCCCTGATGGGGTGAGTCTCTCGCCCATCGCCTGCGGCTTGTCAAAGGAGAGGGAGAGGGCAGACCCGTCTGCGCGCCTCCCTTGTCCCCCGCACCGTTCTTGTGCATGCTATCGGCCTCATTGAACGGCAGGATGCAGTACCTATGAACCTTCGCGATCTCGAATATCTGGTAGCGCTGGAAGAGGAGAAACACTTTCGCAAGGCAGCGGAGCGCTGCTTTGTCAGCCAGCCGACCCTGAGTGGCCAGCTGCGCAAGCTGGAAGATGAACTGGGAGTGATCCTCATCGAGCGCACTTCCCGCAAGGTGCTGTTCACGCCCGCCGGCGATGCCATGGCCCGTCAGGCGCGCAAGGTGCTCAAGGAGGCGCGAGAGCTCAAGAGCATAGGCCAGCACTTCGCCGAGCCCATGTCCGGCGAGATCCACATCGGTTTCATTCCCACCGTGGGCCCCTATCTGCTGCCCCACATCATCCAGGATCTGCGTGAACACTTCCCCAAGCTGGAGTTCTACCTCTACGAAGATCAGACCCAGGTGCTGCTCAAGCGGCTGGAGGAGGGGGAGCTGGATTGCCTCGTGCTGGCGGAGCTGGAAGGGATGGAGGGGTTTGGCGCCATCCCCCTCTATCAGGAGCCCATGTGGCTGGCCGTGCCCCAGCATCACCCGGAGGCGAGCGCCAAGGCGGTGCCCCTGCACAATCTCAAGGGCAAGAAATTGCTGATGCTGGCCGACGGTCACTGCCTGCGGGATCAGGCGATGGGTTTCTGTTTTGCCGCGGGCATCGGTGAGGATCAGCGCTTCAAGGGCACCAGTCTGGAGACCTTGCGCAACATGGTCGCCGCCGGCAGTGGCATGACGCTGGTGCCCAGGCTCGCCGTGCCCGCCAACCCGGAGGAGGGGGGCGTCAGCTATCGCCCGGTAATCAACCCCGTGCCGGGGCGCACCATCTCCCTGCTATATCGTCACTACTCGGTGCGCCGCCCCTGCTTCAATGAGCTGGCGGCCCGCATTTCGAGTCTGATGAAAGCCCTGCTGGGCTGACGCAGCCCGCTCGTCATCCCGAAACAAAAACCGGCGCCAGGGCGCCGGTTTTGTTGTTTCCAGGGGGACCTAGAAGATGTCGTCGGTGGAGACGGGACCGTCTGTGGTCGCATCGTCACCGCCATACACCTGGTTGCCATCGGAGATCTGGCTCGCGTAGCGGGTGGGCTCTGTGCCCTCTTTGAAGAACTCCTCCGTGGTACTGCCATCGGCGCGATTGGTCAGCAGACCGGTTTCACGATCGATGCGGACCTGCATGATCCCTTCGGGGACCGGCATCTTGCGTTCGGGCACCTGGTGCAGAGCCGTCTTCATGAAGTCAATCCAGATGGGCTGGGCGGCGCCGCCGCCAAACTCGGCCCGGCCCAGACCGCGCTGGTGATTGTCAAAACCGATCCAGGAGGTGGCCACCAGATTGGGGGTATAGCCGGAGAACCAGGCATCCCGGGATTCGTTGGTGGTCCCCGTCTTGCCCGAGATGTCGTGACGCTTGAGGTCACGGGCTGCCCGCCAGCCGGTACCACGCCAGCCATTGCCACCCCAGATGGCGGTGGTCAGGGTGTCGGTGATGAGGAAGGCGCTCTGGGCACTGATGGTCTGCGGTGCCATGTTGTTGGGCACGACAGGATCGATGGGGCACTGGGCCTTCCAGTCTGCCGTGGTATTGGCATAGGCATCCGCGCTGTCGAGACCAGCGGCGGCCAGCACGCCGCAGTCGCGGCAGGCGGCGGCCGGGTTGGCCTCGAACAGGGGAGTGCCGAAGCTGTCGGTCACTTCGGTGATGAAGTAGGGGGTGACCTGGAAGCCGCCATTGGCCAGCACCGAGTAGCCGCGCACCACTTCCAGCGGGGTAAACTCCGCCGCACCCAGCGCCAGGGATTCATTGGCGGAAATGTGATCACGGGCGAAGCCGAAGCGGGTCAGGCCGTCGATATAGGTATCCAGCCCGATGGCGCGCATCAGGCGGACCGACATCACGTTCTTGGACTTGGCAAGGCCGAGGCGCAAGGTAGTCGGCCCTTCATAGATGGCGGGCGAGTTCTTGGGCTGCCACATGGGGCCCTTGGCAGGATCCCACTGGTTGATCGGTGCATCGTTGATGAGGGACGCCAGGGTATAGCCCTGCTCCAGCGCGGTGGCATAGAGGAAAGGCTTGATGTTGGAGCCGACCTGACGACGGGCCTGATCGACCCGGTTGAACTTGGAGAGCTCGAAGCTGAAGCCGCCGACCAGGGCCTCGATGGCGCCGTCTTGAGGGTTCATGGCCACCAGGGCGGCGTTGACGTCGGGGATCTGGGAGAGCAGCAACTCTTCCCCTTTCTCCCTGACCCAGATCTGGGCGCCGACTTTGAGTACATCCCGCGCCGATTTCGGGGCAAAACCCTGGCGATCGTCGGTGATGAAGGCGCGCGCCCACTTGATGCCATTCCAGCCCAGTTCGGCCTGTTTGCCATTCTTGAGCACCAGGGTGGCGCTCTTGTCGCCGAGCTGGGTGACCACGGCGGCCATCAGGGGCTGATAGGTCGGCTGCTTGGCCAGATGGGCCATGATCTGCTCGTAGTCCCAGGCCGTTTCACCGGCTTTCCACAGCAAGGCGGTCGGGCCACGGTAGCCGTGGCGGGTGTCGTAGTCGAAGACACCATCCAGCAGCGCCTGATGGGCGGCGCGCTGACGCTTGGCGGTGACGGTGGTGTAGACGTGCAGCCCCATGGTGTAGGCATCTTCACCAAACTGCTCCACCATCTTCTGGCGTACCATCTCGCTCAGATAGGGGGCGTTCAGCGTGGTTTCGGCACCGTGAAAACGGGCCTTGACCGGCATCTTGGAGGCTTCGTCATACTGGGCCTGGGTGATCTTGCCGGTTTCCAGCATGCGACCCAGTACCACGTTGCGGCGAGCGAAAGCGCGCTCCGGGGAGCGGATCGGGTTCAGCATGGAGGGGGCCTTGGGGAGACCCGCGATGATGGCGATCTCGTCCAGGGTCAGATCCTTGACCTCCTTGCCGAAGTAGACCTGGGCGGCCGCGCCGACCCCGAATGCCCGGTAGCCGAGGGGGATCTTGTTGAGATAGAGGGTGAGGATCTCGTCCTTGGAGAGGTTCTGCTCGATACGCCAGGCGAGGAACACTTCCTTGATCTTGCGTACAAGAGTCTTCTCGTTGCTCAGGAAGAAGTTGCGGGCCACCTGCTGGGTAATGGTACTGGCGCCCTGACGCGCCTGGCCGGAAACGGCCCAGACGGTGGCGGCACGGATGATGCCGATGGGGTCAATGCCCGGGTGCTCATAGAAGCGGGCATCTTCGGTGGCGAGTACGGCATCGATCATGGACTGGGGAATTTCGTCCAGCCGCAGAGGGATGCGACGAATTTCGCCAAACTGGGAGATCAATTCCCCGTCCCGGCTGTAGACCTTCATGGGGGTAGCCAGTTTGACATCGCGCAGAGCGCTGACGTCCGGCAACTGGGGCTTGATGTAGAAGTAGATGCCGATGAGGCTGGCAACGCCCAGCACAGCACCCAGCATCATGACAATAAACAGGCGAACGAGCCATTTCAGCATGGAAGAACTACCAATCGTCTTAAAATTAGCCAACGGGCGCAGAGTATAGCCTTTTTACCCTCGCGGATTCGAGGTTTTCCTCTCCGCAAACAGGCGACCCCGAGAAGAGGCGGGAGGGTAGCACTCCAGGGCACAATTACCAAGGGGGCCGCAATCAAGGCCGAAAGGAGAGGGGCGTCAACTTTTGACACAAACTTTATGACATTGATAGATAGAGCATTATATTGAGTTAAGCCGTCACATCATGACGCGCTGTCCTACAATAAGTCCGAAAACCCAATAACGCATGGATGTGTATATGTTTGGGCTATTAAGTAAGGGATCCCTCGTCTCCATGGCGGGCATTGATTTTGGCAGTCAAACCATCAAGGCCGTCACCATCAGCGGACGTCCCGGCAAGGTGCACCTCGGTTCGGTTGCCGAGATCCCCATGCCAAGAGGAACGCTGGTCGACTATCAACTTCAGGACATTGAACGGGTCAGTCAGTCCCTCAAGTCGCTCAAGCGGCTCGTGCAAGGGGATTGCCAGAACGTGGCCACGGCCGTGACCGGTTCCAACGTCATCACCAAGATCATTCAGGTCGATACCAACATCAACGAGAGCGAGCTGGAGAACCAGGTTCACCTGGAGGCAGAGCAGCTCATCCCCTTTCCCCTTGATGAAGTGAGCCTGGATTTTGAAATCCTCGGCATGGCGGGCGACAACGGGCGTCAGGAGGTCCTGCTCAGTGCCGCGCGGACCGAGAGCGTCAGTGGCCGGGTCAGTGCCCTGACGGAGGCAGGCATGACGACCATGGTGGTGGATGTGGGGGCCCATGCGCTCGGACGCGCCGTGCTGGCCTGTCTGCCTGACCTGCAAACCTCGGAGAAACCGATTGGCATCGTCGACATCGGTGCCAGCGCCCTGACTTTCGCCGCCCTGCTACGGGGCCAGGTCATCTATTCCCGGTTGCAGAATTTTGGTGGTGATCAATACAGCCAGGCATTGGCCTCTTTTTACAGCATGAGTATGGAAGAGGCGGAACTGGCCAAGCTCCAGGGCTCCTTGCCTGCGGATCATGAGGTGGATGTCCTGTTGCCTCACCTCAGCACCGTGGTGTTGCAGATACGGCGCAACGTGCAGCTGTTTTGCAGCTCTTCGGGGAACAAGGAGCTCTCCAGGCTGGTGCTGACCGGAGGGGGGAGCCTGCTGCCGGGGCTGGCCGGACAAATCGGCAGCGAGCTCAACTGCGAGGTGCTGCATCCCGATCCCTTTGCACTCTTTGGCAAGCCGCAGGGAGAGGGGGGGCTGACTCATGGGGCCAAGTACATGACGGCGCTCGGGCTGGCACTGAGGAGCTTCACACCATGTCAAATATAAACCTTCTGCCCTGGCGGCAGGCTCGGGCGCAGCGTCAGAAGAAACAATTCGGCATCCTGTTCGGTCTGTTCCTGGCGGGGACGGCAGCCATCGCCTTTGCCGCAGACTGGCTGGTGCAGCAGCAGATTGGTTACCAGCAGCAGCGCAATCAGCGGTTGCAGCAGGAGATGGCAACCCTGGACACCCAGCTTGGGGAGATCAGGCTTCTCAAGGAACGGCGTAAGGAGTTGATTGACCGCATGCAACTCATCGAGCAGTTGCAGATGCGCCGCAACATCCCTGTGCGTCTGTTCAATCAGCTGCCGGTGCTGGTCCCCAATGGGGTATATCTTGATAGCCTTGCCTTGCAAAACAACAAGATAGATGTGAAGGGAAAGACCGAAGCCTATGGCAGGGTTGCCAGCATGATGCGCCGAATCGACGGTTCCGGCTGGCTGACACAATCCCAGCTCAGCACCATTTTCACGGCCGAGGTGGCCCCCATCGCCCTGAGCCAGTTCTCCATGATGTTCCAGATTGCCACGGCGCTACCCAACGTGGCTAAGGGGCAAAAATGAACCTGCAACAACTCAACGACCTGGATCTCAATGACATTGCCCGCTGGCCGCCGATCGCCAAGGGCATCTTTGTCTTCTTCTGCTGTGCTCTGCTTGGCGGGGCACTCTATTACTACGTGATTGCCAATTCCCTGGCGGCCCTGGGTCGGGAAGCCGCAAAAGAGACTGAGCTCAAGGGACAATTCGAGAGCAAGGCCATGCTGGCCGCGAACCTGGAGGCATACAAAAAGCAGATGGTCCAGCTGGAACATCTGGTCGACACCCAGCTCAAGCAGCTGCCCAACACCCACGAAGTCGCCGGTTTGCTGGATGACATCAGCTTCATTGCCACCGACAACGGTTTGACATTGAACAGGATCAACTGGGAGCCAGAGGTGAAACACGAGTTCTCCACCGAGCTGCCCATGCGCATCGAGGTCGTGGGCACCTATCACGAACTTGGCAAGTTCACGGCGGACATGGCTGCTTTGCCGCGCATCGTGATCCTGGATTCTTTCCAGCTCAGCCAGGGGAAGGGGGGTGAGCTGATCGGTATGTCCATGCAGGCCAAGACCTACAAGTACAACGGCAAAACCGTGGAGAAAAAGCCATGAGCATGAGAGCGGGCGTACTTCTCTTGTCGGCGCTGCTGTTGACGGCCTGTGGGGGACAGGAGGACATGGATGAATATGTCAAACAGACCAAGGCCAGAAAGCCGGTACCGATCGAACCTTTGCCGGAGATAAAGCCCTTCTCTCCCATGGTCTATCAACGCAGCGATCAGCGCAGTCCGTTCATTGCACCCCAGCCGGAAACCAGTTCCAGGCTGGACGCCAAGGCCAAGCCGGACTGTGCCCAGATAGTGGCCAATCGGGAAAAGGAGGTGCTGGAACGCTACTCGCTTGCCAGCCTGAGCATGAAAGGCTCCATCGGCAAGCAGGGGCAGTTGTGGGCATTGATCAAAACCCCGGACGGGCAAGCCGTGCGCGTCGGGCTCAACCAGCACATGGGGCTGGATCAGGGCAGGGTCATCAAGATAACGAACACGCATGTTGACTTGATGGAGACGGTACCGGATGGCAAAGGATGCTGGGTCACCCGAGAAACCCAGCTGGCCATGGCCAATCTCGACGCAAAACTATGATCAGGGATGAGCAGAGATGAGAACAACAATAAGAAGGATGACCGGTGTGGCGCTGCTTTGGCTGGGCGGATGCACTCAGGTGTGGGCAGTACCCGCGTTGCAGGAGGTCAAGGTGAATCCCCTGCTGGCCGATCAACTCCTGCTGGAGCTCAGCTTCAGCGAACCGGTCAGCGGTTTTACGGACAGGTTGACCTATGAGCCCAATCAGCTTCTGCTGCACGTACCCGGGGCCATCGGTGCCCTGACGGTCAATCCCCTGCCCATCAAGCAGCAAGGGGTGAACAACCTCCTGGTGGAGGGGAAGGGGCAGGGGCTCGACATCAAGATCGCCCTCGATCAGCTCACCCCCTATCAGGTCCATCAGCAGGGCAATAAATTGCTGGTGGCGCTGGGAGACAAGGCCGGGCAGCCGGTCGCTTCCTCGGCGGCGCCTGTTGCAGCCAGCCAGTCTGCGCTCGTCAGAAGCCAGCCGGTGACTCAGTCTGCATTGATTGACACCCAGCGAGTTGCCCAGAACCAGTCCCAGTATCAGGCTCAGCCTGCCGTGGCTGCCACGCCTACTGTGGCTCCTTCGCCCGTTGCCCCCGGCAAGCCGGTGTTGTCCGTGTCTCAGGCAAACATGGGGGGCGCCTACTTCAACTCGGTCAAGGGCGTGGATTTTCGCCGTGGCAAGGAGGGGCAGGGGGAGTTCCTCGTGACGCTGGACAACAGTTCGGCGGCGGTGGATGTCAGCAGCCGTGGTCAGAAAGTGCTGGCCAAGTTCCACGGTACCCGGGTGCCTGATGATCAGCTCAACCTCATCAATGTGCAGGACTTCGCTACCCCGGTCTCCCAGGTGGAGGTGTTCCGCCAGGGCAATGACACCCTGTTCGAGCTCTCGGTGAACGGCCAGTTTGACTACCGTTACGATCAGGCCGACAAGATGTTCATCATCGAGGTGAAAAAACGGGTGGCCACCACGGCGGCGAAGCAGTACCAGGGCAAGCCCATCTCATTGAACTTCCAGGATATTCCTGTTCGTACCGTGTTGCAGATCATCGCCGATTTCAACAATTTGAACCTGGTGACCACGGACTCGGTCTCCGGCAACATCACGCTGCGTCTCGATGGCGTGCCCTGGGAGCAGGCGCTGGACATCATCCTCAAGGTCAGAGGGTTGGACAAACGGCTGGACAACAACATCCTGCTGGTGGCACCGGCGGACGAGATTGCCGCTCGCGAGAAACAGCAGATGGAGAGCCGCAACCAGGTGGCGGATCTCGCTCCCCTCTACACCGAGTATCTGCAGATCAACTATGCCAAGGCATCGGAAGTGGCGGCCCTGCTCTCCTCCGAGAGTACCAAGCTGCTCTCCCCCAGAGGGGCGGTCAGCGTGGATGAACGTACCAACGTGCTGGTGGTCAAGGACACGGCGGATGTCATCAGCAACGTCAAGCGGATGCTGGATATCCTCGATATCCCGGTCAAGCAGGTGGTGATCGAGGCGCGCATGGTGACCATTGATGATGGCTTCGATGAGGCTCTGGGGGTGCGCTGGGGGGTGACCAAGACAGACGGTCATGGCAACGGCACCTCGGGCACCATAGAGGGTAATGATGGCGCCGGAAACAATGATGGCAGTTCCACCATCACTCGCCCCAACGTAGAAGACAGACTCAACGTCAACCTGCCGGTGACCAACGCGGCCGGCACCCTGGCGTTCCAGGTCGCCCGTCTTGCCAATGGTACTCTGCTGGATCTTGAACTCTCGGCTCTGGAAAAGGAGAGCAAGGCCGAGATCATCGCCAGTCCGCGTGTCACCACGGCCAACCAGAAGCCGGCCCTGATCGAGCAGGGGACCGAGATCCCCTATGTGGAGTCCTCTTCCAGCGGGGCGACCTCGGTCACCTTCAAGAAGGCGGTACTGAGCCTCAAGGTCACGCCGCAGATCACCCCGGACAACAGGGTGATCCTGGACTTGACCGTGACTCAGGATACCAAGGGGGAAACCGTGCCGACCGGGACCGGGGATGCGGTGTCCATCAACGCCCAGTCCATCACCACCCAGGTGTTGGTCAACAACGGTGAAACTCTGGTGCTTGGCGGCATCTATCAACAGACCATCAAGAGTGATGTCAGCAAGGTGCCGCTGCTGGGGGATATCCCCGGGTTGGGCTATCTGTTCAAGAAAACCACCAGTGAAAACAAGAAGCGTGAACTGCTGATCTTCGTGACCCCGAGGATAGTGACCGACGCCCTCTGAAAACTTTACTTGTGAGAGTAAAACACATATAACCTTACGCCCCGATGAGGCTGGGGCGTAAGGGCTGCGGTTGCCAGTCCTGGTTTCTACTGAGATAATCCCCCTCCTGATCCATCGCAAGATAAGGTTCATAGGTACCCCGGTCGAGTGTTTACCGGGGCCATACAGTTTGTAATTACTAACGAAAAGACATGGCTGAGAAACGCAATATTTTCCTGATAGGTCCCATGGGTGCGGGCAAGAGCACCATAGGTAGACATCTGGCAGAACAACTGCACATGGAGTTTTTCGACTCAGATCATGAGATTGAGCGCCGCAGTGGTGCCGATATCGGCTGGGTGTTCGATGTTGAAGGCGAAGAAGGTTTCCGGATCCGCGAAGAGAAGGTGATCGGTGAGCTCGCCGAACAGCAGGGTATCGTGCTGGCAACGGGTGGCGGTGCCATCAAGAGCCGTGAAACCCGCAACAAACTCTCCGCACGCGGCATCGTGGTCTACCTCGAAACCACCATTGAAAAGCAATTGGCGCGAACCCAGAGAGACAAGCGTCGTCCCTTGCTGCAAACCGAAGAGCCGCCCCGTGAAGTGCTTGAGCGTCTTGCGCAAGAGCGCAACGCCCTGTACGAAGAGGTTGCCGATTTTGTCATCCAGACGGATGACCAGAGTGCCAAAGTTGTCGCTAATCAAATCGTCAAGTTGATTGGTATGTAATTCATTAGAGGACGTCCATGGAAAGGTTGAAGGTCGAACTGGGTGAACGCAGCTACCCGATAGAGATAGCTGCCGGTCTGCTGCAACGCCCCGAGGTACTGGCGCAGACGATCAAGGGCAAGCGGGTCATGATAGTGACCAATACCGTGGTCGCGCCCCTGTATCTTGAACAGATCATTCAGTTGCTGTCCGGTTTTCAGGTGGAACACCTGATCCTGCCCGATGGCGAGGCCTACAAAACCCTGGCGACCTTCGAGCGGATCATGTCTGCTCTGCTGGAAACCAGCCATGGTCGTGATACCACTCTGATCGCTCTGGGGGGCGGTGTGATAGGTGATGTTGTCGGCTTTGCTGCGGCAAGCTACCAACGAGGCATTCCGTTTATTCAGGTGCCTACCACGCTGCTCTCCCAGGTTGACTCTTCCGTCGGCGGCAAGACCGCCGTCAACCATCCTCTCGGCAAGAACATGGTGGGTGCCTTCTATCAGCCCAAGCATGTGATCATCGATACCGACTGCCTCAAGACCCTGCCTGCCCGGGAATTTGCCGCCGGCATGGCCGAGGTGATCAAATACGGCATCATCTGGGATGCCGCCTTCTTCTCCTGGCTCGAAACCAACATGACTCGCCTGCAGCGCCTCGACGGTGATGCACTCTCCTATGCTATTCGCCGCTGCTGCGAGATCAAGGCCGATGTGGTCGGTCAGGACGAGACCGAGCACGGCGTGCGCGCCTTGCTGAACTTGGGACATACCTTCGGCCATGCCATCGAGGCGGAGAAGGGGTATGGCAACTGGCTGCACGGTGAAGCCGTGGCGGCGGGAACCATGCTGGCGGCCGAGACGGCCCTGGCCCGTGGCGACATGACGGCGCAAGAGGTGGCACGAGTCCGCGATCTGCTGCTGGCCGCCGATTTGCCGGTCAAGGCACCGTCCGATATGGATTTTGCCGCCTTCATTCGCCATATGCGCCGTGACAAGAAGGTGCTGGAAGGCAAGCTGAGGCTGGTGCTGCCGATCGGGATCGGACAGGCCCAGGTCGTGGCCGATGTGACAGACGAGCAATTGATGGCGGTGATCGAGTCTGGTCGTGACCACTAATAAATTGCTCAAACTGCCTTCTCAGCGGCAGTTGGTTGACCGGCTGCTGCACCTGATCGAGTTCAACCACCCCTTTGTTTTTCTCTCCGGCAAGCCAGGCAGTGGCCGTGGCACACTGTGCGAGTCGCTGCTTGCCCAACTGCCCGATGCGGTGCGGGTGGCCAGCCTCATCGGCAGCCCGTCCATGAAGATGGCGGATGTGCGCCAGTTGCTGTTGCAGCAGGTGGTGGCACGTCCCCTGTTCAACGCGCAGGATGCCCTGGCGGACAGCTTCTTTCGCATGGTGGGTGACAAGCCTGCCAGACTGCTGCTCATCATCGAACGTGCCGATACCTTGCCTGCCGAGCTGGTGGGGGAGTTGTGGGCGCTCTGTCGTCACAACGATACCCTGGCATCTCCTCATAAACTGGCCATCCTGCTCTCGGGTGATGACGCCTGGTGTCGTAACCAGAAGGCGCTCCTCAAGGGACGAGCCATGCCAGCCCTCGAGCTGGAAGTCGCGCCACTGAGCGCTCCTGAGCAACGTATCTTCTTGTATGAGAAGGCCAAAGAGCTCAAGATCCCGACAGCCCTCTTGCCCAAGCCGAAAGTGGAAGAGATCCTGAATGGGGCGGGCGGACATCCGTCAGCCATCATGCAGTTACTGGAGGATACCATGACCGACAGAAGGCCCAAGAAACGTCAGGCCGAGTTGCCCGTCAAGAAGATAGCGATCGTGCTTGCCCTGGTGGCGGGCGGGTTGCTGGCCCTGAGCTATCTGCCCCTGTTCGACAGTGCAGGCCAGGACCCCGCCCAGGCTCCGTCCCAGGGGATGGCGTTGCCCGATCCCGTCTCAAGCGATCCTGTGAGTGTCGGTGCGGCGAGCGGGGCCTTGGATACTCAGGCGAGCAGTGGCGCCGCTGCCATCCCGTCAGGGAATCAGGTTGCCCACGATTGGCAGTCCGATGCCAAGCCCTTGCCCAAGAAGGTCGAAAGCGAGACGGTCACCACGGAGTCAACCAACTATGAGGGGCGCCGGGTCGTCATCTCCGACGAAGTGGTCGAGAAATTGATGAACCAGCCGAACGTCAGCGGCGCCTTGCCCACGGCCGTGGTGGATGAGCTGGTGGGGAGCGGTTCCCGTGCGGTCCCGACCGGAACGACGGCCCAGGTCAAGAAACCGGCCCTGAACAGTGTCCCCGCCCGGACAGAGGCTCAATCGGCCAGTGGCGCGCAGACAGCGCCGGTCGCGGCCCCAGCGGCCAAGGTGGCGTTGACGCCGGTGGCGACTCTCAACAAGAAGCCGAAGAATCACTACAGCATCCAGTTGATGGGGGCGAGCAACACCAAGGCGGTAGACAGCTTTGTGGCCGAGCATGGCTTGGCGGGCAAGGTGTGGGTCTACAAGACCCGTTTCCGTGGCAGTCCCTGGTATGTGGTGGTGCAGGGAGACTACGCCAGCAGTGCCCAGGCCAAGGCGGCCATTCGCAAGCTGTCGCCTGCCTTGCTCAAGGGACAACCCTGGCCCAAGTCATTCGCCCAGATACAAAAAGAATTGAAGCAATAGCCAGCCACCCGAAGAAGGGGGTAGAATCACCCCCCTTTTTTGGGCATAGCCTTGTCAACACCGGACTTCCATGAAAAAAACACGCGCGTTTTTAAAATGGGCCGGGGGAAAATACTCCCTGGTCGAAGAGATCGCCGAGCGTTTGCCGGCCGGGCGTGTGTTGCTGGAGCCCTTCGTCGGGGCGGGATCCGTGTTTCTCAACACGGATTACGACGCCTATGTGCTCAACGACATCAATCCGGATCTCATTGGCCTCTACAACCACCTCAAGCAGCAGCCGGACAGCTTCATCAGCGAGGCCCGCAAGCTGTTCGTGGCCGAGCACAACCACAAGACCGCCTATTATCGGCTGCGTACCCAGTTCAACCAGACCGCGGCGGGGTTTGAGCGGGCTCAGTTGTTCCTGTTTTTGAATCGCCATGGTTTCAACGGCTTGTGCCGTTACAACAAGAAGGGGGGGTTCAACGTTCCCTTCGGTTCCTACAAGAAACCCTACTTCCCGGAGAAAGAGCTGTGGACGTTTGCCGAGAAGGCGCAGAAGGCGACGTTCATCTGTGAAAGCTATGCCGACGCCATGGCCCGTGCAGAGGAAGACTGGGTGATCTACTGCGATCCGCCCTATGCCCCCCTCTCCACCACGGCGAGTTTCACCACCTATTCGGCGGGCGGTTTCACCCTGGACGATCAGGCGCTGCTGGCCAGGCTGGCTCGCCACACCGCCGCCCATAAAGGGGTGCCCGTGCTCATCAGCAACCATGACATCGAGTTGACCCGCGAGCTCTATCGTGGCGCCCGGCTCGACGAGATCCTGGTCAAGCGTACCATCAGCCGCAACGGCGGTGGTCGCAACAAGGTGGCCGAGCTGCTGGCGCTCTATCCGCCCGGCATCGAGCCCGAACAGGGCTATTATCCCGGTGAGGCGGAGCTGGTTGCCGTCGGCTGAGTGAACAACGGTCCCTGAGGGGGCCGTTGTCATTTCTGATGCGGCCGCTGGTATTCCGTGAGCCGCGCCTGGCATCGTTTGCCGGCGATGGTGCCGGAGCGGCGTGTTCTGTAGATGCGGGTCGTTTTCATCGCCCTTTTGCGATAAAATTGCGCCGTTTTTTCTGCCACGCTGCCAATGGATGACGCTGATGAAAGACTTTCTGATTGCCCCCTCTATCCTCTCCGCCGACTTTGCCCGTCTGGGTGAGGATGTGGCCAAGGTGCTGGCCGCCGGGGCCGACGTGGTCCATTTCGATGTGATGGACAACCATTATGTCCCCAACCTGACCATAGGCCCCATGGTCTGTCAGGCGCTGCGCGATTACGGCATCGAAGCGCTCATCGACGTGCACCTGATGGTCAAGCCGGTGGATCGCATCGTGCCTGATTTTGCCAAAGCCGGTGCCAGCCTGATCACCTTCCACCCGGAAGCCTCCGATCACGTGGATCGCACCCTGGGCCTCATCAAGGAGCAGGGTTGCCAGGCCGGTCTGGTGCTGAACCCCGCGACCCCGCTCACCTGCCTGGAGTACGTGATGGACAAGCTGGACGTGATCCTGCTGATGTCGGTCAACCCGGGCTTTGGCGGTCAGAGCTTCATCCCCGGCACCCTCGACAAGCTGCGCCAGGTGCGCCGCCTGATCGACGAGAGCGGCCGCGACATTCGCCTGGAAATCGATGGCGGGGTCAAGGTCGACAACATTCGCGAGATTGCCGAGGCGGGTGCCGACATGTTCGTGGCGGGCTCTGCCATCTTCGGCAAGCCGGATTACAAGGCAGTGATCGACCAGATGCGCGCGGAGCTTGCCCATGTCCGTCGCTGATCGCCCCTTTGACCTGGTGCTGTTCGATCTGGATGGCACCCTGATTGACAGCGCCCCGCAACTGGCGCTGGCGGTCAACCGTACCCTGGCGGAGCTGGGGTTGGCCGAGGCCGACGAGTCCGTGGTGCGTACCTGGGTCGGCAACGGCGCCGACAAGCTGATCCAGCGGGCTCTCGATTACCGCGACGCCCCGGAGCAGTTTGCCAAGGCCCGCCCCCTGTTCGACCGTCACTATCAGGCCTGTCTTCTGGAAGGTCTGGCCATGTATGACGGAGTGGCCCGGAGCCTGCGCCGTCTGCAGGGGCTGGGTTACCAGCAGGCCGTGGTGACCAACAAACCGAGTCACTTCGTGCAGCCCATTCTGGAGGCCCTCGGCATCAGCGACTGTTTCGCTCTCTGGCTCGGGGGCAACTGCGTACCCGTCAAGAAACCGAGCCCGGAGCCGCTGTTGCACGCCTGCCATGAGCTGGGTGTCAGCCCGTCCCGCACCCTGATGGTGGGGGATTCCGAAAATGACGTGCTGGCCGCCCAGGCCGCCGGCATGAAGGTGGTGGGGCTCACCTATGGCTACAACTATGGCCGCCCTATCGCAGACTCCCGCCCCGACTGGGTTTGCGAGCAGTTTGCCGAACTCGACGCCCTGCTGGTCTGATCCAGACCGGGCTGGCGGATAACAAGGATTACTACTCTGATGACTAAACCAATCGTATTGAGCGGTGCCCAACCCTCGGGCCAGCTGACCATCGGCAACTACATGGGGGCCCTGCGTCAGTGGGTCAGCATGCAGGATGACTTCGACTGCCTCTATTGCATCGTCGATCTGCACGCCATCACCACCCGCCAGGATCCGGCCGCCTTGCGCAAGGCGTGCCTCGACGCAGCCGCTCTCTATCTGGCGGTGGGCATCGACCCGGCCAAGAGCACCGTCTTCATCCAGTCCCACGTGCCCCAGCACGCCGAGCTCGGCTGGATCCTGAACTGCTACACCCAGATGGGCGAGCTGTCGCGCATGACCCAGTTCAAGGACAAGTCCGCTCGTTTCGAGAACAACGTCAACGTCGGCCTGTTCGGTTATCCGGTGCTGATGGCGGCCGACATTCTGCTTTATCAGGCCAATCAGGTGCCGGTTGGCAATGACCAGAAGCAGCATCTGGAGCTGACCCGCGACATCTGCACCCGCTTCAACAACCTCTATGGCGAAGTCTTCACCCTGCCGGAACCCTTCATTCCGACCGAAGGGGCCCGGGTGATGAGCCTGCAGGACCCGACCAAGAAGATGTCCAAGTCCGACGACAACGAGGCCAACTTCATCGGCTTGCTGGAAGATCCCAAGCAGATCGTCAAGAAGATCAAGCGGGCGATGACCGACTCGGACGAGCCGGCCGTGGTGCGTTTTGATCCCGAAAACAAGCCGGGGGTCTCCAATCTGCTGACCCTGATGTCCGGTGTGACCGGCCGCTCCATCCCGGAGCTGGAGCAGCACTTCGAAGGCAAGATGTACGGCCACCTCAAGAGTGAAACGGCCGATGCCGTGGTCGCCTTGCTGGAACCCATCCAGGCGCGCTTCCGCGAGCTGCGTCAGGATGAGGCCCATCTGCAGGCCATTTTGGCGGCTGGCGCACAAAAGGCGCGTGAAAGGGCTGAAAAAACCCTGATCAGCGTATATGATGTCGTCGGCTTCGTTCCTCGAGCCTGACATACTGGGAAGGTGTAGTAGAAGAGAGCTGGGTGGATGCCTGGCTTTCTTTGTTTTACACCTTCCGGTTTGTCGCAACCTCCCCAATGTCAAACACGGGCTTTGCCCCAAGAGAAAGCATGTCTGTCGAATCACAAACCCTGAGTGAAGAGTTGGGTGACAAGGGTCACTGGCTGCGCAAGTTTCGCAAGGCCAAGAGCCTCAATACCTTGCAGTTGATGGTCTCCAACGCCATCGACAAGCACCACAAGACCCCGGCCATCGCGGCTGCCATCTATCTGGCCGAGTGCCAGCGGGAACGGGAACTGGAACAGGGCCGTTATCTGGACCGCTGAGGTCCGTTGCCAGCCCTTGCCAAGGTGACTCCTTCCCATCTGCCTGTCACGTCCTGCGCCCTTTTCCCGGTCGCCTCCCGTCTCTTTTACCTTGCCATCCTGACATGGAGCGGCTGATGCTGCCCGGTCGGGGACAGGCCCACCGCCGGGTGGGCTCGACAGGCCCGGATCGCCATTGAAGAGCGAACAGACTGCACAGCAGGTGAGGTGATCGCCGGTTTATTAACGCAAAGAGACATGCCAGAATGCGCGGCGTTTGTCTGCCCGCCCTCGCAACGGGCTGTCCGATCACCGTCTCTGTCTTATTCCCAGGGTGTTTGCATGCTGCTACTCATCGACAACTACGACTCCTTTACCTGGAACCTGGTGCAATACTTCGGCGCTCTGGGGCAAGAGGTGGTGGTCAGGCGCAACGATGAGCTGAGCCTGGAGGAGATAGCCCGGCTTGCCCCCCGCCATCTGGTTATCTCTCCGGGCCCCTGCACGCCAAACGAGGCGGGCATCTCTTTGGCCGCCATCTCCCGTTTTGCCGGCGAGATCCCCATCCTCGGCGTCTGTCTCGGCCATCAGTCCCTGGCACAGGCCTTTGGTGCCCGGGTGGTGCGTGCCCGTCAGGTGATGCACGGCAAGACATCTCTCATCCGTCACAAAGGGGAGGGGGTGTTCAAGGGGCTCAACAACCCGCTGCGGGTGACCCGCTATCATTCACTGGTGGTGGAGGCGGCGTCGCTGCCCGACTGTTTCGAGGTCACCGCCTGGAGCGAACATGCCGACGGCAGCCTGGACGAGATCATGGGGCTGCGGCATAAAACGCTGGCGCTGGAGGGAGTGCAGTTCCATCCGGAGAGTATTCTGAGCGAACAGGGGCACCAGTTGCTGGCCAACTTTTTGGCCGTTTCCTGAAAAAATTGCGATGTCTGTCTCAAAACCGTCATGAGGCAAAAAAAAATTTCCCTGAGACTTTATTCACCCTCCTCCCTGTCCAAATTATCTCTTGCCAACACCCCCTGAGCCGTTATGCAATGCGGTTGCCTAAAATCTCAAAGGCAATCGAACATTGTTCCTTATAGGCGGTTAAGTTACAGACTTTTTACTTTTTTTCTGTGATAATTCCGCCACGTTTACACGGATTTAACTTTTGGGCGGTGGATTATTCTGCCGCGAGATAGCAGGAGAGCAATATGTCAGAGTTGTTGGCAGTGACACGTGAAGTGTTTGATGAAGTGATGGTTCCCAACTATGCGCCGGCCAAAATCATCCCGGTGCGCGGCGAGGGGTCACGTGTCTGGGATCAGGAAGGCCGCGAGTATGTGGATTTCGCGGGCGGGATCGCGGTCAATGGCCTGGGCCATTGCCATCCCAAACTGGTCGAGGCCCTGAAATCCCAGGGTGAGAAGCTGTGGCACCTCTCCAACGTGATGACCAACGAGCCGGCCCTGCGCCTGGCCAAGAAATTGGTCGCCGCCACCTTCGCCGAGAAGGTCTATTTCTGCAACTCCGGTGCCGAAGCGAACGAAGCGGCCCTCAAGCTGGCCCGCCGCTACGCCATCGAGAAGTTCGGGGCCCACAAGACCCAGATCATCGCCTTCCACCAGGGCTTCCACGGCCGTACCTTCTTTACCGTCAGCGTCGGCGGCCAGGCTGCCTACTCCGATGGCTTCGGTCCCAAGCCTGCCGACATCACCCACGTCGCCTACAACAACCTGGAGGAGCTGGCTGCCGTCATCTCCGACAACACCTGCGCCGTGGTGATGGAGCCGCTGCAGGGCGAGGGTGGCATCATCAGCCCCACCGACGAGTTTGCCAAGGGGGTGCGCGAGCTGTGCGACAAGCACAACGCCCTGCTGGTTTATGACGAGGTGCAATCCGGTGTCGGTCGTACCGGCGAGCTGTTTGCCTACATGGGTCTGGGCATCACCCCGGACATCCTCACCAGCGCCAAGGCGCTGGGCGGCGGCTTCCCCATCGGGGCCATGCTAACCACCACCGAGATCGCCTCCCACCTGAAAGTGGGCACTCACGGTTCCACCTACGGCGGCAACCCGCTGGCGTGTGCCGTGGCCGAGGCGGTGATCGACGTGGTCAACACCCCGGCAGTGCTGAGCGGCATCAAGCAGCGCGAGCAGCTGTTCCGCGAAGGGCTGGAAGCTATCAACGCCAAGTACCACTGCTTCAGCGAAGTGCGTGGCAAGGGCCTGCTGCTGGGCGCCGTGCTCAACGATGACTTCAAGGGCCGCTCCCGCGACTTCCTGCTCGCCTCCATCGATCAGGGCCTGATGGCGCTGGTTGCCGGTACCAACGTGGTGCGTTTTGCTCCCTCCCTGGTGATCCCGGAAGCAGACATCAAGGAAGGGCTGGCACGGTTCGAGAAAGCGGTCGCTCAGGTGGTCAACGCCTGATCCAAATTGAGGTGGGGAGCCCTCCCGGCAGGAGCCGGGACCCCACCTGTCGTCAATGAAAGGGAGTTGTCATTTATGTTGGTTATCCGTCCTATCGAGCAGCGCGACTTCGCCGGCCTCAAGACCTGTGCCATCGAATCCGGCACCGGCATGACATCCTTGCCGGTCAACGACGAGCTGCTGCAACGCAAGATCGATGCCTCGACCCAGACCTTCCTGGACAAGCCCGCCGGCAAGGGCGAGTGCCTCTATTTCTTCGTGGCCGAGGATCTGGAGACCGGGGAGATGGTCGGTACCTGCGCCATCGACGCGGCGGTCGGCCTGTCCCAGGCGTTCTACAACTATCACATCGGCAAGGTGGTGCACTCCTCCCCCAAGCTCGGCATCTACAATGTCGTGGAAACCCTCACCCTCTCCAACGACTACACAGGCAACTCCGAGCTCTGCACCCTGTTTCTGCGTGAATGCGCCCGCGAGGGGCTCAACGGCCGTCTGCTCTCCAAGCACCGTTTCCTGTTCATGGCCGAACACCCCGAGCTGTTTGACAGTACCGTCTTTGCCGAGATGCGTGGTGTCTCCGATGGCAACGGCCACAGCCCCTTCTACGAGTGGCTGCAAAAACATTTCTTCTCGATGGATTTTCCCACCGTCGACTATCTCACCGGCATCGGCAAGAAGCGCTTCATCGCCGAGCTGATGCCCAAGTACCCCATCTACGTCAATCTGCTGAGCAACGAGGCGCGCGCCGTCATCGGCAAGACCCACGAAAAGACCCGGCCTGCCCTCAAGATGCTGCAGGATGAGGGGTTCGTGAATCGCGGTTATGTCGACATCTTCGACGCCGGCCCCACCGTCGAATGCGAGGTGAAGAACATTCGCAGCGTGCGCCGCAGCCAGAAGCTGGCGGTGCTGGTGGGTGAGCCCATCGGCGGCCATACCTACCTCATCTGCAACACCAGGTTCGAGCAATACCGCGCCTGCTACGGCAACATCCGGGTCGATCTGGACAAGCACGAAGCCATCATTCCGCCCAAGATGGCGGCCGCCCTCAAGGTGGAAAATGGCGACATGGTGCGCGTCGTCGATCTGGATTGACCCGCCCCGCAGCACAGCATTGAGACAGGCTGCCGAGGCGGCCTGCGTACCCACAGGGAGTGAATTGATGATGTCTTTAGTCCAGTTTATCGATGGCCAGTGGCTGGCCGGTGAAGGCAAGCCGTTCGAATCCATCGACCCGGCCAAAAACGAGGTGATCTGGCGTGGTGAGGCGGCAAGCCAGTCCCAGGTGGATGCGGCCGTCAAGGCGGCCCGCACGGCCTTCTACCATTGGTCCGATCTGGCCCTTGAAGAGCGCCTTGCCATCGTGCGCCGCTATGCCGACCTGCTCGGCGAGCACAAGGAGGCGCTGGCCCTGACCATCGCCCGTGAAACCGGCAAGCCCCTGTGGGAGACCCGCACCGAAGTGGCGGCCATGCAGGGCAAGATTGCCATCTCCATCCGTGCCCATGACGAGCGCACCGGCACGGTGGAAAACCCCATGCCGGGCGCCAAGGCGTTCGTGCGCCACAAGCCCCATGGCGTCGTGGCCGTGTTCGGCCCCTACAACTTCCCGGGCCACCTGCCCAACGGCCACATTGTGCCGGCGCTCATCGCCGGCAATGCGGTCGTGTTCAAGCCTTCCGAGCTGACCCCCATGGTGGCTGAAGCCATGGTCAAGGTGTGGCAGGAGGCGGGGCTGCCCAAGGGGGTGCTCAACCTGGTGCAGGGGGAGGTCGACACCGGCAAGGCGCTGGCCGGCAATCCGGACATCGACGGCCTCTTCTTCACCGGCTCCTCCCGTACCGGCCACTTCCTGCATCAGCAGTTTGCCGGCCAGCCGGGCAAGATCCTGGCACTGGAGATGGGTGGCAACAACCCGCTGATCGTGAAAGATGTGAGCGACATCGACGGCGCCGTTCATGCCATCGTGCAATCCGCCTTCATTACCTCCGGCCAGCGCTGCACCTGCTCGCGCCGTCTGTTTGTCGAGCGCGGCGAGCGGGGCGATGCCCTGGTCAAGCGCCTGGTGGAGGTGGTCGGCCAGATCAAGGTCGGCCTCTATGACGCCGCCGAGCAGCCGTTCATGGGCGCCATGATCAGCGAGAAGGCCGCACTCGGCATGGTCGAGGCGCAAGCCAACCTGCAGCGCCTCGGTGGCGAAAGCCTGCTTACCCTCAAGCACCTGGAAGCGGGCACCGGCTTTGTCTCCCCGGGCATCATCGACGTGACCGCGGTCAGTGCGCTGCCGGATGAAGAGTACTTCGGCCCGCTGCTGCAGCTCATTCGCTACGACGACTTCGATGTGGCCATCGAGAAGGCGAACGCCACCAGTTTCGGTCTCTCGGCCGGTCTGCTCGGTGACAACGAAGCGGACTGGAACCACTTCTTCAAGCGGATCCGTGCCGGTATCGTCAACTGGAACAAGCCCATCACCGGCGCCTCCAGTGCCGCCCCCTTCGGCGGCATCGGTGCCTCCGGCAACCACAGGGCGAGCGCCTACTACGCCGCCGACTACTGTGCTTACCCGGTCGCCTCCGTCGAAGACAGCAAGGCTGCTATGCCGGATCAGCTGTCTCCCGGTCTGACCTTCTGATAACAAGAAAATAAAAGAGGGGCACTGAACAGGTGCCCCTGTCTGTACCCGCAATCAAAGGAAAGAGAGATGCAAAAGGATATCGACACCCTGTTTGGCCATCTGTGGGACAACTACATTCAGGTCACCCCCAGTGCTCACAAGGTTCATCAACTGCTGGGCGGCGGTGCCCCCATCATCAACGATCACGTGGCGTTTCGGACCTACAACCTGCCCAAGCTCGGTCTCGAGAAACTGGCGGCCCACTTCCGTGCCCTGGGGTACGAAGAGAAGGGCGAGTATGTGTTCAAGGCCAAGAAGCTCTATGCCAAACACTTCGAGCATAAAGATCCTGATGCGCCCAAGGTGTTCATCAGCGAGCTGAAGGTGGAAGAGCTCTCCGAAGGTGCCCAGGCCATCATCCACAAGCTGGTGGATCAGGTACCCGATCACCTCACCGACACCCCGGCTTTCCTCTACGCCGGCGCGCCCTGGCAGGTCTCCCACACCGACTACCAGACCCTGCTGGCAGAGAGCGAGTATGCCGCCTGGATGGCCGCCTGGGGTTATCGTGCCAACCACTTCACCGTCAACATCAACCGCCTGAAGGACTTCGACACCATCCAGCAGGTGAATGCGGCGCTCAAGGCGGCAGGCTTCGTGCTCAACACCGTTGGCGGCGAGGTGAAGGGCGATCCCGAGGTGATGCTGGAGCAATCCTCCACCATGGCAGACAAGGCCGAGGTGCCCTTCAGCGACGGCGTGCGCACCATCCCGAGCTGCTTCTACGAGTTTGCCCTGCGCTACCCGCAGGCCGACGGCGTGCTCTACCCTGGCTTCGTCGAAGCGTCGGCCGACAAGATCTTCGAATCCACCAACGCCATGTAATGGCCGCCATGAAAACAACGCCCCGCCTGGGGCGTTTTTTTATGGATTTACGCCGATCTGACACCCTCTTTACCTCCTCTTGACCCATCAGTTCGCGGCGACTCGCTAGCATGACGCCGCCCGCTGCCGTGGGCCATCGCCGCACCGTGCCGGTGTATGCCACCCGTTTTGGAGTCATACCATGAAGATTGTTCTGCCTTTGCTGTTTTCCCTCACTACTCTGACCGCCGCAGCGGGCGATCAGGGCAGCCGTACCCCGCCCAAGCCTCCGCACGAGCTGTCGGCCGAGATGAAAGCGGCGTTTGAGAGCTGCAAGGAGCATGGCAAACCGGGGGAGTCGGAATTTGACAACTGCATGTCAGATCTGGGATTTGAGCGGCCGGACGGCCCGGCACCGGCAGGTGGGAAGGAGGGGGAGAATGAGGCCGAGTAAGCTGGTGCGGGTCCGTCGGTTAGGATGGGCCCGCACCGCTCACACCCGTTGCAGCGTCCCTTCGGTGACCAGCAAGGTGGTCATGCCGGCGGCCTTGCCCGCCTGAATGCCTATCCGGGTGTCTTCAAACACCAGGCAGTTGGCCGGGTTGGCGCCGAGCTGTTCGGCCACTTTCAGGAAGGTGTCCGGGTGGGGCTTGTGATTGACCACATCATCGGCACTCACCAGCACGGAGATGAAGGCATCGAGCCCGGTCTGACGCAGGATGTACGCCGCATGTTCCCGGGTTGAGCCGGTGCCTATGCCCATGGGCACCTTGCCGTGGTACTGCCTGACCAGCTCCCACATGGCGGGAAACACCCGGACGTCGTCGATCCGTGCCAGGTAGAGGGCCACCTTGCGCCGGGCAAAGGCTTCCACGTCGATGGTCAGCCCGTGCTGTTCTGCCAGCATGGTCACTATCTTGCGGGTGGGGATGCCGCCGTACTCGTTGAGCTGTGCCCGATCAAACGGCAGGCCGAACTCGGTACTGGTGATTTCCCAGGCATCCAGGTGCAGAGGCATGGAGTCCACCAGGGTGCCATCCATGTCGAAGATCAGGGCGTCGTACTCGTCGAATCGGGGCTGTTCACTCTGGTGATGATCGCAGGGGGATGACTGGGGCATGGGGGGCGTCCTCTTCGGCAAAGACTCACCCTAGCAGATCCAGCGCGCAGATGTCGCGACCTTCATCATGGTTGGCAGTGGTTTTGACCATCGGCTAATGATTTATGAGACAATAATGTGCCTTGCACCCCCTGTGCCGATATCTCACATGAGCGAGCCTGCCTATGTCCCCCAAAACCGTCTTCTCGAGCGTGGCCCTGGTGATCGCCCTGGGCTCACTGGAAAAGAGCATCGTCACCACCCCCTTGCCCATCATAGGGGTTGAGCTGAACGCCGGTGCCGCCCTCACCTGGGTCGTGACCGCCTATCTGCTGGCGGCCACTGCGGCCCTGCCCATCTATGGCAAGTTGAGCGACATGTTCGGCCGAGTACGCATGCTCAACATCGGTATCGGCCTGTTTCTGGCGGGATCAGTGGCCTGCGCCCTGGCCCAGGATCTGCCAACCCTGCTGGCCGCCCGCGTGCTGCAAGGGTTGGGGGGCGGGGGGCTGATCGCACTCGCCTTTACCGTGATCGCCGACTGTATTCCGCCACGGGAGGTGGGCAAGTATCAGGGGTATATCTCGGCGGTCTATGCGGTCTCCAGCATCGCAGGCCCGCTGCTCGGTGGCTATTTTACCGAGCAGCTCAGCTGGCGCTGGATCTTCTGGATAAATCTGCCGCTCGGCGCTATCGCCCTCTGGCTGGTGAACCGCAATCTGGGTCACCTCAATGTGCGTCGCCACAGCCGCTTCGACTGGAAGGGAGCGGCACTGCTCATCATGGTCACCACCCTCACCCTGTTGCTGCTCTCTCCGGAAGCGGCCTTGCCCGCCGTCTGGCTCGCGGCTGCGCTGGGGGCGGCCTTGTTGCTGCTGATCCTGGTGGAGCGGCGGGCCCACGACCCCATACTGCCGGCCCACCTGGTGCGCCTGCCGGGTTATCTGGTGAGCGTGCTGCTGGCGCTGGCTTCGCAGTTGCTGATGTTTGCCGTGCTGGTCTACCTGCCGTTGCAGATGCAGTGGCAAAAGGGGATGAGCGCCAGTGACAGTGGCGAGATCATGGTGATCTTCATGGTCTGCATCACGGCGGGGGCCTTCGTCGGCGGCAAGCTCATCGGTCGCACCGGTTACTACAAGCGTTTCGTGGTGGCAGGTTTTGCCCTGGCAGCGCTGGCCCTGTGGCAGATCCACTTCGACGTCTGGGCCAGACTGGGACTGGGGTTTGCCGGATTGGGGCTGGGTCTGGTGCTGCCGGCGCTGTCGGTGGTGGTGCAAAATGCCCTGCCGCGGGAAGATCGCGGCATCGGCATGTCCCTGTTCAACTTCGGCCGGGAGCTGGGTGGGGCGGTCGGTGTCGCCATCTGCGCCGTGTTGTTCCATGCCGCCCTGCCGGCAGGCAGCAGCCCCAATCTGGCCAGCCTGAGTCCGGCCGAACTGGCACCCGGTTTCAGCGCCACCTATATCGGCATGGCGCTGATCGCCAGCGCCGCCCTGCTCATCACCCTGCTGGCCTTGAAGCGCCACGAGCTGGCCAGCAAGCACGTCTGATGGTTGCTATCGGATACAAAGAGGGCTCCCCGCGGGGAGCCCTCTTCATGGGATCAGGCAGGTGCCTTTCCTTCCGTGTCGTGGCCTTGTGCCACTCAGCCCGCTCATCGGGCGTCGGGGCGGGAAGGTGACCTGACAGGCTCGGGTTGCTGGCGCTCGGCCTGGGCATCGAGTTCCTTGCCGAGGAAGTAGTTCAGGAAGGTGCGGATGACCGCGATGATGGCGAGGCGGATCAGCTCCTCCTTGCTCGGCGCCACCGTGGTGGCCAGGATGTCGGCGGCGAGCTGGAACTCCAGCGCCAGAATGAGCCAGCTGCCGAAACAGAGCCGGATATGGGGAAAGCCGGGCTCGTGATCCCGTACCCGCGCCGCCAGCCAGAGGGTCTTGCCCAGCCCTATCACCACGCAGGCGATGGAGATGATCTCCAGCAGCAGCTGGAACAGCTCGACCCCGTGCATCATGCCCTCTCGCAGGCTCGCTATCTCGAACACTCGGGTTACCTCTCTGCTTCAAAAGAGACACTTTTAACACGGCATGGGGGCCGGTTCCAACTCAGAGTCTTCTGAGCATCATGGCTATCTGGTCGATGAGCTGACGAGCGGCAGGGCTGATGGCCGCCAGTTGGAAGTAGCCGTGGATGACGCCATGCTGCCGCTGGCAAGTGGCATCGACGCCAGCCTGCACCAGCTTGCCATACAGGGCTTCCCCTTCGTCGCGCAGCGGATCATATTCCGCCGTGACGATATGGGTCGGCGGTAATCCTGACAGGGCGGGATGGTGGAGCGGGCTGGCTTCGGGATGGCTGGGGGGCAGGCTGCCAAGGTAGGCGTGAAAACCGCTTGCGAGCATGTCCCGGGTGATGAGGTAGTCGTCACCGAGATCGCGGTAGCTTTGGCTCTCGCAGAGGGCATCCAGCATGGGATAGAGAAGCAGCAGGGCCTTGGGCAAGGGGGCGCTGGCAGCCTTGAGCCGCAAGGTGGTGACCAGGGCGAGATGACCCCCTGCGCTGTCGCCGGCAATGGCGAGACGTGCCGGATCTCCATGCCATTTCTCCACCTCGGCCATGATAGCCCGCGTGGCGGCCAGCGCATCGTCGTGAGCCGCAGGATAGGTGTGTTCCGGGGCGAGGCGGGTGTGTACGGCGAAGATCAGGGCGCTGGCCCGGTTGCACAGCATCCGCATCTGGCGATCGTGGGTCTCGAAATCCCCGCTGACAAAACAGCCGCCGTGAAAATAGATCAGCACCGGATACGCGGGGGCCGGTTTGTCTGCGGGCCGATAGCAGCGGATGGCGTGGTGATCGGCCTGCCACTCCTCGATGGCGCCCACCTCTTCCCGCTCACCGCCCAACAGGGCAGAGGCTAGGTAGCCGTCACGGCGCGCCTGCCAGCTCAGCTGGCTCGCCTTGGGACGACCTGCGGCGATGAAGTCTGCCACCATGGCTGCGATGGCCGGTTCGAGTTGTTTTTCCATAAGACACCAATGACTGTATATAAAAACAGTCATTGTGCGCTTTTGGCCCGTGAGCGCAACCGGCGTTAGCTGAGGCAGCTCACAAAATCAGGCTTCAATCAGCACGAATTCAATCACATAGAGGGGCGGCAGTGTGGGGTAGATATCGCGGATCACATCTTTAAGCTCGGGGAGGGTCATGTTCTCCTGACGGGCGTGCTCGTCGCTCAGCGCCTCGAAGGCGACCGCCTTGACCGAGATGACCTCAATGGTGCCAAAAGGCTGGTGTTCCGGGTTGGTGAACAGGGCCAGGCGCTGGCCGGGCTGCCAGTTTGCCTCGCTCTCGTCGCGGATGGTGATGGTCTTTCGGCCAGCCTGGATGTCGGCGACAAAGCGGCTGAAGAAGGTGAATGCCGGGTAGGCCGGGGTGTGCTGGGTCATGTCGTCTCCGAAGGGCAAGGGGTGAGAGGGCGGCTCAGGCCGCGGCGGGCCCATTTTAGGAGGGGCGGGGGGAGCGTGCAGCACTTTTTACGCCGACATGTGAAGGGCGACCGACTGCGTTCACGGACCGGTAAAATGGCCGCAACTGAACCTGAATGTGAGATGATGCGGTCTCCTCTTTCTTGATATGTAACAAATCAGGGGGACGGGCTCTGTGGTCTGATGGCGTCCGAGGCCGGCCGTGGTTGACGTTGAACAAAAGGAGCAAGTGTGAATTCCGAGTTGATCTGGGTGCTCAGCATGCTGGTGGGTGCCATTCTCCTGTTTATTACCAACAAGGTGCGCATGGACGTGGTCGCCTTGTTGATCATCATCCTGTTCGTGTTGAGCGGCACCCTGACCCTGCCGCAGGCGCTGGCAGGATTCAGTGATCCCAACGTCATTCTGATTGCCGCCCTGTTCGTGGTGGGGGAGGGGCTGGTGCGTACCGGCATCGCCTATCAGGTGGGAGATGCCCTGGTGAAGGTGGCCGGCAGCAGCGAAACCCGCATGCTGGTGCTGCTGATGGTGGCGGTGGCGACCCTGGGGGCCGTGATGAGTTCGACCGGGGTGGTGGCCATCTTCATCCCCGTGGTGCTGAGCGTGGCGAACCGGATGGGGATCCCGGCGGGCAGACTGATGATGCCGCTCGGCTTTGCCGGCCTTATCAGCGGCATGATGACGCTGGTGGCAACCCCTCCCAACATGGTGGTGAACAGTGAACTGATGCGGCACGACATCCAGGGGTTCGGCTTCTTCGGCTTCACCCCCATGGGGGTCATCATTCTGGGGATGGGGATCCTCTACATGCTGCTGATGCGCAACCGTCTGGTGCGTGAAGGAGAGGAGGGCAAGGGCAAGCAGATGGGACGCAGCACCATGCGGGATCTCATCCGTGACTACCGGCTGGCGGGGCGAGCACGCCGACTGGCGATCCGGCCCGACTCCCCCCTGATCGGCCAGACCCTCGACGAGCTGCAATTGCGTGCCCGCTTCGGGGCCAACGTCATCGGGATGGAGCGCTGGCGCAAGTTCAGGCGGGTGATGGTCAGTGTCACCGGGGTGACCGAGTTCCAGGCCAAGGACGTGCTGCTCATCGACATGTCGGATCCCGAGGTGGATGTGCGGGAGTTTTGCAGCGAGGCGCGGCTCGAGCCCATGATATTGCGCGGGGAGTATTTCTCCGATCAGGCGCGGGAGGTGGGCATGGCGGAGGTCTCCCTCATCCCCGGCTCCCGGCTGCTCGGCAAGAGCATCCGCGAGGTGACCTTCCGTTCCCGTTACGGTCTGAGCGTGGTGGGGATCCGCCGGGATGGAGAGGCGCTGACCGGCAAGCTGGTGGACGAGGCGCTGCAGATGGGGGATACCCTGCTGGTGGTGGGGAACTGGAGCCTCATTCGTCAGTTGCAGACCCATCATCGCGATTTTCTGCTGCTGGGCCTGCCTGCGGAAGTGGACGAGATGGCGCCGGCCCGCAGCCAGGCCATTCACGCCCTGATTGCCCTCGGGGTCATGATAGTACTGATGGTGACGGATCCCGTGCCCAACGTGATCGCGGCGCTCATCGCCTGCCTGCTGATGGGCAAGTTCCGCTGCATCGATCTGGAGAGTGCCTACAAGTCCATCCACTGGCCGACCCTGATCCTCATCGTGGGCATGCTGCCCTTTGCCCTTGCATTGCAGCAGACCGGCGGGGTGGATCTCATCGTCGGCGCGCTCATCTCGGCGGTGGGGGAGATGGGCCCCAGGGTGATGCTGGCCAGCCTCTTCGCGCTCTGTGCCGTCATCGGGCTCTTCATCTCCAACACGGCGACGGCGGTGCTGATGGCGCCCATCGCGCTGGGTACGGCCCATCAGATGGGGGTGTCGCCTTATCCCTTTGCCATGACCATCGCCATCGCCGCCTCGGCAGCCTTCATGACGCCGGTCTCGTCGCCGGTCAACACCCTGGTGCTGGGCCCGGGCAACTACAAGTTCATGGACTTCGTGCGCATCGGCGTGCCCTTCACCCTGCTGGTGATGGTGGTGAGCGTCATCGCCATCCCCTGGTTCTTCCCGTTCTGACGACAGCAAACGATATGGCGGCCTGCGGGCCGCCTTTTTATTGCCCGCAGCGCTCTGCGAGATGAAAAGGGCGGCATCACGCCGGAGCAGGGCATAGCGCCGTCGCAGAGGAGAGCACAAGGCGCAGCCGTTGATACATGAGGTGGCGTTGCAGGCGCGCGATGGCGTGGAGAGGGGAAGGAGAGCAGCAAACGCCGGATACAAAAAAACCAGCCTGAGCTGGTCTGTTTGGTACTGCTTTCGATGGTGCGGAAGGAGAGACTCGAACTCTCACGCCTAGGGCGCCAGAACCTAAATCTGGTGCGTCTACCAATTTCGCCACTTCCGCAAGAATAATGGTGGCTATGACGGGATTCGAACCTGTGACCCCCGCATTATGAGTGCGATGCTCTAACCAACTGAGCTACATAGCCGTCTTGTGCACGACTTTCGTCGAATACAAGCAAAAATGGCTGGGGCACTAGGATTCGAACCTAGGTATGGCGAGATCAAAACCCGCTGCCTTACCGCTTGGCGATGCCCCAACAGTGTTCTTTGCAATCGGATGATTGAAGGAACGTTTTTCAAACATGGTGGCTATGACGGGATTCGAACCTGTGACCCCCGCATTATGAGTGCGATGCTCTAACCAACTGAGCTACATAGCCGTTTGTTGTCAACCACAAACGTGGAAGAGAACAGAAAAATGGCTGGGGTACTAGGATTCGAACCTAGGGATGGCGAGATCAAAACCCGCTGCCTTACCGCTTGGCGATACCCCAACAGCGATGCCCGACAGAGACTGTCAAACATCATTCAAAAAATGGCTGGGGTACTAGGATTCGAACCTAGGGATGGCGAGATCAAAACCCGCTGCCTTACCGCTTGGCGATACCCCAA
>NZ_JBFODF010000003.1:0-159052 GCF_040908165.1 Aeromonas sp. R6-1
CCGTCATCGACGGGCCGCCCCTCTGTCATTTACCCCTTCGACTTGAAGTTGGCCGCCTCGATGCCGTGCCGATTCAGCAGCTTGTAGAAGTCGGTGCGGTTTCTCCCCGCCATGTTGGCCGCCAGGGTCACATTGCCTTCCGTGGTGCGCAGCAGCCGGATCAGGTACTCCTTTTCAAACTCGGCCCGCGCCTCGTTGAACGAGGGAATGCCGCCACCGCCGCCACTCAGGGCCGACTCCACCATGGCCGCGCCTATCACCGGGCTGCAGCAGAGGCTCGCGAGCTGCTCCACCACCCCGCAGAGCTGGCGCACGTTGCCCGGCCAGGCCGCGGCGGCCAGCAGGGCCAGCGCCTCCGGCGAGAAGCCGAGGGCGGCGCAATCGGGGTGACGGTTGCGGTAATCGTCCAGCGCCTGACGGGCCAGCAGGGGGATGTCCTCGCTGCGGGCGCTCAGCGGCGGCAGGGTGATGTTGGCCACGTTGAGGCGGTAGAAGAGATCCTCTCGAAAACGCCCCTCTTCCATAGCGGTCACCAGATCCTGATGGCTGGAGCTGATGACTCGCACCTCGGGGGTGCCCTGACCATACTCCGCCAGCACCTGGAGCAACTTGGCCTGGAGTGACTCCGACAGATCCCCTATCTCGTCGAGGAAGAGGGTGCCGCCTTTGGCCTCGGCAAACAGGCCGGACTGGCCATCCTCGCCAAACAGCTGCAAGTCCAGCGCGGGCCAGGGCAGAGCCGCACAGTTGATGGTATGCAGCGGCTTGTCGCGGCGGTGGCTGGCCTGGTGCAGCGCCTGGGTCATCACCCCCTTGCCGGCGCCGGAGGGGCCCAGAATCAGCACGGGCACGTCCATGGTGGCGATGCTGCTCGCCTGGATCAGCAACTGCTCCATCTGCGGGTTGCGCGTCTGGATGAGGGACTGCCACTCCTGCTGCTGCTTCGGACGGGTCAGGCTGAGAGCATGTTCTATGGTGACCAGCAGCTCGTCCTTGTCGATGGGCTTGGTGAGGAAGCTGAATACCCCGGTGCGGGTCGCCTGGATGGCGTCGGGAATGGTGCCGTGGGCGGTCATGATGATCACCGGCATGCCGAGCCACTGGGACTGGATCCGCTCGAACAGCGCCAGCCCGTCCATGCCCCCCATGCGCAGATCGCTCAGCACCAGGTCGGCCCGTTGCTGGCGCAGCCTGTCCAGCGCTCCTTCGGCGCTGTCGGCGGTATCCACCTCGTAACCCTGGCTGCGCAGGCGCATGCTCATCAGCTTGAGCAGGCTGGCATCATCGTCCACCAGCAGAATACGGCTCATGCTCTCACCCCCTCTTGGCGAAAAACGCGGTCATTATGGCGCGGTCCGGAGCTGTCATGGCTGACCTCCCCCATTGAGCTTACGCTGGTTGAGCTGCTCGTCGATGGCGGAGAGCTGCTCTATCTGCTGGCGCAGACGCTTCACCTCCTGACTCTGATCGTCGCGGCGGCTGTCTCGCACCAGCAGCTCCTCCCCGAGGGCGATCCAGCTGCGCAGGAAGGCCTGGGCATCGAGACCGAGCTCCGGCAACAGAGCCTTCAGCTGATCCAGCCCGGCCCGGCGGCTGGCCACCGATTCGGACGGGTGGGTGTTGACCATGGCCAGGCTGACCCGGCTCTCGAGGTCGGTGGCGCCGGCCAGTCGCTGGCGCTCCTGCATCCGCTGCTGGGGATGGCTGGCCAGCAGCCAGTCCGAGTATTGCAGGCGCACCTGCATCTCCTTGTTGGCAAACTCCATCCGCCTGGCAATCGCCTCCTGGGAAGGCTCGGTGAGGCTGGTAGAAGGCAGCAGGGAACAGCCAGCGAGCAGGCCTATCATCAATACGGGAATCACAAATCGTTTCATCTTGAATGTCACTTCAGATCCTGGTGGGGAACAGGCACCTGCCCGCTCCTCTCAATATTCGGTGTCAAGGCGCCACCCGCACCTGCGGGGTCGCCGCCACGCCCGTCAGCTCGGGCGCACGTTCAAATCCAGCCGGAAACAGACATCCGCCTGGGCATCCTCGATCAGCCTGAGCTCGCCGCCCAGGCTCATGGCAGACTCACGGGCAATGGAGAGGCCCATGCCGGAGCCTTTCAGCAATCCCTGGCGCACTATGCTGCCCTGTTCGAAGGGCTCGAAGATGCGCTCCCGCTCGTCTGGCGGGATGACAGGCCCTTCGTTGGCCACCTCCAGCCAGCCGCCGCCCGCCCCCGCCCCGGCGCGGATCCAGATCTGTCCGCCCCTGGCGCCATAGCTGACCGCGTTGGAAAAGAGATTGTCGAGGATGAGTCGCAGGCGGTAGGGCTCTGCCCGCAGGCTGATGGGCTCGGGCGGCAAGTGTACACTGATTTGCTTGGATTCCAGCGCGAGCCGGTACTCTTCGGACAAGTCTGACAACAAGGGCGCCAGGGGCACCTCGGACAGGGTGAACACCTCCTGCTGGCTGAGGCGATTGAAGTCGAGCAGCCGCTCGATCAGGGTCTGCAGACGGCGGCTGTTCTCCTCCAGCATCTGGCAGATCTCCTGCTGATCCCCGTTGAGGGGCCCCACCAGCTGCTCCGAGAGCAGATCAGCCCCCTCCCGCAGCACGGCAAGGGGGGTTTTCAGCTCGTGGGATACGTGGCGCAGGAACTGGTATTTCTGCTGTTCCAGCTCCTTGAGCTTGTCGTGCAGCCAGCTGATCCGCTCCCCCAGCAGCACCAGTTCGGCCGGGCCATCCACCGGGCGCTGATCCGGCTCGACACCGGCGCCCAAACTCAGGATCCGCGACTCAATCTGACGTACCGGGTGGATGATGAGGTAGGTAAAGAGCAACACCAGCAGCAGGCTGAGCCCGGCCACGAAGCCGCTGACCCACCAGATCTGCTGTTTCAGCTCCACGATGGCGCCCCGCATGCGGGTCACGTGATCATCCACCTGGCTGCGGGTGACCACCTCCAGTTGCTGGTTCAGTTCGTTGAAATCGGTGAAACGGGGGCTGGTCGCCTCCTGCCTGGCCTTGCGCAGATCCTGCAGGCCGTCGAGCCAGACCAGCGCCGCCTCGAGATCTCCGTAGACCTCGGCATCCGGGATGGAGTCCTGATGGGTAGCGAGCAGTTCCCGGTAGCGCACCAACTGCTGCCGATAGCTGGCCAGGATGCGGTCATCACCCAGGACCGCATAGCGGCGCAGGGTGCGCTCCAGATCGATGGCCTGGGTGGAGAGCAGCGTCGCCCGGCGAGTGTCCCGCACCGCACGTTCCATCTCGTCGCTGGTGAGCTGGCCCAGGTGGGAGAGAGCCTGACTGTCGTGCCAGATCATGCCCCCCAGGGGCATCAGCACCAGCACGAAGCCCATCAGTACTACCTGGAGCAGGGAGCGGGGCCGAACCTTGGTCATCTTCTGCGGTCTCGATTCGTCATGGGGGAGCCAGCATATCCGCACTGCCCCAAAAAGCAAAACCGGCCATAAAGCCGGTTTGATTGCTCACCGAGGCCGGATTCACGCCAGACCGACGGACGCCACACAGATGACAATGATCATGGCAAGGGCCCCTGACGCGGCCAACAGTGCCCATTTCATTTCTACGCTCATGCAAACCTCCTTTCTGCCAATCAGCGTTGGATCACAACAGATAACGACATGTTAATTCATAGTGAATCCCATAACCGTGAGCTGCGTATATATTTCAGACGAGCCCAACCCAAGGAATGGAAAGCATGTTTTACCTCTGTAGCATTGGATCCAATCTCGACCCCGCCCTGCACGTCAGTCAGGCCGTCGCCGAATTGCTGGCCCGCTTTGGTCGCCTTCACCTGAGTTCCGTCATCCAGACCAAGCCCGTGGGCATGCATTCACGCCACGACTTCCTCAACTGCCTGTTCGTCGTCCAGAGCGACCTCTCCCCCGTCCAGCTCAAGGCCGAGTTTGTCACCATGGAGCTGGCTCATGGCCGGGATCGCAGCCACCCCCTGTGCAAGGTGGCGGACAGGCCACTGGACATCGACATACTGGCCTGCAGCGAACGGGATGACTTCGCCGAGGCCGGGGTGGATGCCTACCTGGGGGATCTGCTGGCGGAGATGTATCAGGGCGGCAGTGTGGACTCCGGCAAGGTGACCCTCGGCCTGCCGGGCAGCAAGGTGTTTGCGAAGCAGCGCATCGGCCAGGCCCCCATCCATCTCTGCCAGCAAGACGAGGCCCTGCTTCCCGGCAACGGCCACCCCGGCCCCCCTTCCCGGCACGCCGCCATCCGGCACCCTTGAGCCGTTCACACACATGAGGCACCCAAAAGCGCCTCATGTCATGGCGGCCCGCCTTGCCCTAGATGACGGCGAGGGCGCGCCCCCCGTCCACCCGGATGCTGGCCCCGGTCATGTAGTCGTTCTTCATCAGCATCTGTACCGCCTGCCAGATGGGCTCCAGACCCCCTTCCCGCGCCAGCGGCGTCTTCGCCAGCACCTGCTGGCGCCAGTCATCCCCGTGCTCGTCGAGAAACAGGATGGGGCCAGGCTCTATGGTGTTGACCCGCACGGCGGGTGCCAGTTCGCGGGCAAAGCTCATGGCCAGGGAATGGGCTCCCGCCTTGGTGGCCACGTAGGCGGCAAACTGGGGCGCCGGGGCATGGATGTAGATATCGGTGATGTGGATGATGCCCCCGTTGGGCTGGCGGGCAAGGGCGGGGGCCAGCGCCCGGTTGAGCTGGAAGGGAGCCGCCATGTGTACCCGGTAGAACTGATCAAACTGGGCCAGCTGCACCGCAGGATCCGCCGCCTGGGGCTCGAAGGCAGAGGCATTGTGGATGATCAGGGCAAGATCCTCATGGGCCGCCAGCGCCGTCACCACGGCGCCCACCTCCTCTTCCCGGGTGAAGTCCGCCTGAACCAGCTCGACGCCCACGTCTCGCAGACGATCCAGCTCGGGCCGTTCGCTGCGATAGCTGCCCGTCACCTGCCAGCCAGCAGCCACCAGCTGCTCGCACAGATAGAATCCCAGGCGACGGCCACAGCCCGTTACCAATGCACGCATACCTTCTCCTTGTGGTTGTCGCCCTCCCCGATCCATGCAGGATCGCACGGAGGGCCCATTCATCGGCCATGACCTATCGATGTCCGAGGCAAAACCCATTGGCCCCCTGTCACGGTCACCGGGCATAGTGGCCCCATCGACCCCCATGGAGCCACCATCATGCTACAAATTCGCGATCATATGCAGCCATTGACCCACTCACTGCACCCCGGCCTCGGTCTGGCCGAGGCGCTGGACAGACTCCATCGGGCAAACCTGGGGGGCCTGCCGGTACTGGATGACCATCAGCACCTCGTCGGATTTCTCTCCGAGCAGGATTGCATTCCCGCCCTGCTTACGGGCAGCTATCACTGCGACACCCGTACTCTGGTCGAAGATCTGATGAGCCGGGCCCCGCTGTTCGTCTCTCCTGATGACAACATTGTGGATCTCGCCCGCCAGATGGCCGGGGCCAGACCCAAGGTCTATCCAGTGATGGAGGGAGGCAAGGTGACGGGCATCATCAGCCGTCGTCAGGTGATGCAGGCCCTCAACACCCAGATGAAACAGTGTCAGGCAACCTGAGGCAGGCAACCTCGCACAGGTTTCATGCCGGCCACCCTCCCGTCCACAGCCGGCGAGTGGCTGGTCCACCCCACCCGACTCTGCCACGGGGCGGCCTGTCGAGGCAGCCCGCCCCCCTCCCACCGGCACCGTTCGTTTGTCCCCTCCCCATTTCAGGGTTTGCCATCCGTGGTTGTCTCTAGTTAGATAGGTGCCGGTCACAGTCCCTGCCGGATGCGACCCCGTCCCGAGTGCTCAGGAGATGTAACGTGCGACGCTTGCTCGTATTCTGCTTGCTGCTGCCCTGCTGGCTGTCAGCCAGGGAGCTGGTCATTGGTGGCATCCTGGAGCCCCCTCTCAAGTGGCTGGATGCACAGGGACACCCTCGCGGGCTGGATGTGGATCTCGTCACCGCCATCTTCGGCACGCTCCATACCCCCATCAGGATTGAGCTCATCGATTCGGGGGCCAGGCTCACCCGCAATGCCGAAAGCGGCTTCTATGACCTGCTGCTGACCCACTCCTACAAACCGGAGCGGGAGGCCTATCTGCTCTACCCCAAACAGGCCCATATGCTCCATAGCTGGCACTTCTTCATACGCAAGGAGTCCGCAGGCCGGATCCATTATGACCATCTGACGGATCTCAAACCCTGGCGTATCGGTGTCACCCGGGATTTCTCCTATACCCCCGAGCTCGCGGCGGCCATGACAGACCCGAGCTATCACTTCCAGGAGATCCCCATCAACCAGCTGCAACTGCGCAAACTCATCGCCGGTCGCATCGACGTGGTGCCCATGTCCCTGGTCACCGCCTTCACCCAGATAAGAGAGGAGGGACTGGAAGGCAAGCTCGACTACCTGCCAAAACCCCTCAAGACCAGCCCCTACTTCAATGTCTGGACCCGCTCCCGGGCCGATGCCGACACCCCGGCCCTGATGGCCGCCTATGATGCCGAACTGCTGCACATGAAGCGGGACGGCCGGCTCAAAGCCCTCTACGACAAATACGGCATCCCCTATATCGAACCCTGATCCACCGGTCAGGGTGTCATAGCCCACAGGGTCGCATTCTGCTGCGCGAACAGGGTCTCGCACGGGAGAGGGATCTCTACGCCCCCCTCAGACCACCCGACTCAGGGCTTCACATCCCGCAGGATCGGGTTTTGCAGCGAAATCAGCGTCTCGGTGGACTGGATCTCGTCGATGGTCTGGATCTTGTGGATCAGTACCGTCTGCAACTCGTCGATGGAGCGGGTCATCACCTTCATGAAGATGCTGTAGTGGCCCGTGGTGTAGTAGGCCTCCACCACCTCGTCCAGCGCCTGCAGTTTGGCCAGGGCCGACGGGTAATCCTTGGCGCTCTTGAGGTTGATCCCGATGAAGCAGCAGACGTCGTAGCCCAGCTTCTTGGGGTTCACCTGCACCCGCGTTCCCTCGATGATGCCCGCCTGCTTCATCTTCTCTACCCGCACGTGGATGGTGCCCGGGCTCACCAGCAGTTGTTTGGCCAGTTCGGCGTAAGGCAGGCGCGCATTCTCCATCAGGGCGGTAAGGATGGCCTGATCGAGATTATCGATCCGATAATTTTCTGACACTTTTTTGCGCTCCTTTTAATGATTCATCATTAATTAATGGCTTATTTTGAAGAAAAAAACACACAAAGCCTATTTCAATTATCGAATATTGAATTTAGTTGGCATTCTGTTGAAGAATCACCGCATTCAACGGATTCACGACAGGTAATTCAGCATGAAACAGCACTACATCCGCAGCCAACAGCAGATCAGCTTCGTCAAAGAGATGTTCTCCCGCCAACTCGCACTGCAACTCGGCCTGATGGAGGTACAAGCCCCCATTCTGAGCCGGGTCGGTGACGGCACCCAGGACAACCTCTCCGGCTGCGAGCATGCAGTGCAGGTCAAGGTGAAAACCCTGCCGGAGCACAGCTATGAGGTGGTCCACTCCCTGGCCAAGTGGAAGCGCCAGACTCTGGGTCGCTTCGGTTTCGGCCCGGGTGAAGGCATCTACACCCACATGAAGGCACTGCGTCCGGACGAGGATCGTCTCAGCCCCATTCACTCCGTCTACGTCGACCAGTGGGACTGGGAGAAGGTGATGCCGGGCGAGCGCCGGGATCTCGCCTATCTGCAGGAGACGGTGCGCGGCATCTGGGCCGCCATCAAGGCCACCGAGCGCGCGGTCTGTGCCGAGCATGAGCTGACCCCCTTCCTGCCAGCGGATATCCAGTTCCTGCACAGTGAAGAGCTGCTGACCCGCTACCCGGACCTCGATGCCAAGGGACGCGAGCGCGCCATCGCCAAAGAGCTGGGAGCGGTCTTCCTCATCGGTATCGGTGGCGCCCTCTCCCACGGCGAACGCCACGACGTGCGAGCCCCGGACTACGACGACTGGAGCAGCGAGAGCGAGCTCGGGCTGGCGGGTCTGAACGGTGACATCCTGGTGTGGAACCCGGTGCTGGAAGACAGCTTCGAGATCTCCTCCATGGGGATCCGGGTGGACGCAGAGGCCCTGCGCCGCCAGCTCGCCATCACCGGGGACGAAGATCGCCTGCAGTACGACTGGCATCAGGATCTGCTGGCAGCACGCATGCCGCAAACCATCGGCGGCGGCATCGGCCAATCCCGTCTGGCCATGCTGCTGCTGCAAAAAGAGCACATCGGTCAGGTCCAGGTCGGCGTCTGGCCGGCCGAGATGAAGGCCGCCATTGCGGACATGCTGTAACGAATTGATTTGATTGCCTCTGTCCTCCTATCGCGGCAACACGGCGGGGGACAGACGCGATAGCGAAGCTGGTCAGCCGGGGTGGAGAGCGTATCCCGACTGACTGTAAGGCGGGCATGGTCGCTGACTGTGCCTGCCGACCCTGGGGCTTGCCCCTGCGATCCGCTCAACCCACGTCAGATCGCATCGAATACATTCCTCCCGGCAATCTTCGGATTGCCGCTTTTTTTACGCCGAAAAACTGTGCTCAAAACCCGCCCCGATCTGGTGCTGGCGCGGCAGCCCCGCCTTTCTGCTGCCGGTGCAGTGGCAGGCAAACAACCGCTCCACCGCCTCTTCCTGCAGATAGGCTCCGAGCGCCACCGCCCGCTGCGGGCCGGAAAACTTCAGGTGCAGGCCGCCGATGACGGCGTGGATCCGCTCGTCGCCACACACCTCCTTGGCACACTCGATGATGTTCTCGACCCCGGCGTGACCGCAGCCGATAAAGACGATGAGCCCCTGCTCGCTCGTGTAGGCCAGCGCCGAGTCGTCGCTGATGAGGTCTTTCTCCACCCGCCCACCCCGCACTATGTAGCCGAGTAGCGAAGGCGCAGCCCGGTCGCGCCGCACAATGCTGCCGAGGAACACCAGACGATCCGAGAGCCACATCGGCTCGGACGAGCAGTGGGGAAGCAAGCCTCTGGCCGACAGCGACTCCCGATCCAGCGCCCCCGACAGGCGATAGAGGTTGCGCCGCCAGAAGGGCAGCGACAGGAAGTAGCCCCGCTCGCAGAACACGTCCGGACAGGCTATGAGCGGGATGGGTCTTGGATAAGCGGGCAGCGAGCCGACCCCGCCCACATGGTCGTAATGACCGTGAGAGAGCGCCACATGGGTGAGAGAGGCGAGATCGATCCCCATCACGGCGGCGTTGTGGCACAGCGCCCGGCCACGGCCGCTGTCGAACAGCACCCTGAGGCCGTCACACTCCAGCAGCAGCGCCAACCCTCGCTCGGGCAGACAGCCAGGCAGATGAACGTCGTCATCCACCAAAACGGAAAACGTCAGCATCTCAATCCCTCAGAAAACAAAACGCAGGCACGAGGCCTGCGTTTTTCATCGACAATCCCATTACTGGGTCATGGTGAGGCCGTTGCTGTCGGCCCCCAGCCGCAGTGTCTTGCCCGGGATGACCCGGCCGCTGAGCAGGGCCTGGGCCAGCGGGTTCTCCACCTTCTGCTGGATCGCCCGCTTGAGGGGACGCGCCCCGTAGACGGGATCGAACCCGGCATGAACCAGCTTGGTCAGCAGCTCCTCGCTCACCTCCACCTCGAAGCCCTGGGACTCCAGACGGCTCATCAGGCTCTTGAGCTGGATGCGGGCGATGGACTTGATGTGCTCCTCACCGAGCGGGTGGAACACCACGGTCTCGTCGATCCGGTTGATGAATTCCGGCCGGAAGCTGCGGGTCAGCACCTCCATCAGCATGGCCTTCATCTCGTCGTAATCCTTCTCGGAGTGGTGCTCCTGGATGAGATCAGACCCGAGGTTGGAGGTCATGATCACTACGGTGTTGCGGAAGTCCACGGTACGCCCCTGACCGTCGGTCAGGCGGCCATCGTCCAGCACCTGCAACAGGATGTTGAAGACATCGGGATGCGCCTTCTCCACCTCGTCCAGCAGGATCACCGAGTAGGGGCGACGGCGCACCGCCTCGGTGAGATAGCCCCCTTCCTCGTAACCCACGTATCCCGGAGGCGCCCCCACCAGACGGGCCACGCTGTGTTTCTCCATGAACTCGGACATGTCGATCCGCACCATGGCGTCCTGGGTATCGAACAGGAACTCCGCCAGCGCCTTGCACAGCTCGGTCTTGCCCACCCCGGTGGGGCCGAGGAAGAGGAAGGAGCCGATGGGGCGGTTCGGGTCGGACAGCCCGGCACGAGAGCGGCGAATGGCGTTGGAGACGGCGTCCACCGCCTCTTCCTGGCCGATCACCCGGCTGTGCAGCTGATCCTCCATCCGCAGCAGCTTCTCCCGTTCCCCTTCCAGCATGCGGGCCACCGGAATGCCGGTCCAGCGGGCCAGGACGTCGGCGATCTCCACGTCGGTGACTCTGTTGCGCAGCAGGCTGGTCTCCTGCATCTCGGCCTGGGTGGCGAGATCCAGCTGTTTCTCCAGCTCCGGGATGCGGCCGTACTGCAACTCGGACATGCGACCCAAATCCCCTGCGCGGCGCGCCACCTCGAGATCCTGACGGGCCTGCTCCAGTGCCGCCTTGATGTGCTGAGTCCCGGCGAGGGCAGCCTTCTCGGCCTTCCACACCTCTTCCAGCTCGTTGTATTCCCGCTCTTTTTCCGTCAGCTCCTGATTGAGCAGATCGAGGCGCTTGCGGCTGGCGTCATCGTCCTCCTTCATCAGCGCCTGCTGCTCCAGCTTGAGCTGGATGATGCGCCGCTCGAGCCGGTCCAGGGATTCCGGCTTGGAGTCGATCTGGAGCCGGATGCTGGCCGCCGCCTCGTCGATGAGGTCGATGGCCTTGTCAGGCAGCTGGCGATCCGCGATGTAGCGGTGGGAGAGCTGGGCCGCCGCGACGATGGCGGGGTCGGTGATCTGCACATGGTGGTGCAGCTCGTAGCGCTCCTTCAGGCCACGCAGGATGGCGATGGTGTCCTCCACCGAGGGCTCCTCCACCAGCACCTTCTGGAAACGGCGCTCCAGCGCGGCATCCTTCTCCACGTACTGCCTGTACTCATCGAGGGTGGTGGCCCCGACGCAGTGCAGCTCGCCGCGGGCCAGGGCGGGCTTGAGCATGTTGCCCGCATCCATGGCACCCTCGCCCTTGCCGGCGCCGACCATGGTGTGCAGTTCGTCCACGAAGAGGATGACGCTGCCCTCCTCCTTGGCCAGATCGTTCAGAACCGCCTTGAGGCGTTCCTCGAACTCGCCGCGATACTTGGCACCGGCCACCAGGGCCCCCATGTCGAGCGACAGCACCCGCTTGTTCTTGAGCCCTTCCGGCACTTCGCCATTGATGATGCGCTGGGCCAGCCCCTCGACGATGGCGGTCTTGCCGACGCCGGGGGCACCGATCAGCACCGGGTTGTTCTTGGTGCGGCGTTGCAGCACCTGGATGGTGCGGCGAATCTCGTCATCCCGGCCGATCACCGGGTCGAGCTTGCCGAGTTCTGCCCGCTCGGTGAGATCGATGGTGTACTTCTCCAGCGCCTGGCGATTCTCCTCGGCGTTGGCATCCTCCACCTTCTTGCCGCCACGGACCTTGTCGATGGCTGCCTCAAGTTTTTCCTTGGTCAGCCCCTGGGCACGCAGCAGCTCGCCCAGCGTCCCCTTCTCGTCCAGGGCCGCCAGCACGAACAGCTCGGACGAGATGAACTGATCCTTGCGCTGCTGGGCCAGCTTGTCGCAGACGTTGAGCAGGCGGCCGAGGCCGTTGGAGAGCTGTACGTCCCCTTCCACCCCGCTGACGCGGGGCAGGCGATCCAGCTCCTCGCCGAGGCGCGAGCGCAGGGTATTGATGTCGAGCCCGGTCAAGGTGAGCAGCGGACGAATGGATCCGCCGTCCTGATTGAGCAAGGCGCTCATCAGATGGACGGGTTCGATGAATTGGTGGTCACGACCCAGTGCAAGAGACTGGGCATCGGAAATGGCAATCTGGAATTTGCTGGTCAGGCGATCGAGGCGCATTGCACTCCCCCTTCAAGACAGACGCCGCATGCGCGGCAACAACATCGCTTTCTGACAAGGAAGATGTGGTCTTGAAGGGCAATTTCAAGGGGTGGCTGTTTATTTTTTCCTCAATAGCGGTGACCGGGGGAAAACGACCTCGCAATGGCAGCCTGCCCCCTGAGCCTGCTCGGCAGCAAGACATGGTCGCGGAGGGCCATCACCAGAGAGTGAGGAGGCGCTTGTGGCAACGCGCCAGCGCCTCTTCGGCTATTTTTCCAGCCACACGAGGGAGGCCATGCGACCCGTCTGCCCGTCGCGGCGATAGGAGTAGAAGCGCTCGCTGTCGTTGAAGGTGCAGTATTCGCCGCCATAGATGGCGGTGACGCCGGCGCGGGCGAGGCGCAGTCGGGCCAGCTGGTAGATATCCGCCAGCCATTTCCCTTCGTTGAGGGATGGCACGAATGCAGTCGCCGCCTCGGCCTGCTCCGCCATGAAGGCCTCACGCACCTCGCCACCCACTTCGAACGCGGCGGGACCGATGGCCGGGCCCAGCCAGGCCAGGATCTCGCCAGGCTCGCAGCCCATGGCGGCGATGCTTGCCTCCAATACGCCCCCCTGCAGTCCGCGCCAGCCGGCATGGGCCGCCGCCACTACGGTGCCTGCCCGATCGCAGAACAGCACCGGCAGGCAGTCGGCAGTCATCACGATGCAGGCCTGCCCCGCCTCATGAGCACAGGCGGCATCGGCATCCGGTGCGCGCTCATAACGGTCGCTCACCGGATGGACGGCGATGCCATGTACCTGGTTGAGCCAGTTGAGAGTGTCGGGGATCCCCGCCACCTGCTGCAGTCGGGCGCGGTTGGCCTCGACCCTGGCCGGTGCATCGCCCACATGGGCCCCGAGGTTCAGGCCGGCAAAAACCCCTTCGCTGATGCCGCCGTCCCGGGTGGTCGAGAGAGCCCTGACATTGCCCGGCGCGGGCCAGTCGGGTGTGATCCAGTTCATCTGTGGCTCCTTTCGTTCATATGAAAACGGGGCCCCTTGGCTGCAACCAGTCAAGGGGCCCCGCATCAGATCATGGAGGGCAGGTTACGGCAGGAATCGTCGCAAGGCCGCCCTCGGGATCAGTTCCAGACCAGATCGTCCGGATTGGCCAGGGTATCCGCCCGCAGCACTTCCATCAGCGCCACCATGTCCTGCGGCGTGGGGGAGTGCCACTCCATCACTTCACCCGTGATGGGGTGCGCCAGCTTCAGCATGGTGGCGTGCAGCGCCTGACGGTGGAAACCGCGCAGGGCCTCGGTCAGTTCGGGGGTGGCGTTGCGCAGCAGACGCAGACGGCCACCGTAGGCGGGATCCCCCACCAGCGGATGCTTGATGTGGGCCATGTGGACACGGATCTGGTGGGTACGGCCGGTTTCCAGGCGCAACCGCAGACGGGTGTGACCACGGAACTTCTCGTGCACCCGGTAGTGGGTGACGGACTCGCGCCCGTTGGGCACCACAGCCATGTGGGTACGCTGGGTCGGGTGACGACCGATGGGGGCATCGACGGTGCCGCCGGCGGTCATGTGACCGATGGCAATCGCCTCGTACTCACGGGTGATCTGGCGTGCCTGCAGGGCTTCCACCAGGTGGGTCTGGGCGGGAATGGTCTTGGCGACCACCATCAACCCCGTGGTGTCTTTGTCCAGACGGTGCACGATACCGGCACGGGGGACCTCGGCGATGCCGGGGTAGCGGTGCAGCAGGGCGTTGAGCACGGTGCCGTCCGGCGTACCGGCGCCCGGGTGAACCACCAGGCCGGCCGGCTTGTCGATCACCAGGATGTGTTCATCTTCATAGACAATGTTCAGCTCGATGTTCTGGGCATCCCAGCGGGTGTCGTCTGCCAGTTCCACATTCACATGTACCTGCTGCCCGGCCACCACTTTCTCGCGCGGGGTATTGGCAACCTGACCGTCCAGGGTCACTCTGTCCTGTAAAATCCACTCCTTGATGCGGGTCCGGGAGTAGTCGGGAAACAATTCGGCCAGGGCCTGGTCTAGTCGTTGCCCGAATTGGTGATCCTGAAATTCGCCTGTCAGTTCAATATGCTGGCTCATGTATGGTCTCTTGAGCGGGGGTATCAATTCGAAATAATCCGGGTATTCTAGCTTTTCTTTTAGCCAAGCATAACGGATACTTTGCCAATTTCGTGGAAATGGACCGGATGTTGTTGATGGGAAAGAAGTCTCACCTGCTGATGTCGCTCGCCTTGGTCGCTACCCTGATCACTGGCTGTTCCAGCACCAAACCCAAGGTTCCCGACGAACCGCCGGAAGTTCTGTACCAGAAAGCCCGCATCAAACTGGATACCGGCAACTACCTCAATGCCATCGAACTGCTGGAAGCGCTGGACTCTCGTTACCCGTTCGGTGCCTACTCCAACCAGGTTCAGCTCGATCTCATCTATGCCTACTACAAGCAGGATGATACCGCCCAGGCGATCGCCAACATCGACCGTTTCATCCGCCTGAACCCGGCGCACAAGAACATCGATTACGTCTTCTATATGCGCGGCCTGACCAACATGGCGGCGGATTACAACTTCTTCCAGGATTTCCTCGGCATCAATCGGGATGACAAGGACCCCTCCTACGCCCGTCAGGCCTTCCAGGACTTCAAGACCCTGCTGCAGAACTACCCCAACAGCAGCTATGCAGCCGATGCCCGTGCCCGCATGATCGGCCTGAAGAACCGTCTTGCCCGCTATGACCTAGGGGTAGCCGAGTACTACGTCAAGCGTGACGCCCTGATCGCCGCCGCCAACCGCGCCAAGCTGATCGTCGAGACCTATCCCGACACGGTGGAAACCGAGAAGGCACTGGAAATCATGGTCAACGCCTATGACACCCTGAAGATGCCGACCCTGGCCCAGCATGCCCGCGAAGTGTTGGCCAAGAACTACCCGGACAACCGTCTCGGTCGCGGCTGAGTAGCGAACGGACAATGAAAAACCGGAGCCACTGGCTCCGGTTTTTTTATGGCCGACGGCGGCACTCCGGGGTCACTGGTGCTTACCCTGCTGCTTGGCCCGCATGATGTTGATGATCTCGATGTCGGTATCCAGCATCCCCTCCCTGGAGAGGCGACCCAGGTTGGCGATGGTCTGATCCACATCGTCCGAGACGATCCCCTCGCTCTGGGGCACGCGCAGGTTGTTGATGGCCATCAGCGAGGATTTCACCGCCGCCGAGGTGGAGGTGGAGACCTTCATGGAGCAGGCGCTGCCGGCGCCGTCGCAGATGATGCCGGAAACATCCCCAATCATGTTGTTGATGCAGTGGCTGATCTGCTCGAACTGGCCCCCCAGCAGCCAGGTGATGGCGGCCCCCGATCCCATGGCGGCGGTACTGGCTGCACACAGGGCGGAGAGCTTGTTCTGGTAGGCCTTGATGTAGATGGCCACCAGATGGCTCATCACCAGGGCACGGGCCAGCTGCTCGTCATCGGCCTTGAGGAAGCGGGCGGCGGCGACCACCGGCATGGTGGCGGCAATGCCCTGGTTGCCGGAACCGGAGTTGGACATGGCGGGCAGCATGGCGCCATCCATCCGCGCATCGGAGGCGGCAGACGACAGGCGCATGGCCAGGGTCATCAGGTCGTCGGAAAGCAGCTTGCGCTCCACCTGATCGGTGAGGATCTTGCCGATGCGCAGGCCATAGCCCTGCAGCCCTTCGTCCGCCAGCGCCTGGTTCATGGTGGCCGCCTCGCGGATGAAGTCGATCTCGACCAGCGGCACCTCCAGTGCGAAGGCCACGATCTCCTTCAGGGTCATGGCGGGCTTGTCGGCCTTGGCTGGCTGGATCTGCACCCCGGGGGCGCTGTCCTGCACCATCAGCACCTCGCCATCCTTCTCCATCAGCACGATGCGGGTGTGGTCGGTACAGATCACCACCCGGGCGCTGTGCCCCTCCACTTCGGCCAGCACCTCGGCGTAGAGCACGTCGGGCACATCCTTCACATCCACCTCTATGGTGGGCAGCAGCCCCTTGGCCGCCTCGACCTGATCCGGCGTGAGGCTCTTGAGCACCTCCAGCCCGGCATCCGGGTTGCCACCGGTGATGCCCACTGCGGCAGCCACCGGCAGGCCGATCATGCCGGTGCCGGGCACGCCGACCCCCATGCCGTTCTTGAACAGATTGCCGCTGACCCAGACGCGGGTGCGGGTCGGTACCTGCCCCAGCAGCTTGCGGCAGTTGGCCGCCGCCAGGGCGACCGACATGGGCTCGGTGCAGCCGAGGGCCGGCACCACTTCACGCTTGAGCAGGGTAATAAAGTCGGTCCATTGTGCGTTCATTGCGATGTGTCTCATGTTCATGGCGCCCGCGTGCGGGCTCGTCATTGTTGTTCGGCCAGTTCCGCCTTGTGATTGCGGATATGCAGGTAAACGGTATGGCGGGAGATGCCGAGCAGCTCGGCCACCAGTTGGGCGGCATCCTTGATCTCGAAGATGCCCATGTCGTAGAGCCGGTGCACGATCGCCTTGTTGCGCACGCTGCTGCCCAGCCCGGGATCCCTGTCCACCTTGGCGATCACCTGCGCCACCAGATCATCCACCGAGCTGGCGAAGGTCTCGGTGCCGTGGGCAGGGGGCACTGCGGGCGGGGCAAAGGTGTCGAGCAGGCTGCCAAGGGGCGTGTCCAGGCTGAAATTCACGCACAGCATACCGATGGGTTTGCCCTCGCGGTTGCTGATGGTGATGGACGAGGACTTCAGCAGGGTGCCCTCCCGGGTGCGGGAGAAATAACTGCTCCACTGGCTGCCGGCGGCACTGTGCAACTTGTCGAGCGCAAAATCGGTGACCGGCGCTCCCTCCTGGCGGCCGGTGATGTGGCCGTTGGCAATCTTGATGACGGAGGCGTGCAGACTGTCAAAGGCGTGCAGCACCACCTCGCAGCCCGGGCCAAACAGGGCGGACAGCGCCGCCACCGCAGGCTCGAAGCTGGCAATCAGATGGCGCTCTTCATCGGTCAGTGTGCTGGCGTCGCGCAAGGGAGCTACCTCGGTCATGGGGTCATCCGGTCAACGTTGGGTAAGGATATTCGAAGCGGACTCAAATAAAATTGAGCAAATCCGCTTTTTGCGCGGGCATTATGCCCGACTGGTGAGACAACACCACAAAATGTGAGCAAAATCACGACTGAAATGACAAAAAGGCCTCATGAGAGGCCTTCAAGGTGGTTTTTTGGTGCTTTTGCTCAACTTTAATTGAGCCAGGGCTCGCCAGTCAGTCCAGACAGGCAGGCACCACCGTCTGTCTGTTCCCTGCCACGGTCATCCACTCTGGTCATAAAAAAAGGGGGCCGAAGCCCCCTTTTTGTCTCATCCGGTCAACGCTTACAGCGCCTTCAGGATGGCCTCGACGCTGGCCTTGGCATCGCCAAACAGCATCTGGGTGTTCTCCTTGAAGAACAGCGGGTTCTGGACACCGGCGTAGCCAGTGTTCATGGAGCGCTTGAAGCCGATGACATTCTGCGCCTTCCACACTTCCAGCACCGGCATGCCGGCGATGGGGCTGCCCGGATCTTCCATGGCGGCCGGGTTGACGGTGTCGTTGGCACCGATCACCAGCACCACGTCGGTGTCGGCGAAGTCATCGTTGATCTCGTCCATTTCCAGCACGATGTCATAGGGGACTTTCGCTTCCGCCAGCAGCACGTTCATGTGACCAGGCAGACGACCGGCCACCGGGTGGATGCCGAAGCGCACCTTGACGCCGCGATCACGCAGCTTCTGGGTGATCTCGGCCACCGGGTACTGGGCCTGCGCCACCGCCATGCCGTAGCCTGGGGTGATGATGACGGAGCTGGCGTTCTTCAGCATGTCGGCCACGTCTTCGGCGTTGGTCTCGCGGTATTCGCCCAGCTCCTGCTCGGCGGTGGAGGCCACGCCGTCGGAGCCAAAGCCTCCTGCGATCACGGAGATGAAGGAGCGGTTCATCGCCTTGCACATGATGTAGGAGAGGATGGCACCGGAGGAACCCACCAGGGCACCGGTGACGATCAGCAGGTCATTGGAGAGCATGAAGCCCGCCGCCGCCGCCGCCCAACCGGAGTAGGAGTTCAGCATGGAGACCACCACCGGCATGTCCGCACCACCGATGGAGGCGACCAGGTGCCAGCCGAAGGCGAAGGCGATCAGGGTCATCACCAGCAGGGCGAAGGTGGAGCCACCGGCGTTGACGAAGTGGATCATCAGCGCGATGGAGACCACCACGGCCAGCAGGTTCAGCTTGTGGCGGTGCGGCAGCATCAGCGGCTTGGAAGAGATGAGGCCACGCAGCTTGCCGAACGCCACCACGGAACCGGTGAAGGTCACGGCACCGATGAAGACGCCCAGGAACACTTCCACCAGGTGGATGTTCAGCATGGCGCCGGAGAGGTGCTCGACCTGGGCGACGCTTGCCGCCTGCTCGAACGCCGCCCGGGCGGCTGCCAGGGTCGCATCCAGGTTGGAGCCGACGGAGACCACCACTTCAGCGGGGGCGGAGGGGTGCAGATCGATGAAGCTGTTGAAGCCCACCAGCACCGCTGCCATGCCCACGAAGCTGTGCAGCACGGCCACCAGCTCGGGCATCTCGGTCATCTCGACCTTGAGGGCCAGCCGCACGCCGATGGCGCCACCGATGGCCATGGCCAGGATGATCCAGTGGACGCCACTGGTTTCCGGGTTGAACACGGTCGCGAGCAGGGCGATGGCCATCCCCGCGATACCGAACAGGTTGCCATGCTTGGCCGTTTCTTGCTTCGACAGTCCCGCGAGACTGAGGATGAAGAGCACGGCGGCAACGATATAGGATGCTGTTACCAGTCCTTGAGACACGTTAAACCCCCTTAATCCTTACGGAACATCTTCAGCATGCGCTGAGTGACGGTGAAGCCACCGAAGATGTTGATACTGGCAATCAGCACGGCGACAAAGGCCAGCACGGTGACCAGGGTCGACCCTTGTCCAATCTGCAACAGCGCACCGACCACGATGATGCCGGAGATGGCATTGGTGACCGACATCAGCGGCGTGTGCAGGGCGTGAGAGACGTTCCACACCACGTAGTAACCGACCACGCAGGCCAGGATGAAGACGGTGAAGTGGGAGAGGAAGGCGGCAGGCGCTACGGCGGCCACCCAACCGAAGGCGGCGATGCCGAGGGCACCGAACACGAACTTCTTGTTGGAGGGCTTGGCCTCTTCCTTCTTGGCGGCCGGTTTGGCGGCAGCGGGTTTCTGCGGGGCGGCAGAGACGGAGATGGCGGGGGGCGGGAAGGTCACTTCACCGGCCTGGACCACCGTCATGTTGCGCTGCACCACGTCTTCGAAGTCGATGGCGACGTTGCCGTCCTTCTCCTTGCACATCAGCTTCATCAGGTTCACCAGGTTGGTGCCGTAGAGCTGGGAGGATTGGGCAGGCAGGCGGCCCGGCAGATCGGTGTAACCGATCACCTTGACGCCGTTGTCGGTGACATGCAGTTCACCCGGTACCGTGTATTCGCAGTTGCCGCCGGCCTGGGCCGCCATGTCCACGATGACGGAGCCCGGCTTCATGCTGTCCACCATTTCCTTGGTGATGAGCTTGGGTGCCGGCTTGCCCGGGATCAGGGCGGTAGTGATGATGATGTCCACTTCCTTGGCCTGCTGGGCGAACAGCTCCATCTCGGCCTTGATGAACTCTTCGCTCATCACCTTGGCGTAACCGTCGCTGGATGCGCCATCTTCGCCGCCGAAGTCCAGCTTGAGGAATTCCCCACCCATGGACTCGATCTGCTCGGCCACTTCCAGACGGGTATCGAAGGCACGCACGATGGCACCGAGGGAACCGGCGGTCCCGATGGCGGCCAGACCGGCCACACCAGCACCGATGACCAGCACCTTGGCGGGCGGTACTTTACCGGCGGCGGTGATCTGGCCGGTGAAGAAGCGACCGAACTGGTGCGCGGCTTCCACGACGGCGCGATAGCCACCGATGTTGGCCATGGAAGAGAGGGCGTCGAGGGACTGGGCACGGGAGATCCGCGGCACCATGTCCATCGCCATCACATTGATGTTGCGCTCGGAAAGCTTCTTGACCAGCTCGGGGTTCTGGGCGGGCCAGATGAAGCTCACCAGGGTGGCACCATCCTTAATTTGTGCGATTTCGGCCTCGGTCGGCGCGTTGACCTTGAAGACAAGGTCGGCTTGCCAGACGTTCGGTACCACGCTGGCACCGGCAGCCTCGAAGGCGGCATCATCGAAGCTGGCTCGCAGGCCGGCACCGGCCTCGATGGCAACCTCGAAGCCGAGCTTTTTCAGCTGCTCGACAGTGGCCGGGGTCGCTGCGACCCGGGTCTCACCGGCGAGACTCTCTCTCGGTATTCCAATCTGCATGACTATTCCCTGATGGTTAATAAACAATCATCGCCAAGTCTCTCATGTCTGAGGGGACAAGGCATGATCAAAGTGCAGGTCACGGGCCCTTTGTTATGAAAATCAGCAGGCTTCACCTCGACCTCCTGTCACGGTCAGGCCCCCGCTTTTCAGGCGCGAGGGTGATTAGTATCAAATTTTGGAGTTTTATTACAACCACGGCCCCGGTCGGGCGGGTACAGAATTCAGCCCATCCCGGACCATGATTAAAAAAAACAAACCAAATTAGGGGCTTATACCAGCAAAAAGCGCTAAAAAAAGTGATCCAACCAGTCAAAAAAAATGTTTAACCCGGCCTCTACCTTAGCGTTTTTTGTTCTTACGAAATCTGCCGTTGGCTCATCTGATGAGATGAAAAGGGAAAAAGTAACCATTTTGCAACGATCAGGGGGCCGCGTCCCCGCCTGCTGGCGGGTTCGGGCCCCCTGGTGCAACCGGGCCTGCGGCCCGTTTCAGGCGCGCTCTGCTTACCAGGCCGCCTCATAAATATGCCGGCTCTGGGCCAGGTCGATGTCGCCGTGCTCACCCAGGGCGGTCATGCCGTGCTCTTCGAGCTTGGCCAGCAGGGCGTCGATCCGGGCGTCGGCCACGTAATCCCGCAGCCGGGTCTTGATCCCCATCCGCTCGAAGAAGTCGCGGGTGGCGGCGATGGCCCCGTCGATACGCTCCTCGTCACTGCCGCTGCGCAGATCCCAGACCCGCTCGGCGTATTGCAGCAGCTTGGCGCGCTTCTGCTCGCGCTTGGCCTGCAGCAGGGCGGGCAGCACCACCGCCAGGGTCTGGGCGTGGTCCAGACCGTGCAGGGCGGTGATCTCGTGGCCCAGCATGTGGGTGGCCCAGTCCTGGGGCACGCCGGCTCCGATCAGGCCGTTCAGTGCCAGGGTGGCGCTCCACATGATGTTGGCACGCACGTCGTAGTTTTCCGGCTCCACCAGCGCCTTGGGCCCCTCTTCCGCCAGGGTCAGCAGCAGCCCTTCTGCAAAGCGATCCTGCACCTTGGCATCCACCGGGTAGGTGAGGTACTGCTCCAGGGTGTGGATGAAGGCATCCACCACCCCATTGGCCACCTGACGGGCGGGCAGGGTGTAGGTGAGCACGGGGTCGAGCACGGCGAAGCGCGGCATCACGAAGGGCGAGAAGAAGTGCTGCTTGTCCCCTGTGCTCTTGCGGGTGATGACGGCGCCCATGTTCATCTCGGAACCGGTGGCCGGCAGGGTCAGCACGCTGCCCAGGGGAATGGCGGAGGCCACCTCGCCCCCGACGGTCTCGAGGATGTGCCAGGGATCCCTGGCCGGATCGTAGTGAGCGGCCGCGGCGATGAACTTGGAGCCGTCCAGCACGGAGCCGCCGCCCACTGCCAGCAGGAAGTCGACCTTCTCGGCGCGGGCCAACTCGACCGCGCCCATCAGGGTCTCGTAGGTGGGGTTGGGCTCGATGCCGCCAAATTCAAACAGGGTCAGGCCGGCCAGCTCGCGGCGGATCTGGTCCAGCAGACCGCTGCGCACCACGCTGCCACCGCCGTAGGTGACGAGGATGCGGGCGTCGCTGGGGATCTGGCCGCGCAGCTGGGCCACCTGGCCCTTGCCGAACAGTACCTTGGTGGGGGTGTGCAGGATGAAGTTGTTCATGGGATCTCCCGGGGTGGTCGTAGTCGGTAAGGTATGGGTTGCATTTTTCTCTTATAACCTCCTACCATCAAGGGAGCTTTCTGCCGATTTCTTGCCTATTTCTACTGAGCCTGGATAAATGAGTACAAATCAGCCCATCGCGGCGACCCACCAGTCCGCCCTCGCCAGCCGGCTCGCCGCCCTGGCACCCCACCCGGGGATCACCGCCGCCCCCGTGCCCGGCGTGCACCTCATCTACACCACGGAGCATCACGACCGCATCCCGGTGCTCTACCGCCCGCGCATGATCATCATCCTGCAGGGGCACAAGGTGGGCTATCTCTCGGACTTCACCTTCCGCTACGACCCCGAGCACTACCTGATGATGACCCTGCCGCTGCCCTGCGAGTGCGAGTGCTTCGCCTCCCCCGAATCCCCTCTGGTGGGGCTCTCGGTGGAGATCGACGTGGCGGCGCTGCAGGCCCTGCTGCTGGAGATGGGGGACGCGGCCCCCGCCCCGGCGGAGCCGGGTCGCGGCGTCGTCTCCGTGCCCCTCTCCGAGACCATGCTCTGCGCGGTGGAGCGCCTCATCGACGTGATGGACAAACCGCTCCACGCCCGGGTGCTGGGGCCCCAGATCGTGCGCGAGATCCTGTTCCACGCCCTGCACGAAGGGGGTGCCCCCGCCCTGCTGGCCATGGCCAGCCGTCACAGCCAGGTGAGCCAGATAGCCCGGGTGCTGCGTATCATGGAGCAGCGCTTTACCGAGAACCTGACGGTGGAGGAGCTGGCCCGGGAGGCGAACATGAGCGTCTCGGCCTTCCACCACCACTTCAAGGCGGCCACCGCCACCTCGCCCCTGCAGTACATCAAGACCCTGCGCCTGCACCGGGCGCGGCTGATGATGCTGCACGACGGCCTCAAGGCCGGGGTGGCGGCGGACAAGGTAGGCTACGAGAGCGGCTCCCAGTTCAGTCGCGAATACAAACGCTTCTTTGGCAACACCCCGAGCGAACACGCGGCACGCTTCCGCTCGGGACAACTGCGTATCGTGGAGGGATGACATGCGCACACTGATCCTGCTCGTTCTGACCCTGCTGGCCACCGCCTGCACCGGCATTCCACCGGGACACCAGGTGGTCAAGCCCTTCCAGCTCGACCGCTACCTGGGCACCTGGTACGAGGTGGCTCGCCTCGATCACGGTTTCGAGCGCGGCCTGAACCGGGTCACCGCCACCTACAGCCTGCGGGATGACGGCGGTGTCAGGGTGATCAACCGGGGGCAGGACGAACAGGGGGAGTGGCGCGAGGCCGAGGGGCGCGCCTACTTCGTGGGCGACAGCGACGAGGGGCGCCTCAAGGTGAGCTTCTTCGGCCCCTTCTACGGCAGCTACAACGTGCTGGCGACGGACTATGACCTCTCCCTGGTGAGCAGTTACAACCTCCAGTACCTCTGGATCCTCTCCCGCACGCCCCATCCCCCCAAAGAGAAGGTAGAGGCCCTGGTCGAGCGGGCCCGGGGGCTCGGCTTTGCCACCGACCGGCTGATCTGGGTCAGCCAGGATCCGGCGGGGAACGCCCCATGAGGATCTTCCAGGCCACCCCCGGTGACATTCCCCGGGTCACCCCCCTGTTCGTGGAATACCGGGCGTTCTACCGGCTGCCTGCCCGGCCCGAGGCTGCCGAAGCCTTCCTGCTGGAGCGCTGCACCGCCGGGGAGTCGGTGCTCTTCGTGGCCCAGAGCGAGGCGGGAGTGGTGCTGGGATTTGCCCACCTCTATCCCCTGTTCTGCTCCCTCGCCCTGAAGCCCGTCTGGCTGCTGTACGATCTGTTCGTGGCGCCGGCGGCCCGCCAGCAGGGGGTGGCCCAGGCGCTGCTGGCGCGGGCCGATCGCCACGGCCAGGAGACGGGCGCCGCCTTCCTGATGCTGAGCACCGCCACCGACAACCGACAGGCTCAGGCCCTCTACGAAGGGCACGGCTACCAGCGGGACAACGAGTTCTACAGCTACATCAAGCCCCTCTGAGCCTCTGCCTGCGCCCGTTGCAGGGCCAGGACCCGGCATTATTCAGCGGGTGCATGACGAATTAATATCCATACACAGGATGAATAAAGGCGACCCCGGGGTCGCCTTTGTCACATCCGGGTCGCAGCCTAGAGCCGGAAGCGCCCGATCTCCTGCTCTAGCCGCTCGGTGAGAGACTTGAGCTGGGCCGCCTGGGCGGCCTCTTCGCCGGCCTGGGCCGCCAGCGCCTGGGAGACGTGGCGGATATTCTCTGTGTTGCGGCTGATCTCGCCGGTCACCGAGGTTTGCTCCTCGGCCGCCGCCGCTATCTGGGTCGCCATGTCGCTGATGGCGCCGATGGCTTCGTTGATCCTGCCCAGGCTGAGATTCGCCGCTTCGGCGTCCTCCACGCTGGTGCCCGCCAGCTGGCGACTGGTCTCCATGCCGCCCACCGCCTTGCGGGTGGTCTGCTGCAGCGCCTCGATCATCTGCTGGATCTCGGCGGTGGAGTCGTGAGTGCGGCGCGACAGCACCCGCACCTCGTCCGCCACCACAGCAAAGCCGCGCCCCTGCTCCCCGGCCCGAGCCGCCTCGATGGCGGCGTTCAGGGCCAGCAGATTGGTCTGCTCGGCGATGCCGCTGATGGTGGCCAGAATGCCGCTGATCTGCTGGGCGTGGCCATCCAGCTCGTGGATGGTCTGGCTGGCGTCGGTGACCTCCCCCGCCAGCCCCGTGATGCTGCGCTGGCTCTGGCCGACCTGGGACTGGCCGGCCACCGCGAGGCGCACCGCATCGCCGGCGGTGTTGGCGGCAAACTCGGCGTTGCCGGCGATCTCCTGGGTGGCGGAGGCCATCTCGGTCACTGCGGTCGCTACCATGACGATCTCGTCCTGCTGCTGGCGCACCCGCTGGCTGCGGGCCTCGGCCCCCGCCGCCTGGGTGCGGGACTGGGCCGCCAGCTCGACGGTGACGTCCCGCAACCGGCTGACAATGCCGTGCAGTCGCGCCACGAACTGGTTGAAGTTCTGGGCCAGCTGCCCCACCTCATCCTGGCTGCGGGTGGCGATCTGCACCGTGAGATCCCCCTCCCCGTGGGCAATGTCGGCGAGCGCCCTGGAGACCCGTCCCAGATCCGCGAACAGGTAGTTGAACATGGCGATGAGCAGGGCACCGAACACCAGCAGCAGCACCAGGGTCAGCCCCACCAGTTGCCACAGCAGGGAGGCGAGCGGCGCCTCCAGCACCTCCTTGTACATCACCATGGCGAGCAGCCAGTCGGTGCCGGGCACGCCCTGCACCGAGAGCAGCACCTCGCGCCCGTTCAGGTTGGCGCCGTGCAGTTCGCCGTCGCGGCTCCACGCATCCAGCGCCGCCCCGGTGAGGCCGGGATCCAGCTCCGCCACCTGCTTGAGCGCCAGCTCCTTGTTCGGGTGGCCGACGATGAGGCCGGTGCGATCGAGCAGCATGGCGTAGCCCTCCCCCTGCACCTTCATGGCCAGCACCTCGTCGATGAGGGCGTCAAGGGAGAGATCCGCCCCGGCCACCCCGATCACCCGGCCCTGGTGGCTCACCGGCTCGGCCAGGGTCACCACCATCTGCTGCATGGTCACGCTGACATAGGGCGGCGTGACGATGAGCTTGCCCGCCTTGTCGGCGTTCTGGTACCAGGGGCGGGCCCTGGGGTCATAGTTGGCGGTGTTGAGGGCGGGATCGTGGCGGGTCATCTCCCCCTGCGCCGAACCAAAATAGGTGAGGCCGAAACCGCCGGAGGTGCGGGTCTGCAACAGGTGGGGCACCAGGGCCGTGTCGGGGTCGCGCGCAATGACGGCGGCCAGGGCGTCGACCGCGTGCTTGCGATCCTCCAGCCAGTTGCCGATGGCCACCGAGTGGGCGTGGCCGTAGTTGACCGCCTCGCTCTGGATGGCGTCAAGGGTGCGGGATTTGAGGGTGTGGAAGGCGACAATACCGAGCAGGGCTGCCATCAGCAGCACTACCCCCAGGCTGGCCGCGAGCAGCTTGCCGCGCAACGAGAGAGTCATGACAACGAATCCTTGTGGTAGCCGGGGGCCGGGAATACCCCCATCTTGGTAGTTCTATCGGCACAATGATGAACGGTCTTTAGTGAATCCTGATATTTTTTCATCTATCAACAACAGAACACACTACCAGCAACAGACTGCTCACTATTCCATGCTGACACCCGCAGGCACCACAAGGCCGCCCTAAGGCGGCCATGAGGTCATATCGCGGATGACGGGCAGGCACCGGCAGAGCAGGCCAGCACCCGCTGACCTGTCTCTTGAGGGCGGCTTCAGGCGTCTGCAAAGAGGGTTGGCGGGCAGGGTTGAGCATCCATCAGGAACCGAGTTGGTGCTCCCCCTGTTGCCCCCCTCTCGGCAACGTGGGCTGTGCTAGATTGGGTATCCCGTTTTCAAGGAGAACCCGCTGCCATGCCACGAAATATCGAGATCAAAGCCCGCATAGCCGGGGTCGATGACCTTATCCCCAGAGCCGCGGCCATCGCCGACAAGGGCCCCGTCGACATCGCCCAGGACGATACCTTCTTTCGCTGTGAATCGGGCCGCTTCAAATTGCGGACGCTCTCCCCGTCGGCAGGCCAGCTCATCTTCTACCGCAGGCCTGATCAACAGGGTCCGAAGGAGAGCTACTACCACATCACGCCAACGAACGAGCCGGACAAGCTGCGGGAAACGCTCACCCTGGCTTGCGGCCAGATTGGCAGAGTGCGAAAACAGCGGACCCTGTTTCTGGTGGGCAGAACCCGGATCCATCTCGACCGGGTTGAAGGGCTGGGTCACTTCCTCGAACTGGAAGTGGTGCTGGAAGATGACGAGCCGCTCGAGGTGGGGATGCAGGAAGCTCACGACATCATGGCGCGTCTCGGTATCGAACCCTCCCGGTTGATCGAAGGCGCCTATCTGGATCTCCTGCTGCAACGACAACCCTGAGGGATTCGCAACAACAAGGCCGCCTCAAGGGCGGCCTTTACTGTCCGGCGGCTGGGTTATTTGACCCGCGCCAGCGCCGTGTTGATCCTCGGGTTGGTCGCCTCCAGCCCCGGCTGCTGGCCGTAGAAGTCGAACGCCAGCTCGACACCGGGGCGAAACAGCAGGCAGTGGGTGGAGCCGCCGAAGTGGAACATGCCGAGCTGCTCCCCCTTCGCGATCCGCTGCCCCGGCTGCACCGTCACCTCGCAGCTCGACACCTCGGCCATGCCCACCGGCACCACGCACATCAGGCCGATTTTGGGGTTGTCCGCCTCGATGAAGATGAGTGCCCGGGTCGCCACCGCGGTGAGGAAGGGCTGGGACTGGTTCGGGGCGCTGGGGTCGGGCCCCGCCGGGCTGTCGAAACCCTGGTGGCGGTTGGCCAGGTAGTAGCTGCCGTTGACCACCTTGACCGAGCGCACCGTGCCGCTCACCGGGCTGTGCCAGCGGTGATAGCTGAGGGCGCTGAGGAAGGCCTGATAGAGGGTGCCCCCCTCGAACGCGGCGGCGCGCGGGTCGAAGTCCAGCAGGTTGTCCAGGGAATAGGGCTGCCCCTTGAGCCAGAAGGCGTCCTGCCGTCTTACCCCGGTCACCACCTGCAGCGGGGCCGACTCGCAGGCGTTGGCGATCACGCTGTCATCGTCCGGGGCCGTCACCGGCCGCACGCCGGGGCAGAAGCGGCGGGTGAAGAAGTCGTCCCAGCTGGCGAAGCCCTCGTATTCCTCTCCCTGCGCGGTGTGGAAGATCCCCTCGAAGCGCTCTGGGGTGGGGTTGTCGCCGGCCCCGAGCGCCCCCTGCGCCACCTTGACCATCTCCCGTTTCGCCACGTCACCCAGCCAGGGGACGATCAGGGTCTGGCGATCCAGGGGGCTCACCGACTCGGTCAGCACATAACGGAACGCGGGACTTTGCAGGAAGTCGGCCCAGTAACCGAGGATCTTGCGCAATTGCTGGTTCACCAGCGCATTGGCGAAAAAGTCGTACCCGGCGGCCGTCGCCATGGGCCAGTTGAGCAGGGCATTGATGGGGAATCCGATCAGCCCGGCGGGCTCCTGGGTCTGCACATCCTGATAGGCTTCCGGGGCCGTGGTCATGATGCCGTTGAGCAGCTGCAGGAACTCATCGAAGCTGCGCACCTGGACCTGACCGAGCGGCGTGCTGTGCTCGTGCTGCCACGCCTCGTCAAACATCCCCTGGGCCTGCTGATGCAGGAGAGGATCCTGCTCCACCAGCGCCTTCAATCCGGCGATCGGGGCCACCAGCGGGCGAGGCTGGCGGGTGACCGCCTGACGCAGCCGCTGTACCCAGCGCGCCACATGGGCCTGATCCCGGGGGACCCAGCCACCGGCATGGGCATGGGGGTGACGCGTATCCACTGCCTTGTTCATCGCTCTCTCCTTGTTGAAGCGCCTTGGGCCCGCCGGATGCGATGCGCCTGAGGGCGCCATCTGGCAGGAAGCAAGGTGTAGCACAGGGGAAAAGCGGCCTCCATTGGCAGAAATGGCAGCGGCGAAGCGGGGAAAAGAGGCTAACGGAGGCGGTGGCAAACGCCGGAAATGCGAAAGGCCAGCTCAATGAGCTGGCCTTTCTGAAAAATGGCAGGGGCGGCAGGACTCGAACCCGCAACCATCGGTTTTGGAGACCGCTGTTCTACCAATTGGAACTACGCCCCTGCAACAAACGAGGCGTAGTATACAAAGCGGAGGTCAAAGGTAAAGGCTTTTTTTCTCACTTTCGATGCGATCGAACAAATGACGAGCAGATCCCCGCAATTCCAACAAGGAGCGGGGGTAAGCTGCTGTATTTGCAGCCCCGACGGGGTAGGAATGGGACACAAATGGGGGTAGGGTGAAACCAGGCTCAGGGAGGCTGCCCATGCTCAATTACCGACTGCTGCAACAGCTTGCGCCCCTCAACTTCCGGGATGAGCGCAAGACGGAGACCCTGGCCGACTATCTGGACAGAGTCTCTCCCCTGGTGCCCTCCATTCCCTCCAATGTGCTCGCCCAGTGGATTTACCGTCATTGGCGCGGTTTTGAATCCAACTGGAGCTTTATCGATCTCGCCAGCCACCAGTTTGAGTGCGAGCACTGGCCCACCGCGCAGATTATCGAGCAGATAGACTCCCGCCACATGGAGGTGATCGATCGCTGGGGCGAGATGCTGCGCAGCAACCGCTACGTGCGCCGCTCCTGGCTCGGCGATGACATGCTGCGCCGGGGCACCTGGTCCGAGCCTGTCATCGTCCTCGCCACCGCCCCGGGAACCTGCTACCCGGACGGTCACCCCCTGCCCCATCCCTACTGCCTGCTGGAGGGGCACCACAGGCTCGGCTACCTGCGCAGCATGGCCGCCGATGGCGCCCCCTTGCAGGCGCAGCACGCACTCTGGATTTGTCGACCAGTTCGCGACACTTAAACGTTTTTCTGGCCAAATCCTGCCTCTGAAATAAATTTTTGACAATTCAAAAACCAGCCCTATAATCGGTGCGGTTTTGAAAAAGGTCGGGACAGGACAATGCCGTTTTTGATGAAAAAAGCAGCCTTGCAGACGGGTGGAGCGCACCAGAGCGGCCCCGTTGTTTCCGGTTCCCGTCCCACAGATCCCCCGTTTTTTTTGAAAAGAGCCCCTGTTTCAGGGGCTTTTTTTTGTGCCGGAAAAACCTTCATTGATGCCAAAGGGAATGCAGACGATGACCAATCCACTCTATAACAAACACGTCATCTCCATCTCGGATCTGACCCGGTCCGACATGGAACTGGTGGTCGCCACCGCACAGCGGTTGAAGGCCGAACCCGACAGCCGCCTGCTGAAAGACAAGCTGGTCGCCAGTTGCTTCTTCGAAGCCTCCACCCGCACCCGTCTCTCCTTCGAGACCGCGGTCCAGCGCCTGGGCGGCAACATCATCGGCTTCGCTGACGGCGGCAACACCAGCGCCAAGAAGGGCGAGACTCTGGCCGACTCCATCAAGATCATCAGCTCCTACACCGATGCGGTGGTGATGCGCCACCCGAAGGAAGGGGCAGCCCGTCTGGCCTCCGAGTTCTCCCGGGTGCCGGTCATCAACGGCGGTGACGGCTCCAACCAGCATCCCACCCAGACCCTGCTCGACCTCTTCTCCATCCACGAGACCCAAGGCAAGCTGGACGGCCTCAACGTCGCCTTCGTCGGTGACCTGAAGTACGGCCGCACCGTCCACTCCCTGGCCCAGGCCCTGAGCCTGTTCAACTGCCGCTTCTTCTTCATCTCCCCGGAAGCCCTGGCCATGCCGGACTACCTCTGCGAGGAGCTGGAAGAGAAAGGCATCCGCTTCAGCGTGCACGAGACCATGGAAGAGGTGATGCCGGAGCTCGACATCCTCTACATGACCCGCGTCCAGAAGGAGCGCTTCGACGAGACCGAGTACAAGCACATGGCCGCCAAGTTCGTGCTGGAGCTGGCGACCCTGGAAGGGGCCAAGCCCACCATGAAGATCCTCCATCCCCTGCCCCGGGTTGACGAGATCGAGGTCGCCGTCGACAAGACCCCCCACGCCTACTACTTCCAGCAGGCGGAGAACGGGGTCTATGCCCGCCAGGCACTGCTGGCACTGGTACTGAACGAAACCGTCTAAGGGAAAGGGGAACATCATGTCCGAGAAGAACCAACTGCAAGTCGAAGCCATCCGCCACGGCTCCGTCATCGACCACGTCCCCGCCGGCCAGGGCATCAAGATCCTCAAGCTGTTCCAGCTGATCGAGACCCAGGAGCGGATCACCGTCGGCTTCAACCTCAAATCCGGCGCCCTCGGCAAGAAGGATCTCATCAAGATCGAGAACACCCGTCTGACCGAGCAGCAGGCCAACCAGCTCGCCCTGTTCGCCCCCAAGGCGACCGTCAACATCATCGAAGACTTCGTGGTGGTGAAGAAGCACCAACTGGCGCTGCCGGAGTTCATCGAAGGGGTCTTCCACTGCCCCAACTCCAACTGCATCTCCCACAACGAACCGGTGGAGAGCTACTTCCGGGTGCGCGAGGTGAAAGGGGCGGTGCGGATGAAGTGCAAATACTGCGAGAAGTCCTTCACCCAGGACATCGTCAGCGAACGCTACTGATTTCCTGCCGACAAAGGATATCCATGTGGGCCCCATCGGGCCCATTTTTGAACCCTGTCACATCACTTATTCCCCCTTTGGTTATAATTTGCCATCCCGTAATGGATATACCTCGCTCATCCCCTGCTTGAGTGCTCCTCATTAGTGTTTTTCGCTATGAAAAGCCGGAACGACAGACTGGGCGAGACCGCCATCGCTCATCGCCAAAGGAAGTCGCCATGGTCAACACCCTCAGCCGCCCAGCAGAACCAGAGTCCGACCTGGCCCAGCTCGACGCCTGCCGCCAGATCATCGGCCAGCACTGTTACAGCACCCAGGAGGAGATCCGCCGCGAGCTCTCCGCCCGCGGTTTTGCGGACATCAGCCAGTCCACCATCTCCCGCCTGCTGCGCCGTCTCGGGGTCGCCAAGGCCCAGAACGCCAACGGCAAGAAGGTCTACACCCTGGTGGACGAGCAGCTGGAGCCCGCCGGCAGCACCCGCTCCATCCACGACATGGTGCGCGCCGTGGTCCACAACCAGCAGATGGTGCTGGTGCATACCACCCCGGGGGCCGCTACCGTGGTGGCTCGCCTGCTGGATCGCAACGCCAATCCCGAGATCCTGGGGGCCGTGGCCGGCAACGACGTGGTACTGATCGCCCCGCGCCACATCAGCCGAACCCGCCAGGCTCACGCCGCCGTGGTGCGCACCCTGGAAAACGCCCGCTGACCCCTGCTGGATGCCAGAAGGCGACCCTGGGGTCGCCTTTTTGTTGCCCGCGCGGCAAGGAGTCAGGCCACGGGAGAGGCCGGGCGCCCCGCCTTGCCTGCCATCAAAAACGGGAGCCCCAGGCTCCCGTTGTTGTCCCTATCTCTGTCGGCATTCATGCCAGCACGGCGCCCAGGCTCAGGCAGAGCACGATCAGCACGGTCAGCATGCCGAGCAGCGGGGCCACCCACTTCAGCCAGCGCACATAGGGCACCTTGGCAATGGCCAGCCCCCCCATGACCACGGCGGAGGTCGGGGTCACCAGGTTCACCAGGCCGGAGGCGGACTGGTAGGCGGTGACCACCAGCTCGCGACCCACGTTGGCGAAGTCGGCAAGCGGCGCCATGATCGGCATGGTCAGCACCGCCAGACCGGAGGAAGAGGGCACCAGGAAGGAGAGCACCACTTCCAGCACGAACATCACGTTGATGAAGACGATGGTGGAGAGGCCGGTCACTATCCCCTCTGCACTGTGCAAAATGGTGTGGGTGATCATGCCGTTGTCCATCACCACCACGATACCGCGGGCGATACCGATGATGAGGGCCACGCCGAGCAGGTCACGAGCACCGTCGATGAAGTTGGAGGTCAGCTCCTCCTCGCTCATGCGGGAGATGACGCCGACGATGATGGCGGCAGCCAGGAACACGCCGGAGATCTGCGCCATCCACCAGCCCAGCACGGCCACCCCGTAGATCATCACGGCAAAGGCGGCGACGAAGATACCCAGCACGATCTTGCGGGTGGTGGTGAACTCCAGCATCTGGTCGCTCTTGTTGCCGAGGAAGTGGGCACGGTTCTCTTCCCACTTGTCGGCCACCAGGGATTTGCTGGGGTCGCTTCGCACCATCTTGGCGTAACGCATCACATAGGCCACGCAGATCAGCCAGCCGGCCACCAGCATGGCGACCCGCAACCAGATGCCGTCGGTGAAGGAGATGCCGGCCGCGTTGGCGGCGATCACGGTGGCGAACGGGTTGATGGTGGAGCCCAGGGTACCGATACCGGCCCCCAGCAGCACGGTCGCGGCAGCGACCACGGGGTCGAAGCGGGCGGCCATCATTACCGGCACCAGCAGGGTGTAGAATGGCAGGGACTCTTCCGCCATGCCGTAGATGGTACCCCCTGCGGCGAACAGCGCCATCAGGATGGGGATCATCCACTCTTCACGGCCACGCAGGCGATCGGTGACGCGCTCGATGCCGGCATCGATGGCACCTGTCTTGGTCACGATGCCAAGGAAGCCACCGATGATCAGGATGAAGAGGGAGACGTCGATGGCGCCAGCCTCGTAGGTGTCGTGGTTGTAGAGACCGTCGATGGGTGCCAGCAGCACGTCGACGATCCCCTGGGGATTGGCATCCACCAGTTTGTAGGTACCGGCCACCGGCACTTCCTTGCCGAGGGCCTCGTTCATGGTCATCTCGTATTTGCCGGCCGGCACTATCCAGCTCAGGGCGGCCACCAGGGCGATCAGCACAAACAGTATCGTGTAGGCTGACGGGAACTTGAATTTGGTCATGGTCCAGCTTCCTTCTGTGGGTGTGGTATCCATGCAGGCTGCGGGTCGTAGGGTTGGAGGTATTATGCCGCTGTCACATGGTTGAAAAGCCGGGGGTCACCCCCCGGCACCACTGACGACGTCAGTCGCCCAGCGTAGCCACCATCACTGCCTTGATGGTGTGCATCCGGTTTTCCGCCTCGTCGAACACGATGCTGTGCTCGGATTCGAACACGTCCTCGGTCACTTCCAGGCCCTTCATGCCATATTTGTCGGCTACTTCCTTGCCCATGGTGGTCTCGTCGTTGTGGAACGCCGGCAGGCAGTGCATGAACTTTACATCCGGGTTCTTGGTCGCGTTGATGACGTCCATGTTGACCTGATACGGGGTCATCAGTTTCACCCGTTGATCCCAGGCTTCCTTCGCTTCACCCATGGAGACCCAGACGTCGGTGTAGAGGAAGTCGGCACCCAGCACACCCTCTTTCACGTCTTCGGTCAGGTGGATGCGCGCACCGGTCTCTTCGGCGATGAGGCGGCAGGTGGCAACCAGCTCCTCTTCCGGCCAGAAGGCTTTCGGCGCCACCAGACGGATGTCCATGCCCATCTTGGCGGCACCCACCATCAGGGAGTTGCCCATGTTGTTGCGGGCGTCACCCAGGTAGGCGAACTTGATCTGATCCAGACGTTTGCCCTTGCCGTGCTCCAGCATGGTCATGAAGTCCGCCAGGATCTGGGTCGGGTGGAATTCGTTGGTCAGGCCGTTCCAGACCGGCACACCGGCGTGGGCCCCCAGCTCTTCGACGATCTCCTGGCCGTAGCCGCGGTATTCGATGCCGTCATACATGCGGCCCAGCACCCGGGCGGTGTCCTTCATGGACTCCTTGTGACCGATTTGGGAACCGCTCGGGCCGAGGTAGGAGACCTGGGCGCCCTGGTCGAAGGCTGCCACTTCAAACGCACAGCGGGTGCGGGTGGAGGTCTTCTCGAAGATCAGGGCAATGTTCTTGCCGACCAGATGCTTGCGCTCATAGCCACCGTATTTGGCTTTCTTCAGGTCGATGGCCAGATCGATCATGTATTGGATTTCGCGCGGGGTGAAGTCCAGCAGTTTCAGGAAGTTACGGTTACGCAGATTAAAAGCCATGATGAGTTCTCTCTATATTTGTTCAGACCAATTTGGCAGTGTCATTGACTACGCAGTTGTTCAGACCAGAGCCTTGGCTCAGGCATTGACGGTATTGGTGGCGACGATGTTGGTGCCGGCTTCCCCCTTGAGGATGGCGAGGCCATCTTCCAGGGAGCCGATGCCGACCATGCCGCCGGTCGCCTTGACGAATTCGCAGGAGGCTTCGACCTTGGGCCCCATGGAGCCGGCGTCGAACTTGACCCCGGCCAGCTCGTCCGGGCTGGTGACCCGCAGCGGACGCTGGGTCGGCTTGCCCCAATCCAGATACACTGCATCGGCGTCGGTCAGGATCAGCAGGGCGTCGGCCTTGATCTGCTTGGCCAGGTAGGCGGCAGACATGTCCTTGTCGATGACGGCCTCGATGCCGGTCAGGCTCTGGCCATCCCAGGTCACCGGGATACCACCACCACCGGTACAGATGATGAGGTGACCCTGGGCAATCAGGGTTTCGATGGCGTCGCCTTCGACGATGCGCTGGGGCAGCGGGGACGGCACCACACGGCGGAAGAACTTGCCGTCGGCCTTGACCACCCAGTGCTTCTCGGCAGCCAGGGTGCGGGCTTCCGCCTCTTCGTAGACGGGGCCGATAAACTTGGTCGGGTTGGCAAACGCCGGATCCTGGGGATCAACCTGCACCTGGGTCAGCAGCGCGGTGACGTTGCGGCTCGGCATCAGGTTCTTCAACTCCTGGATCAGCATGTAGCCGATCATGCCCTGGGACTCGGCACCCAGCACATCCAGGGGATAGGGGGAGACCTTGGTGTAGGCGCTGTTCTGCAGGGCCAGCAGGCCGACTTGCGGGCCGTTGCCGTGCACCAGCACCACGTTGTAATCCTCGGCGATGCGGGCGATGGTCTTGGCGGCGGTGGCGATGTTCTTGCGCTGGATGTCGGCTTCCAGAGGTTCACCGCGGCGGAGCAGGGCATTGCCCCCCAGGGCGACGACGACAGTTGGTTTTTTCATGGGTGTTACTCTCGAGTTCGGGTGTGTGTGGCGCCAGCCTCTGCCGGCGCCACGCCGTCTTGTCAGATGCCGTCACGTTCCATCGGGCAGCTCATGCAGCGGGCGCCGCCGCGGCCACGTCCCAGCTCTTCACCCGGGATGGGCAGCACAGTGATGCCGGCCTTGTCGTACTTCTCGTTGGTGTAGGTGTTGCGCTCGTAACCCACCACCACGCCGGGGCGCACGGTCAGCACGTTGTTGGCGTCGTTCCACTGCTCCCGCTCGGCCTCGAAGCTGTCGCCGCCGGTGGTGATGAGCCTGAGCTGATCCACCCCCAGCGCCTTCTCGATGGCGGTCACGAAGTAACCCTCTTCCTTGATGTTCATCCCGGTGGCACCGCCCGGGGTCAGGCTCCAGCAGTTCACATCCTTACGGATGACTTCCGGATAGACGGAGAAGGTGTCGACATCCATGTGGGTCATGACGGTGTCGAGGTGCATGCAGCTACGGTGTTTCGGCAGCTCCATGGCGATGACCTGCTTGGCCTGACCGTGCTTGAACAGGCTGCGGGCCAGATGCTCCACCCCTTGCGGCGTGGTGCGCTCGGACATGCCGATGAGCACGGCGCCACGGCCGATGACCAGAACGTCGCCCCCTTCGATGGTGGAGTTGTCGTAGTCGCGCTCCTCGTCACCGAAGTACTTGATGAACTCCTGACCGGCAAACTGCGGGTGCCAGCGGTAGATGGCCTTCACGTGGTTGGTCTCGCGACGACGGGCGGCCTTGGCCATGGGGTTGATGGAGACGCCGCCATAGACCCAGCAGGAGGTGTCGCGGGTGAAGAGGTGGTTGGGCAGCGGTTCGATGATGAAATCGGTCGGGGCATGCATGCCGACCACCATGTTGACGCCGCTGTAGGGCATCTCGGAGTAGGTGAGGCCGCCGGAGAGGATGCGGGCCAGCTCGCGGTGAGGCATGTCCGCCAGGAAGCAGCGCACGTCGTTGGCCAGGGCAGTGCCGAGGCGATAGTCGGAGACCTGGTGTTGCAGCAGCCAGGCTTTGGCTTCCGGCACGTCCAGGGTTTCCGCCAGCAGATTGGTCAGGAGGAAGACTTCGACATTCTGATCGCGCAGTACCTGAGCGAATTTGTCGTGCTCCTGACCGGCACGTTCCACGGACAGGACGTCGTCAAACAGCAGATCCTGGCAGTTGGAAGGGGTCAGACGCTTCAGACTGAGGTTGGGGCGGTGCAACATGACACGGCGCAACTGGCCAACTTCAGAACCTACATAAAATTTGCTCATGATGATATTCCGTCTAGCAGTGGTCCCTGCGAGTGATTGAATAGATTCCTTCTATTCAGGCTCGTGGCTAAGGCGGGATATTCTTTATGTAGGGTACTCGGCTTGTGTTCTATCCTGCCCTTGCCTTTCGACGCAGAGATTAGGTCTGGCAACTCCACCAAACTTGGACATTGATCACATTCACCCGAGACTGCATAAATTCAGAAGTTAATTTATGATGGAGTTTACATATCTGACATTTCCCTCACCCTCCATCCGGCATAAATACGCAATAAGGCCCCAATATATTCCACAAAGAACGCAATTCCATTCACCCATGATATCCAAAAATGGATAGCCACCAATAAAAAACATCAAATAAATCATTATATTAAAATCAAAACGCTCATTTTTTGAATAAACTTCACCCACCTTTGAATTTATCCTCGCTTGTCATCCCGTTTGCTCTCACATAAATAATCACCTGCTCCTTTATCGTTGAATAATCCATCTCTTGTCCCAGATCATGGCGGCCCGCCCGGGCCAGATGGCGAGCCTCATCGCCAAGTCGTGTGCACTATCTCTTTTATATGGATATGCATTTTGCACGCATCCTGATGGCGCCTTTTTCACCGACCGGGGTGCAACCGGGATTCAAAGTTTTTTCATTAGTTGAATTTTTTCAGTCACCTTGCGCCGATTTCGGGTTCGCCTTAACTCAAAAAGTGATGCTTGTCACATTCGTTCCCGTCACCAAGGAGATAACCATGAAGATCCCGTCGCTGTTTCTGTTCGTCGCCCTGGTCCTGCCCATGACACCGGCCCTGGTGCATGCCCAGGGAGCCCCCGCCATGCCGCTGGTGGTCTGTCACGTTGACCAGGCACCCCAGATGCTGGTACCCGCCTACCTATGCCAATGGTACGGTGGCAGCCAGCACCCCTGACCCTCTCGCCCAAGGGGAGGCGATCTCCTCTTGGGTCACCCCCGCTTTCCCTCCTTTATCTCCTGAATGGGATCCGGACCACGCCACCTGCATCATGCCCGTTGCCCTCCTCCACCCTCATCTGCGATCGACACTGACCGGTCTCCCCGGATTCTGAACCGCAGTTAAACACCTTGTGAGACATTCGCCATCGACTGCGTAAGCAAAGTGCCAACAAAATTCTCGCCATAGTCGGAAGATGCGCGTGAAAAAACAGCACAATAGATCATTAAAGCCATGATTTTAAAAAAGATAACTTCATTATCCTTTCTCGGGAAACCAGTTTGAAAAAAACGTTTTTCAGCATGTCATTGTCGCCCTGCGCGAAATCCTTATAGTTACTCCTGCACGGACGCAATGAAGTCGGTCAGGAAGACTGGCTGCCAGGGTTGGGCAAATGGACTCACCACAGGATGTGGTAAAGGACACCTCCCAGGACGGAGAAAGTGCGACGGGAACGGATGACTCGTCAGGCCATGATGGCTAAAGGACACCCCAAAGGATTGGGAAGGGGAAACCTAAAGGAAGAGGTATAGTCAGGGATTGCAGGGAGCAACTTCGTTCAAGGATATGAGCGATAAGACTATCGGGGGCGACGCAAGTCGCCCCCATCTTTTTTGGGTATTTTTCACGTCAGCCCGCTGAGGGGTCATCCCGGCCACGATGTTGCTGGCCAGGGTACCCGGGACTCGCACAGCCGGCGCTATTCCAGCCGGAAGTGTCCCACTATCTCCCGCAGCCTGTCATAGGTGCGCTGCATGGCATTCGAGCTGTCCACGGTGCGCTCGCCATTCCCCTTGAGCTGGGTGATCACCTCGGCGATGGCACTCATGTTGCGATTGATCTCCTCGGCAACGGCACTTTGCTCCTCCGCGGCCGTGGCGATATGGCTGATGAGATCGTTGATCTCCACCACTTCTCCCGCCATCAGATCCAGTGACGCATTCACCTTGCTGGTGTTTTCCGCCGCATCCTGGCAACTCTGCCGGGTGTTGCCCATGGCGGCCACCACGGTCTGGGTGCCCCGTTGCAGCCGGGTCAGCATGGTCTGGATCTCGGCAGTGCTCTTCTGGGTGCGTCCCGCCAGAGAGCGCACTTCGTCCGCCACCACCGCAAACCCCCGCCCCTGTTCACCAGCCCGGGCCGCCTCGATGGCGGCGTTGAGGGCCAGCAGGTTGGTCTGCTCTGCGATGCCACCGATGACCCCGAGAATCGAGCCTATCTGCTGCACATCCTGCTGCATGGCTTCGATGGAGTGTGCCGTGGCCTCCACCTCCGTCACCAGCGCAGTGACGCTGGCCATGGCCTGATCCACCACCTGACGCGACTGGTTGGCCAGTTGCTGGCTCTGGCCGGTCAGCTGGGCAGTATTGGCCGCGCTCTCCGATACCGAGACGGCAGTACGGCTCATCTCGTTGATGGCGGTGACCACCTGTTCGGTCTCCCGCACATGCTCCGCCAGCAGGCCCTGGGCCGACCCCGTCTGCCTCGCCAATGCCGATATCCCTTCATTGAGCTGGCCGCTCGCTTGTCTCACCTCCCCCATCATGCCCTGCAACTGCTCGATGAAACGGTTGATGCCCGCCGAGATCTGGCCGAGATCATCCTTGCTGGTCACCGTGAGCCGGCGGGTCAGATCCCCATTGCCCTGGGAGAGCTCCTGCACCAGGTCGCGCAGGGAGAGGATGGGTCTATAGGCCAGATTGAGGGCCACCATGGAGAGGGCCAGTACCAGCGCCGCCACCCCGAGCAGGGCCAGGGTGATCTTGCCGTTGAGCGCCTGGGTCATGGCCCGGATATAGTCGAGATCCACATAACCGGTCAGGGTCCACTCGCTGCCGCGAATATCCAGCTTGTTGGGGCGGCTCTCGCTCTCTCCCTGGGGCTTGCTGCTGTAGAGCACCTGTCCCTGACTGTCGGTGAGGGAGAAGTAACGCCCTTCCCCGCTTACCTTGGTCAGCAGCGTCTTGAACTCGCTCATGTCGAGGTAGTAGAGGTAGGCGGAGTCGGCACCGCGCGGCACCAGGATGGAGATGACGGGTTTGCCGTCCAGCTGCTCCAGCGGGCTGACGGTGATCTGGTTGTTGGCGGCGGGGATCAGCTTGCGCAGGGCGTCAACCCTGGCCTTGTCGTCGATGACCCCGTTCGCGTCGAATGCCATGTCGCCAATGAGCTTGACGATGTTGTGAAAGCCGGTCTCCTGCAGCGCCTTCTTGACGCTGGTCACCCCGAGGTTGAGGTTGGCGGCCAGCAGCACCTTCTGGTTGATGTCACCCGCCAGCTTCTCCCTGACCAGGGTGATCTGCTCGTTGATGTTCTGGGTAGCCTGGGTGCGGATGTAGCCGCTGATGAAATGGTTGACGCTGAACCAGGCGGTACCGATGGTGACCAGAATGGCGAGCAGCAACAGTACGTTGATTTTGACTTTGAATGCCATGGTATGGGTCCCTCCAAAGAGAAAGGGCCGGGATGACCCGGCCCTCCCTGCCAATGCTTACTTCTTCTTGGCGTACTTCATGGAGTCCAGGGCTACCGCCAGGATGATGATGCCGCCCTTGATGATGAACTGCCAGTAAGGGCTGACACCGATGTAGGTCAAACCATAGTTGATCAGCGTGAAGATAAGTACGCCGGTGATCACACCCGCGACAGTTCCCACACCGCCGGCAAACGAAACGCCCCCCACCACGCAGGCCGCGATGGCATCCAGCTCGTACATGAAGCCGAGGTTGTTGGTGGCACTGCCGATCCGCCCCGCTTCCAGCATGCCGCCGAAGGCGTAGAAGACACCGGCCAGGGCATAGATGACCACCAGGTTGACGGCGACGTTGACGCCGGACACCTTGGCCGCTTCCGGGTTGCCACCGATGGCGAAGATGTTCTTGCCAAAGCGGGTCTTGTTCCACAGCACCCAGACGAAGACGCTGGCGATGGCCGCATAGAAGGTCAGGTACGAGAGCTTGAACCCGCCAATCCGGATGAAGCCCTGCGCAAAGTTGGAGAAACGAGGATCAAACCCGGCTACCGGGGAAGCCCCCACGGAGTCAAAATAGAGGGAGTTGATGCCGTAGACGATGATCATGGTGCCCAGGGTGGTGATGAAGGGCGTCACGTTCAGGTAGGCGACGATCAGGCCGTTGACCAGACCAATCAGGGCGCCCACCACGCACACCAGCAGGATCACCGCCGGAATGGGCACCTCCCCCAGGGTGGGGAAGACCTTGTTGACGTTGGTCAGGGCCTGCAGCATGGTGGCCGCGATCAGCGCCGCCAGACCGACCTGACGACCGGCCGACAGGTCAGTACCCTGGGTGATGATGATGCCCGCCACCCCGAGGGCAATGATGACCCGTACCGAGGACTGGGTCAGGATGTTGCTGAGGTTGGTGAGGCTGAGGAAGGAGGGCTCCTTGATCACGATGATCATGAGCAACACCAGCAACACCACGTAGATGCCGTTCTCTTTGAGCGCCTGCATCAGATTGAAATTTTTAGCCGACTCCATAATGTCTTCCTGTCTTTATAGGTACAGAGATGCCAGGCGCAGGATCTCGCTCTGGTCAGTTTCTTTGGTGTTGACGATCCCCGCGACCCGGCCATTGCTCATGACCATGATGCGGTCCGTGATGCCGAGCAGTTCCGGCATTTCGGAGGAGATGATGACGATGCCCTTGTCCTTCTTCGCCAGCTCCAGGATGAGCTGGTAGATCTCGAACTTGGCGCCGACGTCGATACCCCGGGTCGGTTCATCCAGCATCAGGATCTCGGGCTGGGTCAGCAGCCAGCGACCGATGATCACCTTCTGCTGGTTGCCACCGGAGAGGGAGCCGATCTGGGTCTGCTGGGTCGGTGTCTTGACCCGCATGGAGTCGATGACCCACTGGGTATCGCTCTTCATCTTGTTGTCGCTGAGCAGCCCCATGGATCCCTTGTAGTTGTCCATGTTGGCGATCAGGGAGTTGAAGGCGATGTCGAGGCGTGAATAGATCCCGGTGGAGCGGCGCTCCTCGGTCACCAGGGCGAAGCCGTTCTGGATCGCCTCGTGGGCGTTGTGGTTCGCCACCTCTTTGCCGTGCAGCTTGATGGTCCCTTCGCTGCGATCGCGGATGCCGAACAGGGTCTCCACGATGTCGGTGCGCTTGGCCCCCACCAGACCGGCGATGCCGAGGATCTCCCCCTTGTGCAGGTTGAAGGTCACGTCCTTGATGGAAGGCTGGTTCTTGGCCGTCAGGTGCTCGACCTCGAGGATCACCTCTTTGGGCTGGTTGGTTTTTTCCGGGAAGCGCTGGGTGAGCTCGCGGCCGACCATCATGCCGATGATCTGATCCATGGTCATGCCCTTGAGGGGCTGGGTCGCCACCCACTGGCCATCCCGCAATATGGTGATCTCGTCACAGAGCTGGAAGATCTCTTCCATCTTGTGGGAGATGTAGACGATGCCGCACCCCTTCTCCTTGAGCTTGTTGATGATCTTGAAGAGGTGATTGACCTCTTTCTCGGTCAGGGAGGAGGTGGGTTCGTCCATGATGACGATCTTGGCGTCATAGGAGAATGCCTTGGCAATCTCGATCATCTGCATCTGGGAAACCGACAGGGTGCCGACCTTGACCCTGGGGTCGATGTCGATGTCCAGCTCCTCGAAGATATGCTTGGTGTCCTGATACATCTTGCCGTGGTCGACAAACAGTCCCTTGGTGGGATAGCGGCCGAGCCACATGTTGTCCATCACGGTGCGTTGCAGTACCAGGTTCAGCTCCTGGTGCACCATGGAAACGCCATTCTCCAGCGCCTCTTTGGATGAGGTGAAGTTGATCTCCTGTCCCTTGAAGAAGATCTTGCCCTGATCCTTCTCGTAGATGCCGAACAGGCACTTGAGCAGCGTGGACTTCCCTGCGCCATTCTCGCCCATCAACGCATGCACAGAATGAGGACGGACCCGTAAATTGACATTATCGAGTGCCTTGACGCCAGGAAAGCTCTTACTGACGTCAATCATCTCCAACAGCCATTCTGATTGTTGCCGTGTTGTCATATCAGCCATCACATCTGGTTGAAAAGAGGGCAAGGGGATCTCCCTTGCCCTGAGGGGAGGAATTACTCGAATTGGGACAGGTTGTCTTTGTCTACGCCCACGTAGGCAACGCGGACGACCTTGTTGTCGATCTTCCAGTTGGTGCCTTCACCGGCCGGCTTGCCTTCGGCCAGGTTCTTGGTCAGCTCGAAGGTGGCCTTGGCCTGGTTGGCCGCATCGTTCAGCACGGTACCAGCCATGGCACCGCTCTTGACCATGGCCAGGGCTTCCGGCAGGGCGTCAACACCGAACACCGGGATGGCGGTCTTGCCCTGGGCCTTCAGGGATTCCACGGCGCCCATCGCCATGCCGTCGTTGTTGGCGATGACCACTTCGATCTTGTTGGCGTTCGGACCGGAGATCCAGGCGTCCATCTTGTCCTTGGCCATGGCGGTATCCCACATACCGGTATCCATGTGCAGCTGCTCGGTCTTGATGCCGCCATCGTTCAAGGTCTTGACGACGTAGGTGGTGCGGGCTTCCGCATCCGGGTGACCAGGCTCACCCTTGAGCAGCACGAACTGGATGACGCCATCCTTGTTCAGATCCCACTCGGGGTGCGCTTTCCAGTGCTTGGCGATCAGCTGGCCCTGAATGATTCCGGACTCCTTGGAGTCGGTGCCAACGTAGTAGGCCTTGTCATAGCTGGCCAGGTCGGCCGCGCTCGGTTCCTTGTTGTAGAAGACCACGGGGATCTCGTCCGCACGGGCTTTCTCAATCACGACAGGGGCCGCCGCCGGGTCAACCAGGTTGATGGCCAGAGCCTTCACGCCCTTGGCCAGCAGCACGTCGATCTGGTCGTTCTGCTTGGACTGGTCGTTCTGGGAGTCGTTCATCAGCAGTTCCACACCCGGGGTGGCCGCCGCTTCTTTCTCGATGGCCTTGCGTACCACGGCCATGAAGTTGTCGTCGTACTTGTAGACGGTGACCCCGATACGGGTATCGGCCTGGGCTTGGGCTCCCGCCATCAGTCCCATCAGCAAGGTGGCAACTGTCGTGAGTTTTTTCATTGTTATGCTCCGATCTCTATCTGTTTTTTGTAGGGAATGCTGTACACCGTTTGAGCTGGCGCCAGCCTAATGTAATCAGTTTGTTGTGAGGCGGTCTGTGATCCTGGCAACAAAATGAAAACGTTTACACTCTGTTACATAGCCGTAATATTGTTAAAAATTAAATAGTTACGTGAGAAACCGCCTTTGAGTCTCGCCATCTCGCGACGGCGGGTCCGGCTAGCTCAGACGGCAGTGCCAGTGATAACGCCCCGGCAACAGCCAGAACTCGGGCCGCACGCTCTGGCTCCAGGAGTCGTCGCCTCCTACCCCCATGTGGAAGCCATCGAGGCACAGGTGCGTGCCCCCCAGGGCCACCAGATCGGTCTGGTGACGGGCTTCGGCCAGTTGCTGCTGACTGTAGCGGCTGACGCTGAAGTGGAAGTGCCCCTCCACCGCCAGATCCCCCAGTTGCAGTGCGCGGGTATCGCAGCGCAGTCCGTTGTCGGTGGGGAAGACATAAGGGGTGTGCAACGCCTCGATGGGCAATTGCCAGCGACCGAGATCGGCGGCGAGCCGGCGATCCGGGTAATTCTCGTGGGGGCCAAGCCCCAGCCAGCTCACCGGGGCACCTTCGGCCGGTTCATCGGCCAGCCAGAGCCGGGCACCGATGCGCGGCAGGGAGGGCATGTCGGCGGCCACCTCCACCTCGATGGCGAGGTGCATGGCGCCCTCCCCGTCCACCCTGTGATGCCAGCGGGTCAGGATCTTCGGCTCGTCACCCACGAAGTAGCCGTGGTGCGCCGTGATAAGACCCAGCTCCGGACTCGCCTCCAGGCCGAGACAGCGGTGCTGCAGATCATTGAGTCCGGCCTCCTGCCAGCGGGCAATCCAGGCGTTGGGATCGGCGTGATCCGCCTCGCTGGTGCCGATATCGTTGTCGAGCGGCGCCCGATAGAAATGATCGGCGATGGCGTCGCGCAGCCGCTCGCGGCCCTGCTTCTGCCAGCTGACGATGCGACCACTGGCCTTGTCGAGCTGCCACAGGGAATCTGCGGCGCCAAGCACCCAGTGATCGCGCTGCTCGGTCAGGCTGACCGCCGGGCAGGCCGACGGCAGCGCCAGGGGCGCGGGCAACAGGCATTGCTGGCGAGCCACCTCGTGACCCGCTCCGGCCCAGGCCGTGGCGGTGGGCTGCACGATGGCGAGATCCAGCCAGGCGAGCGCCCCCGGCGCAAAGGCCGGCAGTTGCTCCAACAGGGTCAGCGTCACGCTCCCCCGGGGGGCCAGCTCGAGCGGGCATTCACCCTGGCTCACCACCACGCCGTCTTCACACAGACGCCACAGCAGGCGTTCGTTGTCCGTCTCGCGGAACAGGTATTCGCTGCGGATCTCCACCGTCAGCGGCTGGCGACCCTGCAGGGTCAGAACGAAGGGCTGCTGGGCACGCCGGGCTTCAAACAAGGAGGGATGGGGGGTGCGATCGGGGAACAGCAGGCCGTTGCAGCAGAACTGGCGATCGTTGGGAGTGTCGCCAAAATCGCCACCATAGGCCCAGAAATGGCGGCCATCGTCGGTCTGCTTGTCCAGCCCCTGATCGACCCAATCCCAGACAAACCCACCCTGCAGCCGCGGATGATCGCGAAATGCCTGCCAGTAATGGGCATAGCCCCCCAGGCTGTTGCCCATGGCGTGGGCGTATTCGCACAGGATCAGCGGCCGGGTCTCTTCCGGCAGGCCGATCCACTTGGCCAGCGCCCACTTGGGCACCGCCGGGAAGGGTTGATCCTGATGGGTACGGGCATACATGGGGCAGATGATGTCGGTGGCCGGGGTGTCGGCCCCGCCCCCTTCGTACTGCACCGGGCGGCTGGGATCCGCCCCCTTCACCCAGCGATACATGGCGTCGTGGGCCGGACCATAACCGGATTCGTTCCCCAGGGACCAGATGATGATGCAGGGGTGGTTGAAGTCCCTGGCCACCATGCGGGTGACCCGCTCCAGGAAGGCGTTGCTCCAGGCGGGATCCCGCGCCAGCCGCCCCATGGGGGTCATGCCGTGGGTCTCCAGGTTCGCCTCGTCCACCACATAGAGGCCGAGCCGGTCGCACAGGCGATAGAGCTCGGGGTGATTGGGATAGTGGGAGCAGCGCACCGCGTTGAAGTTGTGCCGCTTCATCAGCAGCAGATCCTGCTCCATGTCGGCCGGGGTCACCACGTGACCCGTGGCGGGATGGTGTTCATGGCGATTGGCACCACGAATCAGCAGGGGTTGGCCGTTGACCCGCAGCAGGCCGCCACGGATCTCCACCGCCCGAAAGCCCACGTCATGGGCCTCGCTCTCGAGGACGCTTCCCTGCTCGTCCAGCAGGGTCAGGGTCAGGCGATAGAGGTGCGGGTTCTCGGCGCTCCACTTGTGTGGCGCCGTTACCGTCAGCCACAACTCAGCGCGATCGTCATACACCCCTTTCTCGTCGATGGCCTGGGTGCCAATCTGCTGGCGCAGGGTCGCCACCCGCTCGTCGCCATCATAGAGGTTGGCCTCCACCGACAGACCGGCTCCGTTGGCCGCCTGCAATTCAACCTTGAGGCGGGCATCCCGGTAGCAGGCGTCGAGCTCGGGCGTCACTCGGATATCCATCAGATGACGGGCCGGTTTGTGCAGCAGGCTGACGGAGCGGAAGATGCCGCTCATGCGCCACATGTCCTGATCTTCCAGATAGGAGCCGTCAGACCAGCGCAGCACCAGGACGGCGAGGCGGTTGGCCCCGCCCTGAAGGAAGGGGGTCAGATCGAATTCCGCCGGCAGCCGGCTGTCTTGGGAGTAACCGACCCAGCGGCCGTTGCAGAAGAGGTGAAACGCGCTGTCCACTCCGTCGAAGATGATCCGGGTCTGCCCCTCGGCCAGCCAGTCCGCAGCAACGGTGAACTCGCGGGAGTAGCAACCGGTGGGATTCTCGGCAGGCACCCGGGGCGGGTCGCAGGGAAAGGGGTACTTGATGTTGGTGTAGATGGGCACATCCGTGACGGGCCGCGCCCCCGGATAGGCCGCAGCCAGTTGCCAGTTGCCCGGCACCTTGATGGGGCAGGCATCCGGCAGATCCTCTACCAGCCACTGCTCCGGCACCCGCTCCGGGGCCTCGAACCAGGAGAACTGCCACTCGCCGTCCAGCAGCAGGCGGGAAGGTGACAACCCCCCCATCCTGGCTTCCCCTTCACTGCGCCAACTGGACAAGGGGGTATGGGCTGGCAACCGGTTCACGGCGGTGATCCCCTGGGTCTGCCAATCCTGACGGGCCACTATCTCCCTGAGCATGCTTCACTTCTCCCTGCATTCACGCTGAAAACCACTGCAGTGTAGGAGAGTTTTGCCCGGTGATCGGCGATCCCGCTCACACAGATGTAAACGATTACACTCATTTTGTTAAGTAAAACGGAGTAAAAATCGGATAAATCCGGGTAAATGACCCCATGGGGGAAAAAGCGGACCTTCGGAAGGGCAGAAGATGCCCGGGAGTGTGAAACCGGGAGGCAATGGCCGAACCAGCGGAGCAAGCCATGGCAAAGACCCGACATCGCGCCCCCTCGCCTCAACCCGGTTCCGGGCACACAGCCCGGTCTCTCGAAGGAGCGCGCAGAGGCCACGAGAGCCCCTGCCCGGCGCAGAGAAAAGCCATGGCGGGCGTCTGGCAGGATCTGGCCGGAAGTGAGGCTCGGCAGGCCGGGGGAGAGGGGCTCGTGACAGACGAGCGGGAAGAGCTGCCGAGTTCGGCAGGCAGGGAGCGTGAGGGGGCGGTTCTCACTCCTCAGACAGTCCTTTATGGTCTGCGCTAGCCATGCTCTGAGCTACCTATCGTCTGAGCTATGGGGGCGCTTTATATGCTGCAGTACGGGTTCGCCAGGTGCAGCGCTTGCGCCGACGGGGCGCAAGCGCTGCGATCAGGACCTGACGGGAGCGACCGAATGGCGGTTGATCAGGGTGGGGGTATAGATGCGGCTCTGCACCGATTCGCTCTCCCCTGCGGCGAGTTGCAGCGCCAGCTTGGCCGCCTGGGCCGCCATCAGCTCGATGGGATAGCGCATGGTGGAGAGCTTGGGTCTCAGGTATCTGGCGTAGATGATGTCATCGAAGCCTACCACCGACACCTCTTCCGGCACCTTGAGGCCGTTGTCCGCCAGCACAGAGATGGCCCCTGCCGCCATGGCGTCGTTGTAGGCCACTACCGCCGTGATGGGCAACCCCTTGGCCAGCAGGTTGAGCATGGCGCGCTCGCCCCCCTCTTCATTGGGCATGCCGCTCTCCACCAGCTCGGGATCGGCGAAGACCTCCGCCTCCGCCAGGGCATCCTGATAGCCCTGGTGGCGCAACAGCGCATCCTCGATGGCGTGATCCGAGCTCAGGAAGGCGATATGGCGGTGGCCGAGATCCAGCAGATGACGGGTGGCGGTCGCCGCACCCTGGCGGTTGTTGAGGGCGATGCAGCGCCCCCTCAGACTCGGAATGTCGCGGTTGATCAGCACCATGCCAGGGGCGCGCAGGGCGTAGTCGACCAGCTCCTCGTCGCCGAGCGCCTTGCTGTGCACCACCAGTGCCTCGCAGCGTTTGCCGATGAGCAGCTCGATGGCCTCCCGCTCCTGCTGGGCGCGGTGAAAACCATTACCCATCAACAGGTGCAAGCCCTGCTCCACCGCCACCGCCGCGACCCCTTTGACCAGGGCGCCGAAGAAAGGATCCGCCACGTCCCCCACCACCACTCCCATGGTGTCACAGGTCTGGCTGACCAGGGCCCGCGCGTTGGCGTTGGGGGTATAGCCCAGCTCGGCCATGGCCTTCAGCACCACCTCGCGAGAGGCGGCACTGGCCTTGGGTGAGTTGTTCATCACCCGTGAAACCGTTGCCACTGACACATTGGCCAAACGGGCGACATCCTTGATGGTGCTCATGCTGTTTTCACTTATTTCACGCTGCAACTGGCCGCATTATACCGTTCAATGTCACTGATAACAGGGGGAAAAATCAGAACTTGCCACATTGGTCGATGAAAACAAGTGTAATCGTTTACACATATTTGTTAAGCAGCTCACAGTTTGCCCGTCAGCCCCTCGGCTAGACTCCTGCTCAGGCTTTCCTGATGCGAGGAGTTGAGGGTGGAACAACGGATGAAAGTACTGGTCACCGGCGGTTGCGGCTACATCGGCAGCCACACCTGTCTGGCCTTGCAGGCCGCAGGCATGGAGCCCGTGGTGGTAGACAACCTCTGCAACAGCAAGGCGGGCGTCCTGACCCGTGTCGCCACCATCAGCGGGCGCGAGCCCCGCTTCTACGAAGGGGACATCCGTGACCCGGCCCTGCTGGATCGCATCTTCAGCGAGCAGCACATCGACGCAGTGATCCACTTCGCCGCCCTCAAGGCGGTCGGCGAGTCGACCCGCATCCCGCTGGACTACTACGAGAACAACCTGAGCGGCACCCTGGTATTGCTGCAGGCGATGAAACGGGCCGGGGTACGCAATCTGGTGTTCAGCTCGTCGGCCACCGTCTACGGCGACCCCGCCAGCACCCCGATCCGGGAGGATTTCCCCCGCAGCGCCACCAACCCCTACGGCCGATCCAAGCTGATCATCGAGGAGATCCTCGAGGATCTGCAGCGGGCCGAGCCCCATTGGAGCATGACCCTGCTGCGCTATTTCAACCCCGTCGGCGCCCACGAGTCCGGCACTCTGGGGGAGGATCCCCAGGGCATCCCCAACAATCTGATGCCGTTTTTGACCCAGGTCGCCATCGGCCGGCGCGACTGCCTCTCGGTCTTTGGTAACGATTACCCAACCATCGACGGCACCGGGGTGCGCGACTACATCCATGTGATGGATCTCGCAGAAGGGCACGTCAAGGCTCTGGAACACTGCGCCGGACGGGGCGGTGTCCACGCCTACAACCTGGGCACGGGCCAGGGCCAGAGCGTGTTGCAGATGGTCGCGGCGTTCGAGGCCGCCTGCGGTCGGCCCCTTCCCTACCGGATCGAGCCACGGCGCCCCGGCGACATCGCCGAGTGCTGGGCCGATCCCGCCAAGGCCGCTCGGGAACTGGACTGGCACGCCAGCCGGGATCTCGCCGCCATGTGCGCCGACAGCTGGCGCTGGCAGTCCGCCAACCCCAATGGTTACGAGGCGTAGGCCCTGGCCTGCGCCTTCGGATGTATTCAACTCACACACTGGAGTGATGATGTTCAACCCCGTTGATCACCCCCACCGCCGCTTCAACCCGCTCACCGGCCAGTACGTGCTGGTCTCCCCTCACAGGGCCAAGCGCCCCTGGCAAGGCCAGGTCGAGAAGGTGAGCCTGGCGCCGAGCCAGGCCCATGATCCCGACTGCTTCCTCTGTGCGGGCAACACCCGGGTGACCGGCGATATCAACCCCGACTATCAGGGCACCTTCGTCTTTACCAACGACTTCGCCGCCCTGATGCAGGACACCCCGGCCGCTGACGCGGCGCCGGATCCCCTGCTGAAGCTGGAAGCCGCCCGGGGCACCAGCCGGGTCATCTGCTTCTCGCCGGATCACGGCAAGACCCTGCCCGAGCTGCCCCTGCCCGCCATCGAAGGGGTGATCACCACCTGGATGGACCAGGTGGCCGAGCTCTCTGACCAGTGGGAATGGGTGCAAGTCTTTGAAAACAAAGGCGCCGTCATGGGCTGCTCCAACCCGCACCCTCACGGCCAGCTCTGGGGCAGCGACTTCCTGCCCAACGAGATTGCCCGGGAAGAGGCGCACCAGCGCGCCTGGCTGGCCGAACACGGCCGCCCCCTGCTGCTGGACTATGTGGAGCGGGAGCTGGCGGATCGCTCCCGCATCGTGGTGGAGACGGCCCACTGGCTGGCGGTGGTGCCCTTCTGGGCAGCCTGGCCGTTCGAGACCCTGCTGCTGCCCAAGGCCCATGTCCCCTCCATGCTGGATCTCACCCGGGAACAGCAACAGGACCTGGCCATCGCGCTCAAGGAGCTCACCAGCCGCTACGACAACCTGTTCCAGTGCAGCTTCCCCTACTCCATGGGCTGGCACTTCGCCCCGCCCCGTTCCGACTGCCCCGAGGCGTGGCAACTGCACGCCCACTTCTATCCGCCCCTGCTGCGCTCCGCCACGGTGCGCAAATTCATGGTGGGCTTCGAGATGCTGGCCGAAACCCAGCGCGATCTCACCCCGGAACAGGCGGCCGAACGGCTGCGCGCCCTCAGTCCCATCCACTACAACGACCAGAACCAGTCCAACGAGGAGGCCCTATGACCCCGAGCCAGCGCGTCAGCGCCGTGTTTGCCGAGCAGTTTGAGCAACAACCCGACCTGCTGGTACGGGCTCCAGGCCGCGTCAACCTCATCGGCGAGCACACCGACTACAACGACGGCTTCGTGCTGCCCTGCGCCATCGACTACGAGACCTGCGTCGCCATCGGCCTGCGCGGCGACAACCTGGTCGAAGTGATCGCCGCCGACTACGACAACCAGCGCGACCGGTTCAGTCTCGATCAACCCATCGAGCACCACCCCAGCCAGCGCTGGAGCGACTACATCCGCGGCGTGGTGAAACACCTGCAGGCACGGGGCCACGCCCTGCGCGGCCTCAATCTGGTGGTCTCTGGCAACGTGCCCCAGGGGACGGGTCTCTCCTCCTCCGCTTCCCTGGAAGTGGCCATCGGCCAGGCCTTCAAGGAGGCCCAGGGGCTGGCCATCAGCCAGGCGGAAATCGCCCTCAACGGCCAGCAGGCGGAGAACCAGTTCGTCGGCTGCAACTGCGGCATCATGGATCAGATGATCTCCGCGAGCGGCAAGCAGGATCACGCCCTGCTGCTCGATTGCCGCTCCCTGGAGACCCGGCTCATCCCCATGCCCACCGATCTAGCGGTGCTCATCATCAACTCCAACGTGCGCCGCGGCCTGGTGGACAGCGAATACAACACCCGTCGCCAGCAGTGCGAAACCGCCGCCCGTCACTACGGGGTCAAGGCCCTGCGCGACCTGGATCTGGCGACCCTGGAAGCGGGCAAGGCCGGGCTGGACGAGGCCTGCTATCGCCGTGCCCGCCACGTGGTCGGCGAGAACGCCCGCACCCTGGCGGCGGCCGATGCGCTGGCACAGGGCGATCTGGTGCGCCTCGGCGAGCTGATGGGCCAGTCCCACGCCGCCATGCGCGATGACTTCGAGATCACCGTGCCCCCCATCGACGGCCTGGTGGAGATCATCAAGGCCCGGATCGGCAGCGAAGGCGGTGTGCGCATGACCGGCGGCGGTTTTGGTGGCTGCGTGGTCGCTCTGCTGCGCCCCGAGAAGGTGGCCGAGGTGATCGCCGTGGTGGAGGCGGAATACCCGGCCCGCTTCGGCCTCAAGACGGACTGCTACGTCTGCCGTGCCAGCGCAGGGGCCGGCAGACTGTAACGCACGCCTGACAACGGGTGACGCCCCCTGCCCGGCACTCGCGACGCCGGCAGGGGGCGACGGGATCACGACGGGGAACCGCAAACCATGATGAAATTCGAGCTGGAAAACGAGGAGGGACTGCGGCTGCGCGGTCTCGCATACGGGGCCACCCTCACCTCCCTCACCCTGCCGGTGGCGGGAGAGCGGCGGGAGGTGTTGCTGGGCTGCGCCGACGAGGCCTACCTCACCCAGCAGGTATGGCTGGGGGCCGTGGCGGGGCGCTTTGCCAACCGCATCGGCGGCGCCCGCCTTGAGCGGGAAGGCCAGTGCTGGACGCTGGACGCCAACCAGGGGGCCAACTGCCTGCATGGCGGGCGCGACGGGTTCCATCGCCGCACCTGGCAGATCAAGGAGCAGGAGGCGGACAGGGTCAAGCTGGCGCTCCTCTCCCGGGCGGGGGATCAGGGCTTTCCCGGCAATCTGAGGGTGAGCCTAGAGTATCGGCTGGAGCAGTGCGATCTGGTGGTCGACTTCTGCGCCAGCACGGACGCCCCCAGTCCGGTCAGCCTCACCAGCCACGCCTACTTCAACCTGGATGGCGGTGGCGACATCCGCCACCACACCATCAGCCTCGACGCCGACCGCTACCTGCCCACGGATGACCAGAGCCTGCCGCTGGCCATCGCCCCGGTGGAAGGCCCCTTCGATCTGCGCGCCCCCCGCCCCATCGGCCAGGCGTGGCTGGACCACCCCCAGCAGCAGTTGGCCAAGGGGTACGATCATGCATTTCTGCTCAACAACAGCGATTTTGAGCCTGATGATGAGCCGTTTGGTGGGTCAAATCAGCCATGGGCCGCCCGGGTGATCTCGGGGGATGGCAAGCTGGCGATGGCGGTCTACACCAACCAGCCCTCCCTGCAGTTCTACAGCGGCAACTGGCTGACCGGCACACCGGATCGTCAGGGCCGACCCTACCGGGATTACGACGGCTTCTGCCTGGAGGCCCAGCAATTGCCCGACAGCCCGAACCGGCCCGCCCTCGGCGATCCCTGGTTGCTGCCGGGGCAGCGTTATCGCCACCAGACCCGTTATCGCTTTATGCCTGCCCCCTGACAGCCCCGCTCGGGCAGACGAAGGGGCCCGGGCACGCCACCACGTCATGGCGGCCCCGGCCCCGATGGCAACGCCGAATCAGCCGGGGTGAGGCCCGCCGCAGGGCCCGTCGCTCCTCATTGCACATCAGCCAAGGAACCGCACCGTGATGGATGACAACTACCTCGCCGCCCCCGACCGCTACCAGCGCCAGCCCTACCGACCGGCGGGCCGCCACGGCCTGCGCCTGCCCGGCATCGGTCTGGGCCTTTGGCACAACTTCGGCGCCGGGAGCGATCCCGCCACCGCGAAGGCCATGGTGCATCAGGCGTTCGATCTGGGGATCACCCACTTCGATCTCGCCAACAACTACGGGCCGCCGCCGGGATCTGCCGAACTGACCTTCGGCACGCTGCTCAAGAGGAGCCTGGCTCCCTATCGGGACGAGCTCATCATCGCCAGCAAGGCGGGCTACGTGATGTGGGACGGCCCCTACGGCGATGGCGGCAGCGCCAAGTACCTCTTCGCCAGCCTGCACCAGAGCCTGCGCCGTCTGGGCCTCGACTACGTGGACATCTTCTATCACCACAGGCCGGATCCCCGCACCCCGCTCGAGGAGACCTGCCAGGCCCTGGCCCTGATGGTGCGCCAGGGCAAGGCGCTCTACATCGGCCTCTCCAACTACCCGGCCCCGCTCGCGGCCAAGGCTGCCGCCCGGCTGGCAGAGCTCGGCACCCCCTGCCTGGTCAACCAGCTCAAATACTCCCTGTTCCAGCGCGATATTGAGCCCGACACCCTGCCAGCCTGCCGGGAGCACGGCATGGGGGTGGTCGCCTTCTCGCCCCTGGCGGGGGGGCTGCTGAGCGATCGCTACCTGGCGGGCATTCCCGCGGATTCCCGCGCCGCCAGTGCCAGCCCCTTCCTCACGGCGGACCAGATCACCGAGGAGAAGCTCGCCACCGTCCGCGCCCTGCATGCACTGGCCCTGCAACGGGGTCAGTCCCTGTCGCAACTCGCACTGCAATGGGTGCTGCGCGACCCCGTGGTGAGCTGCGCCCTGATCGGCGCCAGCCATCCCCAACAGATAAGGAGCGCCGTCGACGCCCTGGGGCAGCCCCCCCTGGACGATGATCTTCAACAGAAAATCCTGTCCATACTAGCCTGACAGCACAAAGAGATCATAAAACAGAGGTCAACAGGCGTGACTGCCCTGTCAGAACGTGACGGGACAGTCATGGCTTCTGACAACATGCTTCAAGCCGCGCCCTGCATGGTCCGCCAGCGCCCTTTCCCGGCCGGGACAGGGCGCTGAAATCCCCAATATTCACTGGTTGCCCGCGCGATTTTCCGCCATCATTGGCCGCCCCGACCCATTCGGGGTTGATTTTATCCAGACCCCATAACCAAGAGATCTGCACCATGACCGAATCCTACGCCCTGTTCGTCGCCTTTGTGCTGGGCATAGTGGAAGGCCTGACCGAGTTCCTCCCCGTCTCATCCACCGGCCACATGATCATCGTCGGCCACCTCCTCGGGTTTGAAGGACCCAAGGCCGCCACCTTCGAGGTGGTGATCCAGCTCGGCTCCATCCTGGCAGTGGTCGTCATGTTCTGGCGCCGCCTGTTCGGACTCATCGGCATTCACTTCGGTCAGAAACCGACCCCGGGCCACGCGACCCTCTCCCTGGTGCACGTCATCCTCGGCATGCTGCCTGCCGTGGTCGTCGGGCTGGCTATCCACAGCTGGATCAAGGCCAATCTGTTCGGGCCGGAAACCGTGATGTATGCCCTGGTGGCCGGCGGCATCCTGCTCATCATCGCCGAAAAGTTCCGCCCCGCCGTGACCGCGGAGACCCTGGACGACATCAGCTACAAGCAGGCCTTCGGCATCGGCCTGTTCCAGTGCCTGGCACTCTGGCCCGGTTTCTCCCGCTCCGGCGCCACCATCAGCGGCGGCATGCTGATGGGCATCAGCCGCCACGCGGCAGCAGAATTCTCCTTCATCATGGCGGTACCCATGATGATCGCGGCCAGCGGCCTGGATCTCTACAAGAGCCGCGATTTCCTCTCCATGGCGGACTTCCCCATGTTTGCGGTGGGCTTCGTCACCGCCTTCGTGGTGGCCATGGTCGCCATCAAGACCTTCCTGGCGCTGATCCGTCGTCTCGACTTCATCCCGTTCGCCATCTACCGCTTCCTGCTGGCCTTCGTCGTCTACCTGGTCTTCGTGGCCTGATGGGCTTCGCCGCCAAGCAACACAAAAGGGACCCGAGGGTCCCTTTTTTCATGCCGTGATACCGCCTCAGTCGCGCGGCAGCCCGCGATCACCGGGCAGCCGTGACCCAACTCAATAGAGGTGCTGGCTGATGCCGTTGAGCAGCCGTGACAACCCCTTGGTGAACTGCACGGGGGCATCCTGCACCGTGTAGCAGAGGCAGCCGTCCGGGGTACGGGGGCTGTGGGCGTGGCTGGCGTCACGCCAGATGAAATCCCCCGCCTGATAGCGGGTGTCGCCATCCTCGATGGTGCCCGCCAGCAGCAGGGTCAGCTCATATCCCTTGTGGGTGTGCTCCGGGATCCGCCCCCCCGCCTCGATGTGGAGCAGGTTGGCCCGCGCCCCCATCTCGTCCAGGGGCAGGCTGACCTGACGGATGGCCCCGAGATGACGCCACCTGGGGGCATGATGCCGAGCCAATGCCCGCGGCAGCCGGTAACTGTGACCCGCCACCCTGAGCTCTGGCCTCGGGCTCTCGGGAAGGGCGAGCGCCGCCTCCGTCGCCACCGGCTGTTGCAGTATGCCCGCCAGCATGGCATCGAATCCGGCGGGCAGCGCCTCGTCCGGCACGTCAGGGGCGAGATGCTGGCACGCCAGCGCCTCTTCAAATTCCTTCACCCGGGCGGCGCACTCGGGGCAGAACTCGCAATGGGCGGAGACACCGACGGCCAGCGGCAGAGGCAGCTCGTCGGCGGCGAAGGCGCGCAGCATGGGTTCAGTCGGATGGGTCTTAATCATGGCCTTGCTCCACTTGTTCCTTCAGTTTCTGTAGTGCCAGCCGCAGCCGGGACTTGATGGTGCCAAGGGGCACGCCGAGCCGGTCGGCCAGCTCCTGCTGGGAGAGCTCCTGCAGGTAGATCCCGCGCACCACCTGCTGCTGCGGCTCCGGCAGCGTGGCGACATAGTGGGCCATCTGGCGGGTCAGCACCGCGTCTTCACCGCCGCTCAGGTGCTCCTCTTCGGCCCGGAACTCCAGCAGCGGCCAGATCTCCTCGGCGCAGAGCTCCTCCTTGCTGGCGCGGCGGCGACGCAGCATGTCAAAGCTCTGGTTGCGCATCACTGTGTAGATCCAGGTGGTGGCGGCGCCCTTGTCGGGGTGATAGAGCCGTGCCTTCTGCCAGACCAGCAGCATGGTCTCCTGCACCAGTTCCATGGCGTTGGCTTCGCTGCCGAGGTGGCGCAGCCCGTAGCTGCGGATGCGCGGCGCGAAGTGGTGGAAAAGAGTGGCGAAGGCAGCCTTGTCGGCACGCTCGGCCACCCGGACCAGCAAAGATGTGAGGTCGCCGTCTGGGTTGTCCATGGGGGGCGATGTCCTGCGTGGAGCCGATTGTGGTTGGCCAGTATATGCCATTGCGCCATCCCTCGCGTGTGGTGTTCACCCCCAATACGGTGAGCGAGGAAAAAGGATCACCGGGAAGGGGAATTCAATGGCTCGCGACCAGCAGACCGCTCAGCAGGGAGAGGGTGGGCTGGTTGTCCTTGGCCGCCACCAGCCACTGTTTTTGCTCCACCGGGATGGGCAGCACCTCCAGCCAGCGCTGGGCGACCCAGCTCGCATCCTCCCAGTCCGGCTCCGGATAGAGGGCCGCGTACTCCGGATAGTCGTTGAACACATCCTGCAACGCCTTGGCCAGGGAGTGCTGATCCGCCTGGAGCCTGCCGCTCTGCCAGGGGGGCAGGGGATCCACCTCGCCGACCCGCAGACCATCCTCTTCCTGCCAGAGATCCGTGATGCGCACCCGCTCCACCCCGAGCACCGTGATGCCGAGCAAACCATCGGGCAGCAGATCGAAATCGATGATGCGCACCCGGGTGGCGATGGGGTACATGTTGCGCAGCGCGTCGGGCTGGCGGGAGTCCAGCATGCAGAGCGCGAACTCCCGCTCCCGGGACTCGGCGATCATGCGCTGGTATCTGGGCTCGAAGATGCGCAGCGGCATGATGCCGCCCGGCAGCAGGTGAGCGGAGAGTGGAAACAGTACCAGTGTCATGGGAATCATCCTCCAACGGCGTCCTCAAAGGATACGACCGCCACGGGAAGCGGGATCATTCAGATCGAATCGGTATAAATAACCCTGTCATAATCAGGGGAAAATAGCCTGGACAAGCCGTTTCGTTATGCAGTAGAAATGGATAACCACCACTTATCCAAATCAATATCCTGCAATGTGGTGGAAAACGCAGTGAAATATCCGCCACACCTACGGGTGCGGGCCGTTCCTATAGTTTTCTCGGCCCGATGCGGGTAAAATTCACGCCCTTATCCAGTCAGTCACTTTTCGACGCGCAACCTCGGTGGTCAGTTATGAAAGAGCATATTCATCATCTACTTGAACAAACGGTAGCCAATCTCAAGTCCGCAGGCGTCCTGCCCGCCGACCTGGAAGCCCGGGTGCAAGTAGACCGATGCAAGGAGAAGGCTCACGGCGACCTGGCCACCAACCTGGCCATGCTGCTGGCCAAACCGGCCCGCAAGAATCCCCGCGAGCTGGCCTCTGCCATCATCGAGCACCTGCCCGCCTCCGATCTGATCGCCAAGGTCGAGATCGCCGGCCCCGGCTTCATCAACTTCTTCTTCGACCCGAGCTGGCTGGCCGGTCAGGTGGAAGCCATGGTGACCTCCGACAACGCCAACGTGAAGCTGCCGGCGCCGCAGACCGTGGTGGTGGACTACTCCGCCCCCAACGTGGCCAAGGAGATGGCGGTGCACCACATCCGCTCCACCGTGCTCGGTGACGTGGCCGCCCGCGCCCTCGAATTCCTGGGCCACAAGGTGGTGCGTGCCAACCACATCGGCGACTGGGGCACCCAGTTCGGCATGCTGATCGCCTATCTGGAGAAGATGGCCAACGAGCACGCCTCCGACATGGAGCTCAAGGACCTGGAAGCCTTCTACACCCAGGCCAAGCGTCACTACGACGAAGACGAAGCCTTCGCCGAGCGCGCCCGCAACTACGTGGTGAAACTGCAAGGTGGCGATGAGTACTGCCGCACCATGTGGAAGAAGCTGGTCGACATGACCATGGAGCAGAACCAGCGCAACTACGACCGTCTGAACATCTCCCTGTCCAACAAGGACATCATGGGCGAGTCCATGTACAACGACATGCTGCCGCAGATCGTTGCCGACCTGAAAGCCAAGGGGCTGGCAGTCGAGAGCGAAGGGGCCACCGTGGTCTTCCTGGACGAGTTCAAGAACAAGGATGGCGAGCCCATGGGCGTCATCATCCAGAAGAGCGACGGCGGTTTCCTCTACACCACCACCGACATCGCCTGCGCCAAATACCGTTACGAGAACCTGGGCGCCGACCGGGTCATGTACTTCATCGACTCCCGTCAGCACCAGCACCTGATGCAGGCCTGGACCATCACCCGCAAGGCGGGCTATGTGCCGGAGTCCGTGCCCCTCGAGCACCACGCCTTCGGCATGATGCTGGGCAAGGACGGCCGTCCCTACAAGACCCGCTCCGGCGGCACCGTCAAGCTGGTTGACCTGCTGAACGAAGCGGAAGAGCGCGCCAGCGCCCTGCTGGAGAGCCGGAACAGCGACCTCTCTGCCGAAGAGAAGGCCCAGGTGGTGCACGCCATCGCCATGGGCGCGGTCAAGTATGCGGATCTCTCCAAGAACCGCACCACCGACTACATCTTCGACTGGGATCTGATGCTGTCGTTTGAAGGCAACACGGCGCCGTACCTGCAATACGCCTACACCCGTATCCAGTCCATCTTCCGCAAGGCCGGCGTCGATGCCGATACCCTGAGCGGCAAGGTGGTCCTGAGCGAAGATGCCGAAGAGACCCTGGCCCAGAAGCTGATCCAGTTCTCCGACGCGGTCAACGGCGTGGCGGACAAGGGGATGCCGCACCTGCTCTGTACCTATCTGTATGAGCTCTCCGGCAACTTCATGACCTTCTACGAAGCCTGCCCGATCAACAAGGACGGCGTGGACGAGGCGACCCGCCAGAGCCGTCTGCTGCTGTGCGCCGCCACCGCCAAGGTGCTCAAGCTGGGCCTGGGCGTGCTGGGCATCCACACCCTGGAGCGCATGTAATAGATGGCGACCCGGGATTACGTCGGCAACAGCCCGAGACGACGGGCGGGTGGCCGTAACATCAAGAAAGCGGCCCCTCGCCGCTTTCCTGTTATCCCGGCACTGCTGGCCGGGGCCCTGGTCGTCGGTTTCGGCGCCTTCCTCTACCTCATCAACGGCAAGGGCGCCGATGCCCCCACCATCGAAGAGCAGGTGAAGGCCAACAAACCCAAGGCACAGGGCAATACCCTGCCCCAGGAGAAGTGGAGCTACATCGAGCGGCTGGAGAACAAGCAGGTGGACATCATAGAGCCGCCGCCCCAGCCGGGCGTGCTGCCGCCCCCGCCCGCCGAGACCATGACCCTGCAACCGGAGAAGCTGCCCAAGCCGGTCGCGACCGACATCCCCCAGCCGGGGACCCCCATCGGTCAGGTGAAGCCCTATCAGCCGCAACCGGTGCAGCCGACCAAGCCGGCCACCGGCGCCCCGGTCGCCAGCGCCCGGGAGCAGGTGATCGACCAGAAGGCCGAGCGTGAGCGGATGGAGCGGGAGATCCGCGCCGAACTGGAGCGGGAGCGTGCCGAGGCCGCCAGGGCCAAGGCGGCGACCCAGACTGCACAGACCGCAGCCGCCGACGGCGGTCGCTACATGATGCAGTGTGCCGCCCTGCGCTCCCAGGATTCCGCAGAATCCCTCAAGGCGCGCATCGCCTTCACCGCCGGGCTCTCCTCCAGCCTGCAGGTGGTGAACGGGGCCGGTGGCGCCGTCTACAAGGTGATGGTCGGTCCCTTCAACGGCAAGGCGGCGGCCGATGCGGCCAACCGCAAGCTGCAGGGCTCGGGCATCAGCGGCTGCATCCCCAAGAAGGGGTGATCGCCGCGTCCATGCACAGGGCCGGGTGGCAACACCCGGCCCTGTTTCTTTTGGCGCCATCCCGCGCCCACCCGATCCCTCCTCCGCGATCCGTGCTCGGCACAGGCTTGAAAAGCCGTTTTGCCATCCCCATCTTTTCCTCCATGCACAGTCAGGCCGTCATTCGGCTCAAGCGAGGTAAGTAAAGTGACTACCATAGTTTCAGTTCGCCGCAACGGTCAGGTCGTCATCGGTGGCGATGGCCAGGTTTCTCTTGGCAACACCGTCATGAAGGGCAACGCCCGCAAGGTTCATCGCCTCTACAACGGCAAGGTACTGGCTGGTTTCGCCGGCGGCACCGCCGACGCCTTCACCCTGCTCGAGCGCTTCGAAGCCAAACTGCAGGCTCATCAGGGCAACCTGGAGCGCGCCGCCGTGGCGCTGGCCAAGGACTGGCGCACCGATCGCGCCCTGCGCCGCCTCGAGGCCCTGCTGGCCGTCGCCGACGAGCACAAATCCTTCATCATCACCGGCAACGGTGACGTGGTGCAGCCGGAGCACGATCTCATCGCCATCGGCAGCGGCGGTAACTTCGCCCAGTCCGCCGCCATCGCCCTGCTGGAGAACACCGAGCTCGACGCCAAGAGCATTGTCGAGAAGTCCCTCAAGATTGCGGGCGACATCTGCGTCTTCACCAACGGCAACCACACCATCGAAGTGCTGGATTATTCAGCCAAATAAGCCGGCGAAATAGGGCTGCCAAATAAGGCCGCCAGCCAAACCCCATTTTCCAAGGGGTGGGCCCTGCCCGCCCCGGATACAGGAACGCCATCATGTCCGAGATGACCCCGAGAGAAATCGTCCACGAGCTGGACAGACACATCATTGGTCAGGCCGACGCCAAGCGCGCGGTCGCCGTCGCCCTGCGCAACCGCTGGCGCCGGATGCAGCTCTCCGAGGAGATGCGCCACGAGGTGACCCCGAAGAACATCCTGATGATCGGCCCCACCGGCGTCGGCAAGACCGAGATCGCCCGTCGCCTGGCCAAGCTGGCCAACGCCCCCTTCATCAAGGTGGAAGCGACCAAGTTCACCGAAGTGGGCTATGTGGGCAAGGAAGTGGACAGCATCATCCGCGATCTGACCGATGTCGCCATCAAGCTGGTGCGCGAGACCGAGATGGAGAAGATGAAATACCGCGCCGAGGAGGCTGCCGAAGAGCGCATCCTCGACGCCCTGCTGCCCAACCCGCGCAACAGCTGGGGTGAGGAAGAGAAAGCCGACAACTCCAACACCCGCCAGATTTTCCGCAAGAAACTGCGGGAAGGTCAGCTGGATGACAAGGAGATCGAGCTGGATCTGGCCGCCTCCCCCATGGGTGTCGAAATCATGACCCCGCCGGGCATGGAAGAGATGGCCAACCAGTTGCAGGGGCTGTTCCAGAACCTGGGCCAGAACCAGAAGAAGAAGCGCAAGATCAAGGTCAAGGAGGCCATGAAGGCGCTGATCGAAGAGGAAGCAGCCCGCCTGGTCAACCCGGAAGAGCTGAAGCAGAAGGCCATCGCCTCCGTCGAGAACAATGGCATCGTCTTCCTCGACGAGATCGACAAGATCTGCAAGCGCGGCGAGAGCTCGGGCCCGGACGTTTCCCGTGAAGGGGTTCAGCGCGACCTGCTGCCGCTGGTCGAGGGCTGCACCGTCAACACCAAGCACGGCATGGTCAAGACCGATCACATCCTGTTTGTCGCCTCCGGCGCCTTCCAGATCGCCAAGCCGTCCGACCTCATCCCCGAGCTGCAGGGCCGTCTGCCGATCCGGGTCGAGCTGACCGCCCTGACCACCGAAGACTTCGAGCGCATCCTGACCGAGCCGAACGCCTCCCTGACCGATCAGTACAAGGCGCTGATGGCCACCGAAGGGGTCAACATCGAGTTCACCCAGGATGGCATCCGCCGTCTGGCCGAAGCGGCCTGGCAGGTCAACGAGCGCACCGAGAACATCGGCGCCCGCCGTCTGCACACCGTGATGGAGCGCCTGATGGAAGACATCTCCTACGACGCCTCCGAGAAATCCGGCGAGACCTTCGTCATCAACACCGACTACGTCAACGCCCACCTCGGCAAGCTGATTGAAGACGAGGATCTGAGCCGCTTCATTCTGTAACAGGTTGATCGATAACGAGGAGCTGAGCGGTTTACTATCCTGCTCAATCCCATAGCAAGACGCCTCCCCTGTGGAGGCGTCTTCGTTTTCAGCGTTCTCCCGACTCGCAGCCGTCCCGGGCCACATCACCCTGCACGGCACGCTCCCCCCTTCCCGCCAGCCAGAGCGCGCTCATCAGCAGCAAGGCCGTCAGGGCGAAGGTGGCCCGGGTGGCAAACGCCAGCTCGTCCGCCGTCGCGAGGGCGAGATCGGGCCGCCCCGCCAGGGCGGCGAACAGGCCCCCCAGCCCCGCCGCCCCCGTCAGCTGGCCCAGGTTGCGCGACAGGGTCAGCAGCCCGGCCACTGCGCCACGGCTCGCCCCCTCCGCCTCCCCCACCACGGCGCTGTTGTTGGCGGTCTGGAACAGGGCATAACCGGCGGTGAGCAGCAGGATGGGCAGCAGGTAGCCGAGGGGCCCGAACGCCCTGTCCAGCAAGGCCAGCAAGACGGCGGCCACCACCATGAGCCCCAGGCCGAGGCGCACCACAGGGGTCGCCCCCACCCTGTCCACCAGCCAGCCGGCGGGCATGCCGGACAGCGCCGCCAGCAGGGGGCCCATGGAGATCATCAGCCCCACCGTCCCCATGTCGAGGGCAAAGGCGCCGTGCAGGTAGAAAGGACCGATCAGCAGCGTCGCCACCATGACACTGGCCACCAGCGCACTGGCGATGATCCCGCCTCTTCGCCTGGACGCCCCCAACAGCGCCAGGGGCAGCAGGGGGCGACGGGCGCCCGAGTCGGCACGCACGAAGAGCACCATGGCGACGAGCGCCCCTATCCCCGGCCAGACCCCGAGTGGGCTGCCCCGGGTCAGTGCCAGCCCGTAGCAGAGCAGCGCCGTCACCAGCAGCAACAGACTGGTGAGCGGGAGGCCTCCCTCGGCAGAGCCAGCCTCATCCCGGGGCAGATCCCGCCAGGCACACCCCAGCGCCAGCAACGTCAGGGGGAGCAGCAGCAGGAAGGGAGCCTGCCAGCCAAATCCGCCGATCAACAGGCCGCCAAAGGAGGGGCCGAGCGCCGTGCCGCAGGCCGACAGGGTGCCGAGCAATCCCATGCTCCAGCCCCGTCGGGCTGGCGGCACCAGCTCTCCTGCCATGGCCAGGGAGAGCACCAGCATGCAGGCCGCACCGGCCCCTTGCAGGGAGCGAGCGGCAATGAGCCAGCCAATGGAAGGGGCCAGGGCGCACAGCAGGGAAGCCAGCGCAAAGACCCCGGTCCCCCAGAGCAGCAAGCGACGCCGCCCCAGACGATCGCCGAGCCGGCCCGCCACCACCGTCAGACTGGTGATCCCAAGCAGGTAGGCCACCAGCACCCATTGCAGGCTGGCGAAGGGCACGCCGAAGTCCTGCCCCAGGGCAGGCAGCACCAGGTTGGCCATACTGCCCGCCAGCATGGGCAGCAGGGTGGCGAGCCCGAGCCCCACGAGGCCAAGACGGCGCGTCACAGGAGGGGAAACAAGAAGTGGTGTGGACATGGCAGTCTCTCCGGCAAGTGATGATGCACTCAGGCTAGCGGGGGAGATGACAAGGCGGAAGACGCACGGATTGCAGCTTATAGTTGCATCAGACGCCATATGAAGAGACGGCAACTCGGGTATCATGAAGGGGTCGGCCCGTCAGGCGCCGCCTGCGAGGAGACGACCATGACCCCGGATTTCAACCTGCTGATCACCCTGGATGCCCTGCTGGAAGAGGGCAGTGTGGTGGGCGCCGCCAGACGGCTAGGCCTGAGTGCTTCCGCCATGAGCCGGGCCCTGGCAAGGCTGCGGGAGACCACGGGGGATCCGCTGCTGGTGCGGGCGGGACGCGGCCTGATCCCCACCCCCCGGGCGCAGATCCTGCGGGATGAGGTCGCCCGCCTGGTTCAGGAGACCCGGGCCGTGCTGCGCCCCCAGCAGGAAGTAGACCCGGCGAGCCTGGAGCGCACCTTCCGCCTGCGATCCAGCGACGGCTTCGTGGAGGCGGTGGGCCCCGCCCTGCTGGCGCGCCTCGCCGTCGAGGCCCCCGGGGTGCGGCTGCACTTTCTGGCCAAACCCGACAAGGAGAGCGGCCCCCTGCGCCGTGGCGAGCTGGACTTCGAGACCGGGGTCATCGGCACCACCACGGCCCCTGAGCTGCGCACCCAGGCCCTGTTCCAGGACCACTTCGTCGCCGTGGTGCACCCGGACCACCCCCTCTGCGACGGCACCCTGACCGTGGCGCGCTATGCCGCCGCGCGCCACGTGCTGGTCTCCCGCCGGGGCCAGCCTCACAGCCCCATCGACGAGATCCTCGCAGGCCAGGGGAGGCGGCGCACCATCACCACCCTGGTTCCCGGGTTTGCGACGGCGCTGGCCCTGGTCAGGGAGAGCAATCTGGTGGCAACGGTGCCGCACCTGCACTGCGCCAGCCTGCTCGGCGATCTGGTCACCCTGCCCCTGCCCTTCGCTCTGCCAGGGATCCGGGTCGCCCTGCTCTGGCACCCCAGTCAGGATGCCGATCCGGGCCACCGCTGGCTGCGCGCCCTGATACGGGACACCTGTGCCCGGCCCCCCTATCACACCGAGGCCACCGACACCCCCTGATCCGGGTCAGGCAGCTCCCGGCTCCATCACCAGCCTCTTGTGGCCCGGGCACCCGCACCCGGGGCCTGAAGCGCCTGTCACCACCCCGTCACACCGACATGCCTGTGGCTTGGGCACAAGCGGTGGATCCTTCCCCCTGCCGGACGGGGATCACGGCCCCTCAGAGCGGGGCAGATCACATTGCGGGCAAAAAGATCCTGTCGCCCGCTTCCGCATTTTTTATACGGTCGTATAATTGCGTACAAAATGCATACACCAGGAGCGCCAGCCAGATGCACCCCACCCGTCAGAAACTGCTCGATACCGGCCTCGCCATCGCCACCGAGAAGGGGCTGCGCGGCCTGACGGTGCGCGAGCTGGCGGCGGCGGCCGAGGTGAACCTCGGCTCCTTCGTCTACCACTTCGGCAACCGCGACGCCTTTATCGACGAGTTGGTGGAGCTCTGGTACGCCCCCCTCTATGACGAGCTCAAGGCGGTGGCAGCCAAAGGCTCCTACTCCTCTGCCATCGCCATGTTCGAGGCGACCATGGAGGCGCTGATCGGGCTGGTGGCGCGCCAGCGCGGCTTCATCAACCACCTGTTTGGCGATGCCCTGGCGGGTGAAGGGGCGGCCCAGCGCTTTCTACTCAGCCTGCCGCGCCGTCACCCCCTGCTGCTGATCGAACAGGTACGGATGGCACAGGCGGAAGGGTCGCTGGTCGCGGGTCACCCGCTCCAGCTGATGATCTTCATCATGGGATCGGTCGGCCTGCCGCTGGTGATCGCAGGCAGCGGTCGCCAGCTCGGCTGGCTGCCCGAACAGGCCGCCCCCTTTCTCGCCCAGATAGACAACCCCGAGGCCGCCAGACAGCGGCTGGTATGGGCCCTGCGCGGCCTGCGCCCCACCGGCATCAAGGAAGGAGAAACGGCATGAAACAACCCATCGCCATCATCCCTATGGCAGCTCCGCTGCTGGCCGTTTTCGGTGGTGACCTCTGGCTGCAGAGCCATCCTCAAGGAGAAGCAGCATGAAACAACGCATTGCAATCGTGGCCCTGCTGCTAACCGTTATCGGTGGCTACCTCTGGTGGCAGGGGCGCCCGGCCGACGGCTCCATCCTCTACGGCAACGTCGACATTCGCGACGTCAATCTGGCCTTTCGGGTCGGCGGACGCGTCGATCAGGTGCTGGTCGATGAGGGGGATAGCGTGAAAGCGGGTCAACTGCTGGCCCGCCTCGATCCGGTTCCCCTCACCCACAGCCGCGACAGCGCCCGCGCCAATCTGGCTGCGCTCACTGCCGCCAACGCCTTGATCCACAAAGGCTATCGCAGCGAAGAGACCGACCGCGCCCGGGCCGCACTGGCCGCCGCAGACGCCGCTGCACTGGAGGCCAACCAGCAGTGGCGCCGCCAGAGCGCATTGGCAGCCACCGGCGCCATCTCCCGCGGTCAGCTCGATACTGCCCGCTCCCAGCGGGATCAGACCCAGGCGCAGGTGCGCTCCGCCCGCGAACAGCTCGCCCAGCTCGAAACCGGCTACCGCCCGGAGGAAATCGCCCAGTCCGATGCCCAGCTGGAAGGGGCCAAAGCGGCGCTCGCCAGTGCCGAGCTGGCGCTGGCGGATGCCAGCCTGACCACCCCCAGCGACGGCATCATCATCAGCCGCGCCATCGAGAACGGCAGCATGGTGCAGAGCGGAGCGACCGCCTTCAACCTCTCCCTGACCGCGCCGGTCTGGGTGCGCGCCTATGTGGAGGAGCCCTGGCTCGGCCACTTCCCGAGCGGCGCCAAGGTGACCCTCACCACCGACTCGCGGCCGGATCAGCCCTATCACGGAGTAGTGGGATTTGTCTCGCCCACCGCCGAGTTCACTCCGAAATCGGTGGAAACGCCGGATCTTCGCACTCACCTCGTCTACCGGCTGCGCATCGTGGTGCAGGACCCCGACCCGGCCCTGCGCCAGGGGATGCCGGTCACCGTCAGGCTGGCGCCATGAGCTGCGCCATCTCCCTTGAGGGGCTCACCAAACGCTTTGGCGAGCGGGTCGCCCTCAACGCCATCTCCGCCACCATTCCGGCTGGCGGCATCACCGGGCTGGTCGGCCCCGACGGCGCGGGCAAGAGCACTTTGCTGCGCCTGCTGGCCGGTCTGCTGATCCCCGAAGCGGGCACCATCCGGGTGCTGGGGCTGGATCCAGTGAGCGAGGGGGATCTGCTGCGCCAGCGCCTCGGCTACATGCCCCAGCAGTTCGGCCTCTACGAGGATCTCAGCGTGCTGGAGAACCTCACCCTCTACGCTGACTTGCGCGACGTACTGGAGCCCGAACGCACACCCACCTTCGCGCGGCTGCTCGCCTTCACCGATCTCGCCCGCTTCACCGCACGACCGGCGGGCAAGCTCTCTGGCGGGATGAAGCAGAAACTCGGGCTGGCCTGCGCCCTGCTCGGCACCCCGGATGTGCTGCTGCTCGACGAACCGGGAGTCGGGGTCGATCCCATCTCTCGCCGCGCCCTCTGGCAGATGGTGCGCGAGCTGGCAAAAGGGGGGATGACGGTGCTCTGGAGTACCGCCTATCTCGATGAGGCGGAGCTGTGCGACCACGTGCTGCTGATGGCGGATGGCGAGGTGCGCACCAGCGGCACGCCAGCCGATCTGATGGGGGCCATGGCCAGCCGCTGCTGGCTGCTGGAGGCGGGGCAACTGGATGGCCGCGAGCGGCGCGCCCTGCTGCGCCGGGCACTGGCTCACCAGGCGGTGATGGATGGCGCGGTGGCGGGGGAGCGGGTGCGCCTGCTGCTGCACCCGGGCAGGACGCCCCCACCGCTGGCAGAGCTGCATCTCGCCAACGGCACCTTTCAACCGGCCCAGCCCCGGCTGGAGGATGCCTTTATCGACCTGCTCGGCGGCGGCCCCGGCGGTGAGTCGAGTCTGGCAGCCGGGATGCGCGAAGCGGAACTGCCGCAGGGGGTCTCCCCCGAGGCGGTGATCGAGGCGCGCCACCTCACCAAGCGCTTCGGCGATTTTGCCGCCACCGATGATGTCAGCTTTGCGGTGCGCCGCGGCGAGATCTTCGGCCTGCTCGGCCCCAACGGGGCGGGCAAGTCCACCACCTTCAAGATGGAGTGCGGCCTGCTGCGCCCGAGCGAGGGGCAGGCGCTGGTGACCGGCATCGATCTGGCCCACAGCCCCTCGGCAGCGCGCCAGCGCCTCGGCTACATGGCGCAGAAGTTCTCCCTCTACAAGCAGCTCACCGTGGCCCAGAACCTCTCCTTCTTCGCCGGTATCTACGGCTTGTTCGGCCGCCACCAGCAGACGCGGATCGATGCCATGGTGACTGCCTTTGCCCTCGCCCCCTGGCTCGATCAGAAGGCGGAATCCCTGCCGCTCGGCCTGCGCCAGCGCTTATCGCTGGCCTGCGCCCTGCTGCACGAGCCGCCGCTGCTGTTCCTCGACGAGCCCACCTCCGGGGTCGATCCGGTGACCCGGCGCGAGTTCTGGTCGCACATCAACGCGCTGGCCGACCACGGCGTCACCGTGCTGGTCACCACCCACTTTATGGATGAGGCGGAGTATTGCGACCGCATTGCCCTCATCTATCGCGGCAAGCTGCTGGCGCTCGGCACTCCGGACGATCTCAAGGGGCTGGCCGCCAAAGAAGCGGCGACCTCTTTGCAAACCGGCTCCTTGCCGACCTGTTCTTTGCCAACAATGGAAGAGGCCTTTATCACCCTGGTCGAGCGGGCCAGCGAGGAGGACGCATGAGCATCAACCGTCGGCGACTGCTGGCCCTCTGCCGCAAGGAGACGCTGCAAATCGTCCGTGACCCGAGCAGCATCCTCATCGCCTTCATCATGCCGGTGGTACTGCTGGTGGTAATGGGTTACGCCATCAATCTGGATGTGGACCACCTGCGCCTCGGCATCTGGCGTACCGACAGCGGCGCCCCGGCGGTGCGGCTGGAGCAGGCCCTGCGCGGCTCTACCGCGCTGGAGATCCACAGCGGCCCGAGCAGGGAGTCCCTGCTCGCCAGTCTGGCCCGTGGCGAGATCCGCGGCCTGCTGGTGATCGATGACGGCTTCTCCCGCGCGCTGGCCGGTCAGGGTAATGGCACGCCGCAGGCGCTGCTGCTGACCGACGGCTCCGAGCCCAACACCGCCAACTTCGTCACCAACTATGTGCAGGGGATCTGGCAGGGATGGCTCGCTGGCGAGGGGGTCGCCATGCCGGTGTCGATAGAGAGCCGCGCCTGGTTCAACCCGGCGCTAGTGAGCCGCAACTTTCTGGTACCGGGCTCCATTGCGGTGGTGATGACCATCATAGGCGCCCTGCTCACCTCCCTGGTGGTGGCGCGGGAGTGGGAGCGCGGCACCATGGAGGCGCTGCTCGCCACCCCGGTCACCAAGGGGGAGCTGCTGCTCTCCAAGCTGCTGCCCTACTACGGCCTTGGCATCATCGCCATGCTGCTCTGCCTGCTCTTCTCGGTGGCGGTGATGGGCGTGCCGTGGCGCGGCTCCCTGTTGCTGCTCTTTCTGGTCACCAGCGTCTTTCTCGGCAGCGCCCTCGGGCTCGGCCTGTTCCTCTCCACCGTGATGCGCAGCCAGTTCAATGCCGCGCAGGCAGCGCTGATCGCCGCCTTTCTGCCCGCCGTGATGCTGTCGGGCTTCGTGTTCGAGATCGCCAGCATGCCGCCTTGGCTTCGGGCCATCACCCACCTCATTCCGGCCCGCTACTTCGCGAGCTCCTTGCAGACCCTCTATCAGGCGGGCAGCGTCTTCTCGATCCTGCTGGTCAACGGTTTCTGTCTGCTGTTGCTGGCCGGTTTCTGGCTGGCCCTGACCGCCCGCAAGACGCGGCGCACTCTGGAGTAACCCATGCTGATCCGACTCTGGTGGCTGATCCGAAAAGAGCTGCAGGCCCTGATGGGCAACACCCAGGGGCGCTTTCTGCTCATCATGCCGGTGCTGCTGCAAACCGCCCTCTTCCCGTTCGCCGCCACTCTGGAGGTGACCGGCAACACGCTGGCCATCTACAACCAGGATGGCGGCGCCCAGAGCCGCGAGCTGCTGGAGCGCCTCACCCATATGCCCGCCTTTACCACCATCATCCCGGTGCAAGGCGAGGCAGGCATGACCGAGGCCATCACCGGACAGCAGGCGCTCCTCGGTCTGGTCATCCCGAGCGATTTCTCCCGCCGGCTGGCGCGAGGCGAACCGGCCAAGGTGCAGCTGATCATCGACGGCCGCCGCTCCAACGGCGGTCAGGTGGCGGCGGGCTACATCAGTCAGGTGATCGCCCGCTGGCAGAATGAAGAAGGGAACGCAGGCAAGGCGCCGCCGACCCTCGCGGTACGCAACCTCTACAACCCCAATATCGAGTTCCACTGGCATATCCTGCCGGCCCTGGTGGCCATCATCACCACCACCGGCTGTCTGATTGTCACCGCCCTCTCGGTCGCGCGGGAGCGGGAGGAGGGCACCTTCGATCAGCTGCTGGTTTCCCCCCTCACCGCAGGCTGGATCATGGCGGGCAAGGCGGTGCCCGGCATCCTGGTGGCGGTGGGACAAGGGTGCATAGTCGCGCTGGCCGCCCGTTTTGTCTTTCACCTCCCCTTCGCGGGGAGCCTCAGTCTGCTGCTGGCGGGCATGGTCTGCTACGGCCTGGCACTGGCCGGGATCGGGCTCTTCATCTCATCGTTCTGCTCGACCCAGCAGCAGGCGTTTCTCGGGGTCTTCTCCTTCACCGTGCCGGCGGTGATCCTCTCGGGCTATATCTCGCCGGTGGAGAACATGCCGCAGGTGTTCCAGTGGCTGGCGGCCATCGACCCCCTCACCCACTTCATCGTGCTGCTCAAGGGGGTCTTTTTGAAGGGGTTCGACTGGTCGGCCGCCTGGCCCCTGCTCTGGCCGCTGCTCGCCATCGCCGGCGTCACCCTGTCGCTGGCGCTCGCCATGTTCCGCCGCCATATCGCCTGACGCGCCACCTTGTTCAGCTGATGCCCATTGATGCCGGTCTCGCCCAGTGCGAGACCGGCCTTTTTCCGACATAAGTTTTCACTCCCCGGCAGTGGGTAAACCGGGCTTTCCCTCCACCATCCCTCACCCCGAGCCAGCCCAGAAATCATTAACTGGTATACCTATTTTTGTATAGTGTTGAATTTTCTCGAATTACCCCTGAGGAGATATATAAATAGACACTTGATTTGCATCAATCGCCCACCCCTGCCGACTGGGTAGCCTAGCCCCAGAATGATGTTTTATTACTCCAAACTTGAGGCAACTATGAGCAAAGTCAGACTGGTCGTTGTGGGCAACGGCATGGTGGGGCACCGCTTCATCGAAGAGCTGATCGAGCGGGCCGATCCGGGCCGCTACGAGATCACCGTCTTCGGTGCAGAACCCCGTCCCGCCTACGATCGCGTCCATCTCTCCTCCTACTTCTCCCACCACACCAGCGAAGATCTCTCCCTCGTCAAACCCGGCTTCTACGACAAGCACGGCATCCGGTTGCTGCTCGGCGAAGCGGTGAAAAAAATCGACAGGGCCAACCGCGAAGTGCACTCCAACAAGGGCACTGTGGTCGAGTACGACAAGCTGGTGCTGGCCACCGGCTCCTACCCCTGGGTGCCGCCCATCCAAGGAAGTCAGCACCACGAGTGCTTCGTCTATCGCACCATCGAGGATCTGAAAGCCATCCGCAGCGCGGCCAAGAGTGGCAAGAGCGGCGTGGTGATCGGGGGCGGCCTGCTTGGCCTCGAAGCCGCCGGTGCCCTCAAGGCGCTGGGTCTCGAAACCCATGTGGTGGAGTTTGCTCCGGTACTGATGGCCGAGCAGCTCGATGGCCAGGGCGGCCAGCTGCTGCGCCGCAAGATTGAATCCATGGGCGTGCAGGTACACACCAGCAAGAGCACCAGCGAGATCCTGATGCATGGCGGCGAACAGGCGAAGCACCGCCTCGCCTTCGCTGACGGCAGCCAACTGGAAGTGGACGTGGTGGTCTTCTCCACCGGCATTCGCCCGCAAGATACCCTGGGCCGTTACGGTGATCTCGCCATCGCCGAGCGCGGCGGCATCGTCATCGACGATCACTGCCTCACCTCAGACCCCGACATCTATGCCATCGGCGAGTGCGCCGCCTGGCAGGGCCGCTTCTTCGGGCTGGTGGCACCGGGCTACAAGATGGCCCAGATCACCGTCGACCATCTGCTCGGCGGCGACAGCCGTTTCGAAGGGGCGGACATGAGCGCCAAGCTCAAGCTGCTCGGCGTCTCCGTCGGCTCCATCGGTGATGCCCACGGCCGCACTCCGGGCAGCCACAGCTATGTGTTTCAGGACGATCAAGCCGGCGTCTACAAGAAGATCGTGGTGAGCGAAGACAACAGCCGATTGCTCGGCGCCGTGCTGGTGGGTGACGTGGAAGATTACGGCAACCTGCTGCAGATGATGCTCAACGCCCTGCCGCTGCCGAGCCACCCGGATACTCTGATCCTGCCCGCCTACGCCGGTGCCAAGCCGACGCTGGGGGTGGATGCCCTGCCGGAGAGCGCCCAGATCTGCTCCTGCTTCGACGTCTCCAAGGGTGACATCGCCAAGGCGGTGGCCGAGGGCCACACCACGCTGGCCGCCATCAAGCAGCACACCAAGGCCGGTACCGGCTGCGGCGGCTGCGTGCCGCTCATCAGTCAGGTGCTCAACGCCGAGCTGGTGAAGCAGGGCATCGAGGTCAACAACCACCTCTGCGCCCACTTCCCCCACTCCCGTCAAGAGCTGTTCCATCTGGTCAAGGTGGAGGGGATCAAGAGCTTCGACGAACTGCTGGCCAAGCACGGCCAAGGCTATGGCTGCGAGGTGTGCAAACCGACCGTCGGCTCCATCCTCGCCTCCTGCTGGAACGAGCATGTGCTGAGCCCGCGCAACATCCCGTTGCAGGACACCAACGATATCTTCCTCGGCAACATGCAGAAGGACGGCAGCTACTCCGTCATCCCGCGTATGGCCGGTGGCGAAGTGACCCCGGAAGGGCTGCTGGCGGTGGCCGAAGTGGCCCGCGACTACAAGCTCTACACCAAGATCACCGGCGCCCAGCGCATCGGTCTGTTCGGGGCCCAGAAGGATGATCTGCCCGCCATCTGGCGCAAGCTGCTGGCGGCCGGTTTCGAGACCGGTCAGGCCTACGCCAAGGCACTGCGCATGGCCAAGACCTGCGTCGGCAGCACCTGGTGCCGCTTCGGCGTACAGGACAGCGTCGGCCTCGGGGTCTTCCTCGAGAACCGCTACAAGGGCATTCGCACCCCCCACAAGATGAAGTTCGGTGTCTCCGGCTGTACCCGCGAATGTGCGGAAGCCCAGGGCAAGGACGTCGGCATCATCGCCACCGACGCGGGCTGGAACCTCTATGTGGGCGGCAACGGCGGCATGAAGCCGCGCCACGCCGATCTGCTGGCGTCTGACCTCGACCGCGAGACCCTCATCAAGCTGATCGATCGCTTTATGATGTTCTACGTCACCAGCGCCGACAAACTGCAGCGCACCTCGGTCTGGCTCGGCAATCTGGAAGGGGGCGTCGACTACCTGCGCGAGGTGATCGTCGATGACAAGCTGGGACTGGCCGAGACGCTGGAGCGCGATATCCAGACCCTCATCGACAGCTACGAGTGCGAATGGTCGCGCACCCTCAACGAAGAGGAGGCGCTCAAGCGCTTCAGCCACTTCATCAACAGCGACAAGCGCGATCCGGACGTTCAGTTCGTCGCCGAGCGCGACCAGCATCGACCGGCGACCCCTGCCGAGCGCATCCCCGTCTACCAGATCGAGGTGGAGACCAAATGATGAAATTCGCCTGCCAACTCAACGACATCCTGCCGGGAACCGGCGTCTGTGCACTCATTGAGGGTCGTCAGATCGCTCTGTTCCGCCCGAGCGCGGCGGCCGAGGTGTTCGCCATCGACAACCGGGACCCCTTCTTCGCCGCCAATGTGCTGTCGCGGGGCCTGATCTGCGAACACGACGGCGAGCTCTGGGTCGCCAGCCCGCTCAAGAAGCAGCGCTTTCGCCTGAGCGACGGCCACTGTTTCGACAACCCTGCGATGTCGGTGCAGAGCTACCCCGTTGAAGTGCGCGACCAGCAGGTCTGGGTCGCCGTCTAACACCAGACCCCACCCCGGCCCTCCCCTTCACAGGTGAGGGAGCAAAAAGCTCCTCCCCCTTGACAAGGGGGAGGCAGGGAGGGGGTTAAAAAACAGTCAGGGCTGCCCGCGGGCGGCCCTCTTGAAGGAAACAAAGATGTATACCGAAACCATCAACAAGTGCGCCGCCAACGCGGCCCGCATCAACCGCTTCGAGCGCAGCGACAAGCTTGGCTTCTGGCTCAGCTCCGCCATGGCGGGAGCCTATGTGGGCCTCGGCATCATCCTCATCTTCACCCTGGGCAATCTGGTGGACCCCGCCATCAGGCCGCTGGTGATGGGGGCCACCTTCGGCATCGCCCTGACGCTCGTCATCATCGCCGGCTCCGAGCTGTTCACCGGCCACACCATGTTCCTCACCTTCGGGGTGAAGACCGGCAAAATTTCCATGGGGGATCTGCTGCGCATCCTGCCGCAGACCTGGGCCGGCAACCTGCTCGGCTCCATCGCGGTGGCGCTGATCTACTCCTACGGCGGCAGCCTGCTGCCGGACGCGGGCAGCCTGGCGCACAAGGTCGCGCTGGCCAAGACCCAGGCACCGGCGCTGACCCTGTTCATGAAGGGCGTGCTGTGCAACTGGCTGGTCTGCCTCGCCATCTGGATGGCGCTGCGCACCGAGGGTGCCGCCAGGTTCATTGCCATCTGGTGGTGCCTGCTGGCCTTCATCGCCTCCGGCTACGAGCACTCGGTCGCCAACATGACCCTGTTCGCCCTCTCCTGGTTCGGTGCCCATTCCGAGGCCTACACCCTGGGCGGCATCGGCCACAACCTGCTGTGGGTGACCCTGGGCAACACCGTCTCCGGCGCCCTCTTCATGGGCCTCGGCTACTGGTATGCCACCCCCAAGGCTGAGCGCCCGGTCGCGGTGAGCGAGACCACCAGCACCGCCAACCAGATCCAAACCGCCTGATCAGGAGGCCCCATGGACTACTTGCCCATCTTTTGCCGACTCGACAACAAACCCGTGCTGCTGGTCGGCGGCGGCGAGGTAGCGGAGCGCAAGGCGCGCCTGCTGCTGGATGCCGGTGCCCAGCTCACCGTGGTCGCGCCCGAGCTCGACCCCGAGCTGGCGGAACTGGCTGCCAACGGCAGCATCGAGTGGCTGGCCGGTGAATTCGCGCCGGCGCAACTGACGGGCAAGTGGCTGGTGGTGGCCGCCACCGATCGGCGCGAGGTGAACGCCCTGGTCTACCAGAGCGCCAATCAGGCGCGGATCTTCGCCAACGTGGTGGATGACCCGAAACGCTCCAGCTTCATCATGCCGTCGATCATCGATCGCTCGCCCCTGATGGTGGCCATCTCCTCCGGCGGCAAGGCCCCGGTGCTGGCTCGCTTGCTGCGGGAAAAACTCGAGGCCCTGCTGCCGCAGCATCTGGGCGCCGCGGCGACCTTCGCCGGCAGCCTGCGGGAGCGGGTCAAGGCCCGCTTCGCCACCATGGGGGAGCGGCGCCGCTTCTGGGAACGGCTGCTCGGGGCGGACCGGCTCGGGCAGGCGCTGGCGCGGGGGGATCACGCCTCTGCCCACCAACTGGCCGACAACCTGTTTGCCGACGAGAGCCAGAGCGCTGGCGAGGTGGTGCTGGTCGGTGCCGGCCCCGGCGATCCGGGTCTGCTCACCCTGCACGCCCTGCGCCAGATGCAGCAGGCGGACGTGGTGGTCTATGACCGGCTGGTCTCGGACGAGGTGATGGCGCTGGTGCGCCGCGACGCCAAACGCATCTTCGTCGGCAAGCAGGCGGGCAACCACTGCGTGCCGCAGGAGGGGATCAACCAGCTCTTGCTGGAAGAGGCGAAGAAGGGCCAGCGGGTGGTGCGGCTGAAGGGGGGCGACCCCTTCATCTTCGGCCGTGGCGGCGAGGAGCTGGAGACGCTTGTTGGTACTGGCATCGGTTTTCAGGTGGTGCCGGGAATCACGGCGGCCAGCGGCTGCGCGGCCTACGCCGGTATTCCACTGACCCACCGCGATCACGCCCAGAGCGTGCGTTTCGTCACCGCCCACGGCAAGGGTGGCGCTCAGGATCTCGACTGGCCGCTACTGGCCAAGGACAAGCAGACACTGGTGTTCTATATGGGGCTCTCCTCCTGCGCCACCATCCGCGAGCAGCTGCTGGCCCACGGCAAGGCGGGCGACACCCCGGTGGCGCTGATCGAGCGCGGCACCCAGCCAAGCCAGCGGGTCATTCGCGGCACCCTCGATCAGTTGCCCGAACTGGCGCTGGGGGTCGAGAGCCCGGCCCTCATCATGGTGGGTTCGGTAGTGACCCTGGCGGACCAGCTTGCCTGGTTCGGGCAAGGATGCGCCGCAGACGCGGCCCTGGCCTCGGCCTGATCGCTGCATCCATTCCAACGCCACCCTCGGGTGGCGTTTCTTTTCTGCATCTACTGTCATAACCTCTTGTTTTGAGTCTGGTATCCTATGGGGTGTGTCAGCCGGACCACCGAATTCAGGAATTCTGCTTCATGTCCCTCCCCCCCAAGAACAGCGCCAAACAGCGTGAACACGACAGAGCCCGCATCCTCACGCTGCTGCTGGCCGATGACGCCCTCACCGAGAGCCTGCTCGACCCGCAAGGGGAGCAGGACGCAGAGCTTCGGGACCAGACCAGCGAGCTGACCCGGTTGGTCAACAGCCTGCCCGCCGCCGATATCGCCGATGCGCTGGAGTCCCTGCCGCCGGACGAGCGCCACGTGCTGTGGCAGCAGGTGGATGCAGACAAGCACGGCCAGATCCTGGTGGAAGCGTCGGAGACGGTGTGGGACAGCCTCATCAGCGGCATGAGCGACAAGGAGCTGCTGCACGCCCTGAGCACCCTCGACATCGACGACCAGATCTACCTGGGTCAGCACCTGCCCCGCAACCTGATGGGGCGGCTGCTCACCTCCATGGCGCCGGTGGACAGGGACAAGGTGCGGGAGGTGATCCGCTACGGCAAGCACACGGTCGGCGCCATGATGGACTTCGAGCTCATCACGGTGCGGCCCGACGTGACCCTGGCCACCGTCCAGCGCTATCTGCGCCTACGCGGCCAGATCCCCGAGAACACCGACAAGCTGTTCGTCACCGATCGGCGCAACCGGCTGCAGGGGGAGCTGCCCCTCACCGTCGTGCTGCTGCACAAGCCCGAAACCCTGGTGAGCGACGCGATGGAGAAGGATCCGGTCACCTTCGATCCGGAAGACAACGACGAGGCCGCCGCCCGCACCTTCGAGCGGGACGACCTGGTCTCCGCCGCCGTGGTGGATGCCAGGGGCAAGCTGATGGGACGGCTCACCGTCGCCGAGGTGGTAGACCTGGTCTATGAGGAGAGCGACACCGACCTGCGCCGCATGGGGGGGATCAGTGAGGAAGAAGACGTGTTCGCCCCCGTCTCCAAGGCGGTCAAGACCCGCTGGGCCTGGCTCGCCATCAACCTCTGCACCGCCTTCGTGGCATCGCGGGTGATCGGCCTGTTCGAGCACACCATCTCCCAGCTGGTGGCGCTGGCGGCGCTGATGCCCATCGTCGCCGGCATCGGCGGCAACACCGGCAACCAGACCATCACCATGATAGTGCGGGCGCTGGCGCTGCAGCATATCCAGACCGGCAACGTCTCCTTCCTGCTGTGGCGCGAGCTGGGGGTGGCCCTGATCAACGGCCTGGTGTGGGGCGGCACCATGGGGGTGGCCACCTACATCCTCTATCAGGATGCGGCGCTGGGCGCGGTGATGACGCTCGCCATGATGCTCAACCTGCTGGTGGCGGCACTGATGGGGGTCATCATCCCCATGACCATGAGCCGGCTGGGGCGCGACCCGGCGGTGGGGGCCAGCGTGATGATCACCGCCATCACCGACACCGGCGGCTTCTTCATCTTCCTGGGGCTGGCGACCCTGTTCCTGCTCTAGGGCCCCAGGCTGACCGTCTGCGGCTCCTGCCATGACGCGGGGCCGCTTTCGCGCAAAAACGGCATTTCCCGCCACTGGGCAAGGAATAGTCGTTGAAATGCCAACCCCACTCCTTATACTGGATCCACCTGTTTCCAGCGGTGGATCTGACACAATGGAATACAACACTTCAGAACTGTGCGACATCTATCAGGACATGGTGGATGTGCTCGAACCCATGCTCTGCTCCTTCGGCGGCCGCGCCTCTTTCGGCGGCGTCATCACCACAGTCAAATGCTTCGAATCAAACGGCCTAATCCGTGAACTCGTCAAAGAGAACGGCGTTGGTCGCGTGCTGTTGATCGACGGTGGCGGCTCCATGCGTCGTGCCCTGATCGATAGCGAGATCGCCACCACGGCGGCGGAAAATGAGTGGGAAGGGATCGTCTGCTACGGTTGCGTCCGTGAGGTCGATATCCTGGAAGACCTCGACATCGGTATTCAGGCCCTGGCGGCCATTCCGGTGGGCGCCGACAGCAAGGATATCGGGGAAACCGATCTGCCGGTCAACTTCGGCGGCGTCACCTTCCTGCCGGATGACCACCTCTATGCTGATACCACAGGGGTGATCCTCTCCCCCGATGCCCTCGACATCGAGTAAACAGCGCTGAGTGAAAATGGGAGCCCTGGCTCCCATTTTTTATGCCCGCTGATGGCGGAAAAGACGCAAAAAAAAGAGGGCCAGTAAACTACTGGCCCCTTAACTGGAAGCAATGTGAGCAATGTCGTGCCTTCACAAGAAGTCCATCACGTTGGAACAAATGAAGTCTTTCCCGGAAAACAAGTTAACAATAATCATTCTCATTTAACTATGCAAGCCTTATTTGCGAAGATCGCAAAAAAATTGACCACCCATGGGGGTGGTCAATCTCATCAGGCTTGTCGCGTAGCAGCTTGCAGGCCAGCCAATCCGGCCTCCCCCACCAGCTTGCGGCTGAGATAGCGCAGCAGCACACCGTAAAGCGGCACAAACAACCCCAGACTTATCAGCAACTTGAATACGTAATCTACGGTCGCGATCTCGACCCAGTGCTCGGCCATGAAGAGATCCGTGCTGCGCCAGAAGGCGATGCTGAAGAAGGCGATGGTATCCACCAGATTGCCGAACAGGGTGGAGGCCGCCGGTGCCACCCACCAGGCTTTCAGCAGGCGCAGGCGGTTGAACACCACCACATCCATGAACTGGCCCACCAGATAGGCCATAAAGCTGGCTAACGCGATCCGGGCAACAAAGAGATTGAACTCGGCCAGATTGCCCACCCCCTGGAAGCTCCCTTCGAAGAAGAGCACCGAGAGCACGTAGGACACGGTCAATGCCGGCAGCATCACGGTCTGGATGATCTTGCGCGCCAGGCCTGCGCCGAAGATCCGCACCGTCAGATCGGTGGCCAGGAAAATGAACGGGAAGCTGAAGGCACCCCAGGTGGTGTGGAAGCCAAAGATGGTGATCGGCAGCTGCACCAGGTAGTTGCTGCTGGCAATGATCAGGATGTGGAACAATGAGAGACGCATCAGTGCCGTCTGGTACTGAGCCGGAGTCAGGTTCATATTGTGACCTTTTTGGTTAATGGGGTTAGGGAACCCATATCGCCACCATGGCGATAATCAAGGGGCGAGATTATACGCCCCCAAATTGATAGTTCAATCTTTATGCGGTTATCTCAAGGGATTGACTCGCATCGCACGCCAAGCTCACTCCCGGGACTGCCGAGCCAGCCAGAGCAGCGCCTCCGCGTCGTCCGGCTGCACCGCCGCCAGCCAGCAGCCGCTGTAATGTTCGTACTCGAGCCGAAAGCAGCTGCCTTCAAACTCCAGCAGCCAGCTGTGGCGATCCGCCCCCCACTCCCGCTCGAGTGCCGCCAGCTCCCACTCCTGCAACAGGGCCTCGGCCAGAGTCGGGAAGCTGTCCCAGTCAAGGCCCGGGCAGGTCAGCATCACCACCCCGGCTTCCCTGTCTGTCTGCGTGATACGCCAGTTCATCCGTTGCTCCTCAACTGCTGCACGAGAGCTCGCCCCCGCAATACCAGCCCGGATGCGGGGTGGCGAGATCCTCGTATTCGGGTTGGTCATCATAGGGGTGCTGCAGGGCCGCAAACAGCCGCTCGAACGGCGCCATGTCGCCCTGTTCTGCCGCCTCTATCACCTGCTGGGCCAGGGCGTTGCGCAGCACATACTTGGGATTGACCGCGTCCATCTGCCCCTTGCGCACACCATCCACGCTCCCTTCCCGGGCGAGGCGTGCCCGATAGGCCTCAAGCCACCCCTGCCAGACGGCAGGATCGGGCAACAGGGCCAGCAGGCTGGCGGGCCAGTCACCCTGAGCGGTCAATTCCCCCAGCCGTCGCAGGAAGATGTGGTAATCCACCTTGTGCGCCGCCAGCAGCCGGAACAACTCGCGGAACAGCGCCGGATCCTCCTCTTCCCACACCGCCAGCCCCAGCTTGGCGCGCATCAGCTCGGAGTAGTGCAACATCAGCTGATGCTCGTACTGGGCCAGGGCCGACGCGAGCGCGTCACCATCCATATGGCCGGCCAGCGCCTGTGCCAGCTTCTGCAGGTTCCAGTAGCCGACCGCAGGCTGCTGATCCAGCGCATAGCGACCATCCGGATCCGAGTGGTTGCAGACGAAGTCCGGCACATAGGCGTCGATGAAACCGTAGGGGCCGTAATCCAGGGTCAGCCCGAGCAGGGACATGTTGTCGGTGTTCATCACCCCGTGACAGAACCCCGCCGCCTGCCACTTGGCGATGAGCCGCGCGGTGCGGCGCACTACTTCGGCAAACAGCTCGGCGCCATCGGCCAGCTCGGGGAAGTGGTAACGCCGCGCATAGTCGATGAGGGCGGGGATCTTTTCCCCCTGCCCGCTCCAGGCGAAATACTCGAAGTGACCGAAGCGCAGATGGCTCGGCGCGGTGCGCAGCACGGTCGCCCCGCTCTCCACCTGCTCCCGGTAGACAGGCTCGTCACTGCCCAGCAGCACCAGAGCCCGGGTGGAGGGAATGCCGAGGGCATGCAGCGCCTCGGAAGCCAGGTACTCGCGAATGCTGGATCGCAGCACGGCACGGCCGTCGCCGAAGCGGGAGAATGGCGTCTTGCCCGCCCCTTTGAGGTGCAGGTCCCAGCGGCTGCCATCAGGCGCCAGCTGCTCCCCCAGCAGCACAGCGCGGCCATCCCCGAGGCGCGGGCTGTAACCACCGAACTGGTGGCCCGCATAGACCTGGGCCACCGGCTGCATGCCCGGCAGGGGCTGCCCCTGGCCGCAACAGGCGAGCCACTGCGCCTCGCTCACCTCCCCGAGCCCCAGCTCACCAAGAAGCGCACGGTTCAGATGCAGCAATCTGGGGCCATGCAGCGGTTGCGGGGCAACAGGCTCGCAAGCCCAGGGGAGTTCGGTGGCAAAAGTGTTGATCAACTTCATGGTGATGGGGGTTGTCCCTGCGTATGCTCGTGTCACTCTTTATACCGCCGTCGGCTCGTCGAGGCTAACAGGCGATCACGATTATTCATTTCAAGGAGAAGACGATGCCAAAGTGGGTCTATACCCTGCCCCTGCTGGCGCTTGCCTGGGGCCATCAGGCCAAGGCGGCCGACATAGACGCAGGCAAGGCCAAATCCGTGGTCTGTGCCGCCTGTCATGGCGCGGATGGCAAGGCGAGCGTCCCGACCTACCCCCACCTCGCGGGCCAGAACCAGGCCTATCTGCTCAAGCAGATGAAGGCGTTCAAGGGGGGTTCCCGTACCGAGCCACTGATGGTTCCCTTCATGGCGATGCTGACCGAGGCGGACATGGAGAATCTGGCGGCCTATTACGCCAGCCTGAAATAATGCATGGCGCCGACCAACGGGCGCCTTTCCACTGTTTGTTGTGCCAGCCTACCGGCGGCAGTAGTCGATGATCAGGTCCATAAAGGCCTCACCGAAGCGCTCCAGCTTGCGGTGACCGACACCGTTGACCGCTAGCATTTCCTCCTCGGTCATCGGCATGAGCTGCGCCATCTCCACCAGGGTGGCGTCGTTGAACACCACATAGGGCGGCACCTCTTCATCCTCGGCGATCTGCTTGCGCAGGGCGCGCAGCTCCTTGAACAGCCGCTTGTCGTAGTTGGCGTTGTCGAGCAGCCCGTTGCGCTTCTCCTTGCGGCTGGAGATGGGCTGCAGGCGGGGGACTGCCAGTTCCAGCTTCATCTCGCCACGCAGCACGGGTCGAGCCGCTTCGGTCAGCTGCAACACCAGATTGCGGGTGATGTTCTGGGTCAGCAACCCCTTGTGGATCAGCTGGCGGATGACGCTCATCCAGTATTCGTGGCTCTGATCCTTGCCGATGCCGTAGGTCGACAGCTTGTCGTGACCGTGATCCTTGATGCGCTGGTTCAGCGATCCGCGCAGCACCTCCACCACATAACCCACCCCGAAATTCTGTCCCACCCGCCAGACACAGGAGAGCGCCTTCTGGGCGTCTTCGGTGCCGTCATAACTCTGGGGTGGATCGAGGCAGATGTCGCAGTTGCCGCACGGCTTGTCGTTGTACTCGCCGAAGTAGTTGAGCAGCACCTGACGGCGGCAGGTCTGCGCCTCGGCGAAGGCCGCCATCACGTTGAGCTTGTACTGCTCCACCTGCAACTGCTGGGGGTTTTCGATGTTGTCGAGCAGCCGGCGCACCCTACCGATGTCGGCGGGATCGTAGAGCAGCAGCGCCTCAGCGGGAGTGCCGTCACGCCCGGCGCGGCCGGTTTCCTGATAGTAGGATTCGATGTTCTTCGGGATGTCGTAGTGCACCACGAAGCGCACGTTGGGCTTGTCGATGCCCATGCCAAACGCCACCGTCGCCACCACGATCTCGATGTCATCCTTGAGGAAGGCTTCCTGGGTCTGCTGGCGCAGCTCCAGCGGCAGCCCTGCATGATAGGGTGCCGCCTTGCAGCCGTGGCGGGAGAGCCGCTCGGCCACCTCCTCCACCCGGTTGCGGCTGGAGCAGTAGACGATACCGCAGTTGCCCTTCTGGCTCTGCACGTAGCGCAGCAGCTGCTCGGCCGCCTTGAACTTTTCCACCAGGCTGTAGCGGATATTGGGCCGATCGAAGCTGGCGGTGTGGATGAAGGGATCGTTCAGTTCCAGCCGGTGCAGCATGTCGCTGCGGGTCGCCTCGTCGGCGGTGGCGGTGAGCGCCACCACGGGCACCTGGGGGAACCACTGCTTGAGCCGTCCCAGCGCCGCATATTCCGGCCGAAAATCGTGCCCCCACTGGGAGACGCAGTGCGCCTCGTCGATGGCGAACAGGCCGAGGGGCAGCTCCGCCAACCGGTCCATGAACTCGTGCTGCAGCAAACGCTCGGGGGAAACATAAACCAGCTTGATCTCGCCCCGGCGCATGGCGGCAAAGTTCTGGATCATCTCTTCCCGGCTCAGAGCCGAGTTGATGTAGACCGCCGCCACGCCGTTGGCACGCAGGGTGTCGACCTGATCCTTCATCAGCGAGATGAGGGGGGAGACCACCACCCCGAGCCCGGGTCGCAGCAGCGCCGGGATCTGGTAGCAGAGCGACTTGCCGCCGCCGGTGGGTTTGAGCACCAAGGCATCGCGCCCCGCCACTATCTGCTCGATGATCTCGAGCTGGCCCGGCCGAAACTGCTGATAGCCAAACACCGCCTGCAACAGGGCAAGGGGATTCTCTGGCTGAGGGTCAGGCAGGGTTTCGGCAATGACGGTCATGGGCTCTCCTTTGGGGTCGCCATTCTAAAGCAGCCGCCGCCCACAATAAACCTGCCATTGCGAGTGTTAAGGAAGTGTTGCAGACTGGCTGGAGTTTTTACTCGGCTTTGATGACAGGGCGGACTCAAGGAATGAAACAGATGCTCAAGAAGATGGCGCTCAGTGGCATAGCCAACCTGTTCGCCGAAAAGATGCCCTTCAACAAGCTGATCGGCATGCAAGTCACCCACTACGACTTCGATAAAGTGGAGCTGCGCATCAAGATGGAACAGAAGCTCATCGGCAACCCTTTCCACAACATACTGCACGGCGGCGTCACCGCCAGCCTGCTCGACGTGGCGGGCGGCATGATAGTCGCAGCCTCCTGCATCGACGAGCTGGAGGACTTCTCCCCCAGCTATCTCAAGGAGCGCTTCTCGCGACTTGGCACCATCGATCTGCGGGTGGACTATCTTCGTCCCGGTCGCGGCAACGAGTTCATCGCCACCGCCCACATCATCCGGGCAGGCAGCAAGGTCGCAGTCGCCCGCATGGAGCTGCACAACGAAGAGGGCACTCACATCGCCTTCGGCACGGGGACCTACCTCGTCGGCTAATGGTTTTTATTGCATAAAAAGTGCGCTTCTAAGCTGATTTTAATCATTAGAATTCTCACCCCCTCTTCCGCTCAGGGTCCATACTGAAAGTCGGGATTCTGTGCAGAGGGAGGATTGCAGACGATGAGCGCGATACTGGCTACCCAACCATCCAGAGCCTTGCTGACACGACTTGAGGCCATGCGCGAAGAAGTGCAGACCCCAGAGTGCCGTCACTGGTTGGAACAGGAGCTGGAGGGGTATTCTCTCTGTTCACCCCTGCCCTGGTATCGCATCATTGCCTGTCGGCAACGCGGTCACTTCCTGAATCTGAAGACGGGGAAATATCTGACTTGCCATATCGGCAGCCAAACGCTAAGCCAACGCGACCTGGCCCAAGTTCAGTTCATCTATGCCCGTGAACCCGCCGCCCACTATTTACTGCGTCACGATTCCCATATCGAGCCCTGGCCGGAATCACTGCTGGAAGCGTATCGAGAGCAGCTGATCCCTGGTCATCTCTGCCTGCAAGCCTGGCATGAGCCCGTGTCTTCGCTGCGTTCACAACTGATGGAGGGAATAGCACATTTCATTAGTGAGTACCCCAAGCATGCGGCCCTGCAAACCCAACACGGTTTCAAGGCATTGCGGCATCAACACTGGCATATCTGAATGAGCGCCTGGGGCGCAAGGAGGGCACCATCGACAAGACCCATAACGAGATTGTCACAATCTAGAGTGCCGGAGTCAGGATCAGACTCCACCAGTGGGGCCACCGAGCGGTGGCCCTTTTAGTTGGGCAAATGAGGGGGATCGGAGCAGGAGCAGGAGCAGGAGCAGCAATCGACAATGGAAATGTCAGTTTTTCTTCAACAGACCAAATGCGAAAAGGCCGCTCATTGAGCGGCCTTTTCAAATGTGGTCGGTGTGAGAGGATTCGAACCTCCGACCCCTTCGTCCCGAACGAAGTGCGCTACCAAGCTGCGCTACACACCGATGTCTGCGGGGCGAGAATTTACCGAAAGCCCCGACCCGACACAAGCCTTTTTTTGCATTCACTCTAAAAAAATGGCTTTACGCTCAATAATTCAGCGAGTCGCAGCAAAAATCGCCACAAGGTATCTTTCCGCCTGCCTTCAGTCCTGTCGAGGCAACCTGAACTCGGTCGGCCCCAGCAAACGCCGGCTCCAATCCGCCACCACTCCATGTTCCAGCCAATGGGCCGCATGCTGGCGCCAGTTGGGAGAGAGCGCCGGGTTCTCCAGCAGCAGTTGCAGCTCTTCCTCGTTGCGGGCCTGGTTGAACAGGATGTCGGCGGTGCGCTTCACCGTCAGCTCAGGGTAGGGTCTGTCCACCAGTGTCAGCTCCCCCTGCGGATCCACCCTTCCCTCTTCCAGCACCCGCAGCAGCCAGCCACAGCGGCCATTCAGCTGCATCACCTGGGAGAGCTGGCCATAGCCAAAGCGCTGGTTGAGCTTGAAACAGGGGGATCTGGGCTGGCTTATCTGGATCAGCGCCTCCCCAAGTCGATAGACATCGCCGATGCAGGCCTGCGCCTCCGTCAGCCCCGAACCAGAGAGATTCTCGCCAAAGGCGGCAGGCTGCCAGGGTGTGCGTGGTACAGGTAGTCCCAGCGCGGTTTGCCAGGTTTTCCACCAGGCGTAGTGCTCCGCAGGGTAATGGTGCAGGGCCCGATCCGGGCCGCCATGATGGCGTCTGTCGCTCTGCTCATCCCCGCGAAGGCCGAAGAAATCGCACCACAGAGGGGCGTCGGCAGGCTGCTTGTGGATGGCACTGATGAGGCCGGGGGCCTGCTCTGGGTTCAGTTCGGCGCTCTGGCCGATGAAGAGGGAGATCCGCATTCCATTCTCCTGACGGATGGGGGAATGCGGATCTTATCACGGGGCAGGTCAGGCAACTGCCTGCATCTGGGTGGTCATGGCGATCTCGGCGCGACGGCGTTTCTCCGCCCGGGCCATCAGATACCAGCTACCGAAGGTGAACAGGGATACCGACAGCAGGATCAGACTCGCGATGGCGTTGATCTCGGGCTTCACGCCGAGACGCACCGCCGAGAACACTTCCATCGGCAAGGTGGTCGAACCCGGGCCGGAGACGAAGCTCGCCAGCACCAGATCATCCAGCGACAGGGCAAACGACATCATGCCGCCCGCCGCCAGCGACGGGGCGATCATCGGGATGGTGATCAGGAAGAACACCTTCCAGGGCTTGGCTCCCAGGTCCATGGCCGCCTCCTCGATGGAGAGATCCAGCTCCCGCAGCCGCGCCGACACCACGATCGCCACATAGGCGGTACAGAAGGTGGTATGTGCTATCCAGATGGTCAGCATGCCCCGCTCTGCGGGCCAACCCACCAGCTGGGCCATGGCCACGAACAGCAGCAGCAGGGAAAGACCGGTGATCACCTCGGGCATCACCAGCGGCGCCGTCACCATGCCGCCGAACAGGGTCCGGCCACGGAAGTGAGGGATCCGGGTCAGCACGAAGGCCGCCACCGTCCCCAGCGCCACCGCCGCGATGGCGGTGTAGAAGGCGATCTCCAGGGAGCGGAACACGGACCCGATCAACTGTTTGTTGTCGAGCAGGCCGAAGTACCACTTGAGCGACCAGCCTCCCCACACCGTCACCAGCTTGGAGGCGTTGAAGGAGTAGATGACCATGATGATCATGGGCAGGTAGATGAACAGCAGACCCAGCCACAGCATCAGCTTGGCAAAACCGAAACGTCTCATGCCTTGCCCTCCAGCTCTTTGGCCTGGTTGCGGTTGAACAGGATGATGGGAATGATCAGCACCGCCAGCATCACCACCGCCAGGGCGGAGGCCACCGGCCAGTCACGGTTGTTGAAGAACTCCTGCCACAACACCTTGCCGATCATCAGGGTCTCCGGACCACCCAGCATCTCGGGGATGACGAACTCGCCCACCACCGGGATGAAGACCAGCATGCAACCGGCGATGATGCCGTTCTTGGAGAGTGGCACCGTGATCTGCCAGAACCGGGTCAGGTTGCGGGCACCCAGATCGGAGGCCGCCTCCAGCAGGCTCTGGTCGTGCTTGACCAGGTTGGCGTAGAGCGGCAGCACCATGAACGGCAGGTAGGAGTAAACGATGCCGATATAGACCGCCAGGTTGGTATTGAGGATCTGCAGCGGTTCGTCGATCACCCCGATGCCTAGCAGGACACTGTTGAGCAGGCCGTTGTTGCTGAGGATCCCCATCCAGGCGTATACCCGGATCAGGATCGCCGTCCAGGTCGGCATCATGATGAGCAGCAGCAGAACGGTCTGGGTCTCCTTGTTGGCCCGCGAAATGGCGTAAGCCATGGGATAGCCGATCAGCAGGCAGAGCAGGGTGCTGACCAGGGCTATCTTGAGGGACCCCAGATAAGCCGCGATGTAGAGCTCATCCTCCTGCAGCAGCAGGTAGTTGCCCAGGTTGAGCAGTATGGTGAGCTGATTGTCTGCCCAGCTCACCACGTCCGTGTAGGGCGGGATGGCCACGTCCGCTTCGGCGAAGCTGATCTTCACGACGATGATGAAGGGCAGCAGGAAGAAGAGGAACAGCCAGAAGAAGGGGATGCCGATGACCAGCTGCCGCCCTCCCACCTGTTTGAGTCGTCTCAATGCCTTCATGATTGCAGCACCACGCCGCTGTCATCTTCCCAGTAGAGGAACACCTGGTCATCCCAGGTCGGCCGTTTGCCGTGGCGTTCGGCATTGGCGATGAAAGCCTGAACGATTTTGCCCGAGGGCAACTGGATGTGATACACGGAATGGCCGCCCAGATAGGCGATGTCATAAACCTCGCCCTTGGTCCAGTTGAAGTCCGGATGCTCGATCTCTTCCGGCTTTTGCAGGCTCATCAGCAGTTTTTCCGGACGCAGGGCATAGGTGACCTTCTTGTTCTCCGCCCGGGAGCTGATGCCGTGACCCACATAGATGGGCTGCTCCAGATCCGCACAGGCGATGATGGCGTGGTCCTGCTCATCCTCCACCAGCAGGCCGTCAAACAGGTTGACGTTGCCGATGAACTCGCACACCAGCCGGCTGGCCGGGGTTTCGTAGATGTCCATCGGGCTGCCGATCTGCTCGATGCAACCGAGGTGCATGATGGCGATCCGCTCGGCCATGGTCATGGCTTCTTCCTGATCGTGGGTCACCATGACGCAGGTCACGCCGACCCGCTCGATGATCTCGACCAGCTCGAGCTGCATGGTGGAGCGCAGCTTCTTGTCCAGCGCCCCCATGGGCTCGTCCAGCAACAGCAGCTTGGGACGCTTGGCCAGGGAACGGGCCAGGGCCACCCGCTGACGCTGACCACCGGAGAGCTGGTGCGGCTTGCGGCGGGCGTACTGGGTCATCTGCACCAGCTTGAGCATCTCTTCCACCCGGGCATCGATCTCCGCCTTGGGCAGGCCATCCTGCTTGAGGCCGAAGGCGATGTTCTGGGCCACCGTCATGTGGGGGAACAGGGCGTAGGACTGGAACATCATGTTGATGGGGCGTTCATAGGGCGGCATGTCGGTAATGTCGACGCCGTCGAGGAACAGCCGTCCTTCCGTGGGTCGCTCGAACCCGGCCAGCATCCGCAGCAAGGTGGACTTGCCGGAGCCGGACCCACCCAGCAGGGCGAAGATCTCGCCCTTGTGGATGTTGAGAGACACGTTGTCGACCGCCAGCGTTTCGTCGAACTGCTTGCTTACCCTGTCTATTTTGACCAGCACTTCTTTACGCTGCTGGCTGCCCTCGAGGGCTTTCTTGTAGGCACTGGAGGCTATCGCCATTACCAAACTCCCAAAGGTGATTCCGGCCTGGGCCGATCCATCAATACAATCTGGCGCCCCGGGATGGGCGCCAAGGTTAGGTTCCGGATTTGATCTTGGTCCAACTCCGGGTGATCAGGCGCTGCACTGAGCGGGGATGTGCTTCCTGCACATACAGACGCTCAAGCACCGCCTGGGGGGGATAGACTGACTCGTCCTCGCGCACGGCCTTGTCCATGAACTCTCCCGCCTTGATGTTCGGGTTCGCGTAACCCACATAGTCGCTCACCTTGGCGATGACCTGCGGTTCGAGAATGTAGTTGATCAGGGCGTGAGCCTCTTTCACGTTGGTGGCATCGGCCGGGATCGCCATCATGTCGAACCAGAGATTGCCACCCTCCTTGGGGATGCTGTAGGCAATCTTGATCCCCTTGCCCGCCTCCTCGGCCCGGGACGCCGCCTGCAGGATGTCGCCGGAGAACCCGGCCGCCACGCAGATGTTGCCGTTGGCGAGGTCACCAATGTACTTGGAGGAGTGGAAGTAGGCCACATAGGGGCGCACCTTGAGCAGCTGCTCTTCGGCCCGCTTGATGTCCGCCGGCTCATGGCTGTTGGGGTTAAGCCCCAGGTAGTTGAGGGCAGCCGGGATCATCTCATCCGCCGAATCGAGGAAGGCTACGCCGCAATGGGAGAGCTTCTTCATGTTTTCCGGCTCGAAAATGGTCGCCCAGGAGTCAATCTTGTCGACACCCAGTACTTCCTTGATCTTGTCGACGTTGTAACCGATGCCGTTGGTGCCCCAGAGGTAGGGCACGGCGTACTGATGGCCCGGATCCACCTTCTCGAGCTGCTTGAGCAGCAAGGGATCCAGGTTGCTCAGGTTTGGCAGCAGGGTGAGGTCCAGCTTCTGGAAGGCCCCCGCCTTGATCTGCTTGGCCAGGAAATTGTTGGAGGGCACGACCAGATCGTAGCCGGTGCGTCCGGTCAGCAGCTTGCCTTCCAGCGTCTCGTTGGAGTCAAACACGTCGTAGACGGTCTTGATCCCGGTCTTCTGCTGAAAGTCACTGAGGGTGGTCTCGCCGATATAATCGGACCAGTTGTAAAAATGAACCACAGGGGCTGCCTGGGTCAGATTTGCAAACCCCAGGGTCAGGGCCAGCGTTGCCATCTTGGTCATGTGCACTTATCAGTCCTCATTTGTGTGATTTTGCCAGTCGCGCATCCATACGCGCCGTCCAACCTGTCGGGTGGTCACCACCCTCCCGGCCGAACTGCGGACCGGGAGGGGTACTCGTCACTCTTACTTGCCTGACTTGATCTTGGTCCAGCTGCGGGTCATCAGACGCTGCACCTTGGCCGGCAGATCCGGGAAGGTGTAGATCTTCTTGAGGGTATCCGGCGTCGGGTAGATACCCGGGTCGGTACGGATCGCCTCGTCCACCAGCGGCGTGGCCGCCTTGTTGCCGTTCGGGAACTGCACCACGTTGGTGATGTTCGCGATCACGTCCGGCTTCATCAGGTAATTGATGAAGGTGTGGGCCGCCTCGACGTTCTTGGCATCCGCCGGGATGGCGATCATGTCGAAGAAGCTGCCTGCCCCCTCTTTCGGAATGGTGTAAGTCAGGCTGACACCGTTCTTGGCCTCGGCGGCACGCGCCTTGGACTGCTGCAGGTCACCGGAGTAACCCACTGCCACGCACAGGTTGCCGTTGGCCAGATCCGAAATGTACTTGGAGGAGTGGAAATAGGCGGTATAGGGACGGATGGAGAGGAACAGCTCCTCTGCCTTCTTCAGCTCGTCCGGCTTCTGGCTGTCCGGCTTGAAGCCCAGGTATTGCAGGGCGGCCGGCAGCATTTCGGTCGGCGAGTCGAGGAAGGAGACACCGCACTCCTTCAGCTTGGCCATGTTCTCCGGCTTGAACACCAGATCCCAGGAGTCCACCGGGGCATCGGCCCCCAGCACGGCCTTCACCTTCTCGGCGTTGTAGGCATAGCCGATGGTGCCCCACAGGTAAGGGATGGAGTATTGGTTGCCCGGATCGCTCGGTTCGAGCGCCTTGAGCAGGTCGACGTCCAGGTTCTGCCAGTTGGAGAGTTTGGACTTGTCCAGCTTCTGGAAGACACCTGCCTTGATCTGCTTGGCCAGGAAGGGGTTGGACGGTACGACGATGTCATAGCCCGACTTGCCTGCCAGCAACTTGGCTTCCAGCACTTCGTTGCTGTCGAACACGTCGTAGACCACCTTGATGCCCGTCTCCTTCTGGAAGTTTTCCAGCGTATCCGGCGCGATATAGTCGCTCCAGTTGTAGACGTGCAGCACCTTCTCGTCGGCCATCGCCCCGGTACTCATCATGACCAGCGCCACGGAAGCAGCCATCATTCCCTTTTTAAAAGACATAGTCCTTGTCTCCTAAGCAAATTGTATGCGTAAGCCAACCTGCCCGGTTCCCGCCTATTCCCGCAGCTTTGCAGCCGTCAGGTCCAGACTGAGCCTGGCCAGTTTGACCAATTCATCCACCTGTTCCTCGGTGATCACCAAGGGGGGCGATATGATCATGGTATCGCCGACAGCCCTCATCACCAAGCCATTGTTAAAACAGAACTCCCGACAGGTCATCCCGGCATGGAGCTCGGCCGGGAAGCGACGTTTCGTCTGCTTGTCCTGCACTATTTCCAGCGCGGCGACCAGGCCTTTTCCACGGGTTTCCCCCACCAGCGGATGGTCCGCCAGCTCAGCCCAGCGGCGCTGCAAATAGGGGCCGATACTATCATGAACTCGCTTAACTATGCTCTCCCTTTGCATAAGCTGGATGTTGGCAATGGCCACGGCGCAGGCGACAGGATGGCCGGAATAGGTGAAGCCATGGTTGAACTCCCCCCCCTCTTCCACCAGCACCCTGGCTACCCTGTCCCCCACCATCACGGCGCCCATCGGCAGATAGCCGGAGGTAATGCCCTTGGCCAGGCACATGAGGTCCGGTTTGATGCCAAAACCTTCACTGGCAAACCAGTGGCCGGTGCGGCCAAAGCCGCAGATCACCTCGTCGGCGATGAGCAGGATGCCGTAGTGGTCGCAGATGCGCTGGATCTCGGGCCAGTAGCTCTCGGGCGGAATGATGACCCCCCCCGCACCCTGGATAGGCTCGCCGATGAAGGCGGCTACCTTGTCCACCCCCAGTGCCAGGATCTTCTCTTCCAGCTGGCGGGCCCGGGCCAGACCGAACTCGTGGGCGCTCATGCCCTCTCCCTCACCGAAGTGATAGGGCTGGTCGATGTGTACTATGCCGGGAATGGGCAAGCCGCCCTGGGCGTGCATCCCCTTCATGCCGCCCAGACTGGCCCCCGCCACGGTGGAGCCGTGATAGGCATTGTGGCGGCTGATGATCACCTGCTTGTCAGGTTGTCCCTTGCTGGCCCAGTAGTGGCGCACCATGCGCAGCACGGTGTCGTTGCACTCGGAACCCGAGCCGGTGAAGAAGACGTGGTTGAGGTGGGAAGGGGTGATCTCGGCCAGTAGGGTGGCCAGCTCGGCAGCAGGGGGGTGGCTGGTCTGGAAGAAGAGGTTGTAGTAGGGCAGTTGCTGCATCTGGCGAGTGGCGGCATCCACCAGCTCCTGACGGCCGTAGCCCATGTTGACGCACCACAGACCCGCCATCCCGTCCAGAATGCGCTTGCCTTCGGAGTCTTCCAGATAGACGCCTTCGGCCTTGGTGATGATGCGACTGCCCTTCTTGTTCAGGGCCTGAAAATCGGTAAACGGATGCAGATGATGGCTGGCTTCCAGTTGCTGCCACTCACGGGTGGTGTGCTGCATTGCTTGCTCCTCGGTTCCTTCGATTCGGCGAATCTTGTCGCCATTCATGAGGGCTCGGATGGCCTGCCCGGTCACTGCCATTCACGGGGCTGGCACTCTCTTGCCTGCTCGATGCCTTTCCATGGGGCGAACATCGTCGCCAGTTGATTGCAGGTGACGCCCCTCTCCATTGCGGGAGCGGGCCTCACCTTTACTCGGTGCCTTCCGGGTCGCGGGCGCCGCCGCGAGACGGGCCTTCGGCCCCTTGCTTGCGATATGACGGGGAGAGACCTCGCCTCCCCCGGGGACAGATCAGACGTTCAGCAGCAGGAATTCCCGTTCCCAGCGGCTGATCACGCCGAAATAGGTCTCGTACTCCTTGCGTTTGACGGCCACGAAGGCGCGGATGAAACGCTCCCCCAGCATGTCCTTGATGGGTTCACACTGCTCCAGGTGGCTCAGCGATTCCTCCAGCGAGCGGGGCAGGCTGTAGGGCAGGTCATAGGCACTCGCCTTCATCTCCTGCATGGGTTCGAGCTTCCCCAGCATGCCGAGGTAGCCGCAGGCCAGGGTGGCGGCCAGAGCCAGATACGGATTGGCATCGGCCCCGGCGAAGCGGTTCTCGACCCGACGTGCGCTCGGTTCGGAGAAGGGGACCCGCAGGCCGCAGGTGCGGTTTTCCACTCCCCACTGCACGTTGCGCGGCGCACTCTCGCCAAAGGTGAGGCGGCGGTAGGAGTTGACGTTCGGCGCCAGCAGAGCGGTCACTGCCGGGGTGTATTTCTGCAGGCCGGCGATGAAATGCATGAACAGATCGGAGTTGCCCCCTTCGCTGGTACCAAACAGGTTGTTGCCATCCATGTCTTCCAGGCTCTGGTGGATGTGCATGGCGGAACCCGGTTCGTTGCTCATGGGCTTGGCCATGAAGGTGGCATAGATGCCGTGGCGATGGGCGGCCTCGCGCATGGTGCGCTTGAACAGAAACACCTGGTCGGCGAGATCGATGGCATCCCCGTGCAGGAAGTTGATCTCCATCTGGGCGGCGCCGGATTCGTGGATCAGGGTGTCCACCTCAAGCTCCTGGGCCTCGCAGTAGTCGTACATGTCCTCGAAGATGGGGTCGAATTCGTTCACCGCATCGATGCTGAACGACTGGCGGGCCGTTTCCGGGCGGCCGTTGCGGCCCACCGGCGGTACCAGCGGATAGTCGGGATCTTCGTTGCGGGTCACCAGGTAGAACTCCAGCTCCGGCGCCACCACCGGCTTCCAGCCCTGCTTCTCGTAGAATGACAGAACCCGGCGCAGCACGGAGCGGGGAGCGATGTCGATGAGCTTGCCGTTGACGTCAAAGCAGTCGTGGATCACCTGGGCGGTGGGCTCCAGCGCCCAGGGTACGAAACGAATGGTGTTGGGATCGGGATAGAGCTGCATGTCCCGCTCCAGCGGGTCTATCATGCTGTCGTCATCCGGGTACTCGCCGGTCACCGTCTGGGTGAAGATGACCTCGGGCAGCCGCATGCCCCCCTCGCGCAGAAACTTGTTGGCTGGAATGATCTTGCCTCGGGCATTGCCGGTGAAATCCGGAAACAGGCACTCCACTTCCGTGATGCGATTGCTCTCCATCCAGCCCTTGATACTGTCCATGTTAAACCCCGACTTTACGGTTGCCATTGTCAAGGGTGTCTAATATAAGGAACACCCTTGTTAAGAAAATGTAATCGACCACACCATAAAAGCCCGTGATAAAGGCCTTTGTCAAGCAGCGGTGTTTAAAAAACTATAAACAACGGCCTGTATAATGACCAGCGCGGCACCAAATACTAAACACTTTGTGTCACGATCAGCCCATTGCAAGCTCGATGCCAACGGCGGCGGGATCTCGTTCGATACTCAGTCAGACCCTGTCGGAGAAGGCCCATTTCTTTGCAAGGGCGCACACTCCTTATCCAATTTCCTTTGCATGTCTGCATTTTTTTGGTACAAGGCCCGCCCTGATTTGCACTCTCCTGCATGGATTTGGTGCAAAACGGGATACAAGGGCTTGGTCTGACGACAGACAGCCCCCATCAATGGGTAACATTGGGAAACTGACTGGTAGCAAACCGTATGTGTGATTTCATGACAGAAGACCAACTGACCTTCTACAAAGGCCAGATCGAGCGACAAATCCTTGAGCTCGAAGAACGTCTCAACTCCCAGGCCAGCCAGGCTATCGCCACCGATACCAACGAGATGGCGGATGAAATTGACCGTGCCAGTGTCGAGGAGGCCCGTCGCCTGGAGCTGAACCGCATCGAGCACGACAAGTTGCACCTGCGCAAGCTGAAAGGGGCGTTGAAGCGGATCAATGAAGGGGATTTCGGCTATTGCGAATCCTGTGGCGACGAGATCTCTCTCAAGCGGCTGCAGGCCCGTCCCGAATCCCGCTTCTGTGTTGAATGCCAGAGCACCAAGGAATTCAACGACACTCACGTGTTCCGTCGCGTCGCCTGATGCGGCGAACAAGCCCGGCATCGGTACGAGCCGGGCACAGGGCAGGCCATGCCCGAAGATGACGCGGCCGGGTGATCCCCGGCCCCTTTCACAGCAAGAGCGTGACAACTTCTGTTAGACTCCGGGCAAGTCCCGGATCCTACAGGAGATCAAAGCGTGAAATGGCTCATCAGGCTGTGCTTGTGCCTGCCATTGCTGGCACAAGCACAGACGCTCACCGTCAAGGTCCCCAGCCGACCGATCAACGATCTCGACAACGAATACCAGCTCAAGCTGCTGGAACTGGCGCTCAACCACGCCGGGCAGCCCTACAAGCTGGAGCGGGTCGACCTCAATCTCAACCAGTACAGCCTCCAGCAGGCGCTTGCCAAGGGCAAGGTCATCAATGTGTTCTGGATGGGTACCTCCAGCGCGCTGGAATCCTCCCTCACCGCAGTACCAATCCCGCTGTTTCGTGGCCTGGAAGGGCTGCGCCTCTCCTTCATCCACGCCGATGCCCAGGAGCGGTTCAACCAGATCAACACCCTGGCAGACCTCAAGAAACTGAAAGCAGCACAGGGGGTGGGCTGGGCCGACAACAAGATCCTGGAACTGGCAGGCATTCCCACCTATGCCGGGCGCTACAGCAACCTGTTTCGCCTGATGAATGACGGCGACAAGCTGGACTTCTTCCCCCGTGGCCTGGTGGAAATCTTCGCCGAACGCAGCGAGCTGGCGGCACAATATCCCAACCTGGTGATCGATCAGCACCTGCTGATCCGCTACCCCTTCGCCGAGTTCTTCTTCGTCAGCCCGGAGTCGCCGAAGCTGGCCAAGGCGATCCAGACCGGCCTCGAGCGTGCCTATGCCGACGGCAGCTTCATGGCGTTCTTTCGGGAGAACCCCAAGATCCGCGAGGCCCTGGCCAGCGCCAATCTGGAGCAGAGAGTCACCATCGCCCTGCCCAATCCCGACATGACCCCCTTGCTCAAAAGCATTCCGGCCCAATATTGGGAATATCCACCGTCGCAGGAGTAAACGGACACGATATCCGGCGTTGAGAATATCCACCGCTGCGAGCATGAACGGACACGGTATCCCGGCATTGGGAATATCCGCCGCCGGGAGCATGAACGGACACGGTATCCCGGCATTGGGAATATCCGCCGCCGGGAGCGTGATCAGCCGCGGCTCATCCCATCCGGTGGGCAGACGCACAGGAACGCGAGGTCGCCCGGCCTCAATACGCGCACCAGGGAGGTGCCATGAAACGACTGGATGACTGGTTTCGCGACTATGGCCAGAGCCATCAACACCCCGTCAATGTGACCATCCACAAGGTGGCGGTGCCAGGCATCTACCTCTGCATCCTGGCACTGCTCTGGTGCCTGCCCGCCGGTCCCCTGCCAGCGTCCTTCAACTGGGCGGGGCTGGCGGCCATCCCGGTGCTGGTCTTCTACCTGCGGCTGTCGTTGACGATCTTTACGGGGATGACGGCCCTGACCGCCCTGGGACTGGCCTTCTGCCACGTCTGGCAGGGGCCGCTGCTGTGGCCTGCCCTCATCGGGTTCGTGCTGTTCTGGATAGCCCAGTTCGTCGGTCACCATATCGAGGGGAAACGCCCCTCCTTTCTCACCGACCTGCAATTTCTGCTGGTAGGCCCCGCCTGGGTGCTGGCCAGCCTCTATCGTCGTTTGGGCATCCCTTTCTGAGGGAGGCCAACAGGAGAGACCATGAGACATCTTCAGACCCTTGCTCGCCCCCTGCCCCTGCTGCTGGGGGCACTGATGGCCGGCCCGGTGCTGGCCGACAAGGCCGATCCCGTCGGCGAGGTGAGCACCGCTTTCAAGCTGCTCGGCCCCAACCACAAGATCCTGGTGGAGGCGTTCGACGACCCGAAAATCGCCGGTGTCGCCTGCTATCTGGCCCGCCCCAAGACCGGCGGCGTCAAGGGTGGCCTTGGGCTGGCGGAAGATCCCTCCCACGCCTCCCTCTCCTGCCACCAGATCGGCCCCATCACCCTGCCCGCCAGGCTGAAGGCGGGGGAAGAGGTGTTTGATGTCAGCACCTCGCTGGTGTTCAAGGAGCAGAAGGTGGTGCGTTTTTACGACGAGAAGCGCAATGCCCTTGTCTATCTGACTTACAGCACCAAGTTGGTGGATGGTTCGTACAAGAGTGCGGTCAGTGCCGTCCCCATCATGCCCTGGGGTTGAAACAGCACCACTTATCCCGTGATGACGGTCACTATTTGTTGTAATTTAACCACATCATTATCTACGGAGAGCGCACCATGAGAGTCGCCGTTTTCAGTACCAAGAGCTACGACAAGGAACATTTCCACCAGGCCAACGGCCAGTACGGTTTCGATCTGGAGTTCTTCGACGTGCGGCTGGAGGCCAAGACGGCCCGTCTCGCCCACGGCTTCCCCGTGGTCTGCCTGTTCGTCAACGATGATGCCGACCGCGAAGTGCTGACCGAGCTGGCGCAGTACGGCACCAGGGTCATCGCCCTGCGCTGCGCCGGTTACAACAACGTGGATCTGGCCGCCGCCAAGGAGCTGGGACTCAAGGTGGTGCGGGTGCCTGCCTACTCCCCCGAGGCCGTTGCCGAACATGCGGTGGGCCTGATGATGACCCTCAACCGACGCATCCATAAGGCGTATCAGCGCACCCGGGACGCCAACTTCTCCCTGGAGGGGCTGGTGGGCTTCAACATGCATGGCCGTACCGCCGGCATCATAGGCACCGGCAAGATCGGCATCGCCACCTTGCGCATCCTCAAGGGGTTCGGCATGCGCCTGCTGGTGAGCGATCCCTATCCGAACCAGGCGGCCATCGATCTGGGCGCCGAGTACGTGGATCTCGACACCCTATTCCGTCAGTCCGATGTCATCAGCCTGCACTGCCCCCTGTTCAAGGAGAACTATCACCTGCTGAACAAGGAGGCCTTCGCCAAGATGAAGGACGGGGTGATGATCATCAACACCAGCCGGGGCGGCCTGCTCGACTCCAACGCCGCCATCGAGGCCCTCAAGACCTCCCGCATCGGCGCCCTGGGGCTGGACGTCTACGAGGAGGAGGAAGACCTCTTCTTCGAGGACAAGTCCAACGAGGTGATCACCGACGACGTCTTCCGCCGCCTGTCTGCCTGCCACAACGTGCTGTTCACCGGTCACCAGGCCTTCCTGACCCGGGAGGCGCTGCACGCCATCGCCGACACCACCCTCAGCAACATCCAGGCCATCGAGAGCCAGGGCCGCTCTGACAACGAAGTGGAGTGATCCCTGAGACGTTGTCGCCACGCCATTGATCCCGCCGCCGGGTTGTGAGACCCGGCGGCATCGGGTAGGCTACCAGCCCTTTTTTGTACAGGAGTCTGGCCAGCATGTTCATCGGATTTGATTACGGTACCTCCAACTGTGCCGTCGCCGTGATGGAACAGGGCAGCCCCAGGCTGCTGACCCTCTCCGGTTCCCATTACCTTCCCTCCACCCTGCACGCCCCCCACCGGGACGCCATCGCCGGCCTCCTGGCCGAAGGCCTGGCCCCCGTCCAGCAGAGCGAATACCTCAAGCTGCGCGGTCCCGTGGTGACCCGGGCCCAGGCGGTGCGCCGCCAAATGCGCGAAGAGGGACTCATCGACGAGCTGAGCTTCGGCGGTGCGGCGCTGGCGCGCTATCTGGAAGAGCCGGACGAGGGCTACTACATCAAGTCCCCCAAATCCTTTCTCGGGGCCTATGGCCTCAAGGCTCCCCAGATCGCCCTGTTCGAGGACATCGTCTGCGCCATGATGCTGCACGTGCGCCGGGAGGCGGAGCAGCAGACGGGCAGCACCATCCGCCAGGCGGTGATCGGCCGACCGGTCAACTTCCAGGGACTGGCGGGGGAAGAGAGCAACCGCCAGGCCATCGCCATCCTGAGGGAGGCGGCACGCCTCGCCGGGTTCGAGCGGGTGGAGTTCCTCTATGAGCCGGTGGCCGCCGGCTTCGAGTTCGAAGCGCGCCTCACCGAGGATGCGGTTGTGCTGGTGGTGGACATCGGGGGCGGGACCACCGACTGCTCCGTGCTGCGCATGGGCCCGAGCCACCGTGACCAGCTGGATCGCAGCGGCGATCTGCTCGGTCACAGCGGCCAGCGCATCGGGGGCAACGACTTCGACATCCGCCTGACCGTGGAGGGCATGATGCCGCTGCTCGGCATGCACGAGACCCTCAAGACCGGCAAGCCGCTGCCCCATCCCCTGTTCTGGGACGCCGCCGCCATCAATGACGTCAGTGCCCAGAGCCGTTTCTACAGCCTGGATACCGCCCGCCAGTTGCAGGATCTCCAGCTCGACAGCCAGCCGGGCAGCAAGCTCCCGCGCCTCGCCAGCCTGCGGGCTCACAAGCTGAGCCATCAACTGGTGTGGCGCGCCGAGCAGGGCAAGATCGCCCTCTCCGACCACGAGCACAATCACCAGACCCTGAACGAGCTGGAAAAAGGGCTGGAGGCGGCACTCACCCGCCCCCAGCTGGCCAGTGCTTCCGCCCCCTTGCTGGAGAAGATTGGCGAGCTGATGGACGAGGCTATCCTGGCGGCAGGCGTGCAGCCTGACCGGGTCTTCGTCACCGGCGGCAGTGCCCGCTCCCCCCTCATCAAGGCCTTCATCCAGCAGAAACTGCCCAAGGTACCGCTGGAGGGGGGTGATGACTTCGGTTCGGTGGCCTCGGGCCTCGCCCGCTATGCCGAGCGCCTGTTTGCGGACTGAGACGGCCAGGGGAGCCATGGGCAACCGGTAGACAGGTTCGCTCGGGGCGGGTGTTGCCATTTGCCGACACCCCCTCTTCCCCCGGGGCGACAGAAGCGGTCGGGCTCCTCCCCCCTCGCCCTGCCGCCCGGGCCCGGGGACGGGTATGCTTGTCATACCCACCACCGGAGCCCCTTCAATGCCCAGATACCTGCTACTGCTGCTCGCCCTGCTTCTGCTCAGCGCCTGCAGCAGTGCTCCCCGCTTTGCCTCGCAAGATCTGCAACACCATCACTGGGTGCTCGATCGGCTGGATGGCCAGGCCATCGCCAGCCGCCGCAGCAATCCCCCCGACATCGAGATCGGTGAACACTTCACCGTCAACGGCATCGCCGGTTGCAACCGCTACTTCGGCCAGGGTCACCTCAAGGGGAACAAGCTCTGGGTCACCAGCCTCGGCAGCACCGCCATGGCCTGCCCCCCCGAACTCGATCTGATAGAGCAGGCCGTGCTCGCCACCCTGACGGAGGGGGCAACACTGAGCGGTTCCACCCAGACCCTGATCCTCCAGGGAAAACGGCACCGTTTGGAATACAGACTGCAAGACTGGGTGTACTAGGGCTCACAAAACCGCTCGCCAGCAGGAACAACTGGCCAGGCTGTGGCACAATATGAGGCATTGTTAGCAATGGAGGCTGCCTCAGCCATGTCGATGGATCGCCTGTTTGGCAAGATCAAGCAACTGCCCACAATTCCGAAACTGCTGCACGAGCTGATGCAGAGTTTCAACGACGAGAATGCCCGCATCGACGAGATCGCGGCCAAGATCGCCATGGACCAGGTGATCAGCGTCAAGGTACTGCGGATGGCCAACTCCGCCGCCCTGCGCCGTGGCAATGAAATCACCTCCATCGAACAGGCGGTGATCCGCCTCGGTTTCAACCGCCTGCGCTCCGTGGTGGTCGCCTCCGGCATCATCAGCAGCTTCAAGGCCCCCCCCGGCTTTGACAAGCTCCACTTCTGGACCCAGACCTTCCAGGTCGCCACCATTGCCCGCACCCTGGCACAGCAGACCACCTCGGTGGATCCCGAAACCGCCTTCACCTGCGCCCTCATTCACAACATTGGCGAGCTGCTGATCCAGAGCACCCTGCCGGAAGAGGCGGGGCTCATCAATCTGGCCATCGAGAAAGGCAGCAGCCGGGTCGATGCCCAGCGGGAGATGCTGGGTTACGACTATGCCCAGCTCGGCGCAGAGCTGGCGCGGCGCTGGAACCTGTCGCCCGCCTTCGTGGATGCCATCGCCCAGCAGCTCGACCCCCTCTCCCACGATCCGGTCAGCAAGGAGGCCGTGCTCATCCGGCTCGCCGTCTTCGTCTCCTTCGCCTGGCAGGCCGGCGTACCGGCACAGGCCATCATCGCCCGTTTCCCCAGAACCCTGGCTGACCAGCTGGGGCTGGATCCCGCCAGCCTGGCGGATCAGCTGGAGCAGCTGCACGAACAGGGCAACGCCCTGGCCGATTTGCTGACCCAGTAGATGTACAACGGCCGATCAGCAGGAGCCGGATCCCCGTCTCATTCTGGCGGATCAGCTCGAACAGCTGCACGAACAAAGCAATGCCCTGGCCGATTTGCTGACCCAATAGCGTCACGGCAGACCGCCCAGCCAAGCCGGAAGCACCGTCTCATTCTGGCCGGTCGTCACATACACACGCCCATGGACGGGATAAGATGGCCTGCGCCCATCCCCCATTCCTGAGCCCCTCTGACACAGTAGATACCATGACCCATCCCTTCCTGTTTCACCCCCAGGCGGCACCCTGGTTCAAAGAGAGTGCCGACACCCTGCAGCTCACCCTGTTCAGCGAGCTGGACGCCCCCATCCGCGAGGTGTGGCTGCGCCACGAGCCGGACAACGAGGAGTATCTGGTCGCCATGACGCCGGTCGCCACCCGGGACAGGCTTCAGGTCTGGCAGGTCGAACTGCCGCTGGCCAGGGGGCAGGAGATCCACCTCTACTGCTTCAAGTGCCTCACCGACGAGGAGCAGTGGTGGCTGCACGGGGCAGGCGTCAGCGCCGCCATGCCGCCGCGGGAGCAGCATTTCCGCTTCAACAGCCATCACCAGCCCCCGGCCTGGGTGCAGGATCAGGTGTTCTACCAGATCTTCCCCGACCGCTTCTGCAACGGCGACCCGTCGCTGAGCGTCAAGCATCACGAGTACGAGTACAGGGGCAAGGCGGTCATCAGCAAGGCCTGGGGCGAGCCGGTCAGCCGCCACGAAGAGGGGCACGGCGCCTGTGAATTCTACGGCGGGGATCTGGCGGGCATCGACGCCAAGCTGCACTACCTGCAATCCCTGGGGGTGACGGCGCTCTACCTCAACCCCATCTTCGATTCGCCGAGCAACCACAAGTACGACACCCAGGACTACTTCAAGGTGGATGCGCACCTCGGTACCAATGCCCAGTTTGCCGAGCTGACCCGCAACCTGCACCAGCGCGGCATGAGGATCATCCTGGATGCGGTGGTCAACCACACCTCCACCGAGCACCCCTGGTTCTGCCCGCCGCTGGGCGCCCAGAGCAACCCAGACTCCCCCTGGCGCAGCTTCTACACCTTCGATCAGGAAGGGGATTATGTTAGCTGGAAAGGGATCCGCAGCCTTCCCAAGCTGGATTTCTCAAGTGAACAGGTGCAGGACGCCGTTTATCGGGCAGACAACGCCATTCTGCGCTACTGGATGCGCGCCCCCTACCAGATCGATGGCTGGCGCTTTGACGTCATCCACATGCTGGGGGAGCGGGGCACTGCCGAGGGCAATCGCGGCCATGTGCGCGCCATTCGCGGCGCGGTGAAGCAGGAGAATCCGGACGCCTACGTGCTGGGCGAGCACTTCTTCGAAGCGAGCCAGTGGCTGCAGGGGGATCAGGAGGACGGCGCCATGAACTACTACGGCTTCGCCCACCCCATCCGCGCCTTCCTGGCGGGGCAGGACATCGCCTATCATCCCATCAAGATCAGCGCCACCGAGCTGGATCACTGGCTCAAGCTGGCGCGGGCCCATATTCCGTTCAAGAACCAGCTGGCCCAGTTCAACCTGCTGGACAGCCACGACACCGCCCGCTTCCTGCATCTGCTGGGGGAAGACAAGCAGCGGATGCGACTCGCCGCCACCCTGCTCATCACCTACATCGGCGTGCCCTCCATCTACTACGGCGACGAGGTGGGGCTCTCCGGCGGCAACGACCCGGACTGCCGCCGCTGCTTCCCCTGGGATACCACCGACTGGGATCACGTGCTGCACGACCACTATCGCCGCCTGATCCAGCTGCGCCGCCAGCGCCCGGCCCTGCGGCGGGGAGACATCCAGACCCTCTACGCCGGCCCTCACAGCTATGTGTTCGCCCGTACCCTGCAAAGTGATCAGGTGGTGGTCGCCTGCAACCGCCACCCCACGGAGCCGCGCACCATCAGCCTGCCCCTGTGGCAGACCGCCAGCCCCGCCAGCCGCTTCACCGACGCCTTCAACGGCGACAAGTTCGAGGTGGTGCAGGGGGAGGTGCAGCTCACCATCCCGGCCAACTCGGCCAGGGTACTGCTGTCGAGCTAGGGATAGCGGCAATAGAAAACCGGCGCTCGGGGCGCCGGTTTTTTTATGCCTGCATCCCCCGAAGTGGCGGATGCTGCCTCATCGCTGTTTTTCGATCCGATAACCCTACGCCGCCATGTGTGATGCGACGAATGCATCAAACATCATCTCTTCATCAGTAGTTGATGCTGACATAGGGGACTTCGGTCACATCCCACGCCTGCTTGAGGTAGACGGTGAGCACGAAGAAGAAGTTGGCCAGCAGATTGGCGAAGCGATAGAGGATGGGATCGAAGCGCACGCCGCTCTCTTCCAGGCGTACCAGCAGACGCACCACCTTCTTGCTGCCACAGCGGCACAGGTGCAGGGTGGGAATGGGCTGGGGCCCCTGGGGCAGCACGAAGCCGGTCACCCGGCCGCGACTCGCCTCGTTGTAGTGATCGTACCGTCCCTTCAGCCAGTCCAGATCCTCCTCGAAGATGCCGAGCCGTCCCCGCACCGAGCCGTTGAGGTTGTAGATGAGCCGCTGCAGGGTCGCCAGATCCGCCATCACGGGCTGGGTATCCTCATCCGGCATCAGATGAGAGAGCACGGCCCCCACCTGGCAGCAGAGCTCGTCGGTGGCGATCTCGTAGTCGCACTGGAACTGGGTTTCGAAGATGAAGGGGTAGCAGAGCTCGCGCTTGTCTCTTGGCTTCTTGGGGTTCATGGCATCGCCGGGCTGGGGAAAAGGGCAGTGTGCCAGCCCGGGGACGGGCTGGCAAACACCCCGCCCCCGCCAGCATCACGGGGGCGTCGCCAGACTAGCCGGTCGCCATCTGCTGGCCGAGCAGCCTCATGGCTTCCAGCATCCGCTGGTTGAAGCCCATGAAGCCTGCCCCCTGGGTCGCCCCGTCCTGACCCCGCGCCGCCAGCACGGTGGGCGTCAGCGCCTCCTGCTGGGAAGGGGGCAACAGGGCGTCGGCCTGCTGCTGCAACCGGCTGAGCCTCGGCAGGTAGTCCGCCAGGGGCTTGAGGCTCTCCTGCAGGGAACTGGCCCCCTGGTAGGTCTGACTCAACTTGGCCGATTGCTTGAGCTTGAGGGAGTAGGAGACCAGCTGGCTGTCATCCAGTTGCAGCCCGTTCAGCCCGTCCGCCAGGGTCTTGCCGTCGCCCCCCTTGAAGAACTGCCCGGCCAGCTCGTCCAGCCCCTTGACCAGGGTGCCGATGGCATCCATCTCGGCACTGTCGAGATCCCCCTCCAGGGAGAAGTCGAAGCTCTGGCTCGACTTGAGGCTGAACTGGCTGCCACCCCCGTCGCTCTGGGACTTGAACTGCCAGCTGTCGCTGAAGCGCAGCATCACCTTGTCCCCGTCCCGGGTCTCGATCTCGAGGAGGGCCTGCTGGCGGCTGGCCATTCTGGCATCCCCCAGATCCGTGGTCGACACCTTGCCGAAGAACTCCTTCTCGAACTCGTCGAGCCCCTTCTGGATCAGCTTGTAGCTCTGATCCATGCCGGTCTTGATGTCCTCGTTGTCCGCCCAGTCACCGAGCAGCTTCCTGGCGTCACCGAAGCCCTTGTCCACCCCCTTGCGGGCCTGCTCCATCATCTTGGTCAGGTCGTCGTCGGACTTGCCGTCGGCACGGGCCGCGCCTATCCGCCCGGTGACGAACTGCAACACGTTGTCCGCCACCGACTGGAAATCGAACAGGGTCTCCGGAGTGATCTCCTGGGGCTCCTGCACCTTGGGTGCCTTGTAGCCCTGGCCGTTGATCTCCAGCGCAAATTGCAGCGCCTGCTGGATCAGCACCTGGGCCCATTTCGGGGGCTTGTTCAGGGAGACCTCATCCCCCTTGTCCGCCGTTTTCGACTCCGTCTGTTGAGGCGATTTGGGAGCAATGCCCACTCCCTTGGGTTGGGCTGTGCCCATGCCATCAATTTGCATCATTACTCTCCCGCCTATAGTGGTGGATCGGTTATCGGCCCGACTGGCCACTTCTTGACCACAAAAAACTTGGACAATCCGCAACGGCCTTTTAAAATCCCCACCCTTTGGTTGGCTGCGGCCTTCCCCCGGTCTTTCCCCGGCTCAGCCCGGTGCATGCGAGGTATCCATGACTCAATCCCAGCCCTCTTCCGCCGACGCCCAGGGCAGACGGACTCCTGCCGACTACCAGGCCCAGCTCGACGAGAAGCGCGATCGCCTCACCCAGCTGTTCGCCCCCTTCAATCCGCCTGCGCTGGAGCTGCACGCCTCCCCCGCCGAGCACTACCGGATGCGCGCCGAGTTCCGCATCTGGCACGAGGGGGACGACCTGTACCACTGCATGTATGCTCCGGCCACCAAGGAGATCATCCGGGTCGACAGCTTCCCCACCGCCAGCCTGCTCATCAACCGGCTGATGCCGGTGCTGCTGGCCGGGCTGCGCCCGCACCCCGTGCTGCGCAAGAAGCTGTTCCAGATCGACTACCTCTCCACCCAGTCCGGCCAGATCTGCGTCAGCCTGCTCTACCACCGCAAGCTGGAAGCCGAGTGGCAGCAGGCCGCCGAGGCGCTGCAGGCCGACCTGCGTGCCAAGGGGTTCGAGCTGCAACTGATTGGCCGCGCCCACAAGCAGAAGATCTGCCTGGGGGATGACTTCGTCATCGAACGCCTGACCGTGCAGGGGCGCGAGCTGGTCTACAAGCAGGTGGAAAACAGCTTCACCCAGCCCAACGCCGCCATCAACGAACAGATGCTGGGCTGGGCCCTGGACGTGACCAAGGGGAGCGAGGGGGACCTGCTGGAGCTCTACTGCGGCAACGGCAACTTCTCCATCGCCCTGGCGCAGAACTTTCGCAAGGTGCTAGCCACCGAGATCGCCAAGCCGAGCGTGGACTCCGCCCAGTTCAACATCGCCGCCAACGGTGTCGACAACCTGATCATCCTGCGCATGTCGGCGGAGGAGTTCACCATGGCGATGCGCGGCGAGCGGGAGTTCAACCGCCTCAAGGGGGTCGATCTTCGCGCCTACCAGTGCAACACCATCTTCGTCGACCCGCCCCGGGCCGGTCTGGACGACGCCACCGTCAAGCTGGTGCAGGATTACGACAACATCCTCTACATCTCCTGCAACCCAGAGACCCTGCAGGCCAACATGGCGGTGCTCGGTGAAACCCACGAGATCGCCCGCTTCGCCCTGTTCGACCAGTTCCCCTGGACCCACCACATGGAAGCCGGGGTGTACCTGAAGCGCAAGGGCGGCTGATCCGGCCGGTTCCCCGGCTGCTCCATGGCAGCCGGAGCCGCTATGGCCACTGAAGGGCACGGATCCTGCCTCATCGCGCCGCCCCGACCCGCCACGGGACAAGTGGGGCGGCCCGATACCAACCGATTCATCCTGTCCCCCCTTCTCCCCCGGGAGAAGGGGCAAAAACCCCCGCATTGATTAGTTATCCCGGTGCAGAGCGCGGACGCAGCCGTTATGCTGGCGACACGCCCACTCACGCCATGACCGGGGAATCACGCCACCATGCCACGCGTTCTGTTTGTTGAAGACGATCCCGAGATAGGCCAGCTCATCAGCAGCTGGCTCGGTCGCCACGACATCGAGGTGATGCTGGAGACCCGGGGTGACCGGGCACTCGACAGGGCCCTGGCCGAGCAGCCGGATCTGGTGCTGCTCGACATCATGCTGCCGGGGCAGGATGGCCTCTCCCTGTGCCGGGATCTGCGCCCGCGCTTTGCCGGCCCCATCGTCATGCTCACCTCGCTCGACAGCGACATGAACCAGATCCTGAGCCTGGAGCTGGGGGCCAACGACTACATCCTCAAGACCACGCCCCCCCCGGTGCTGCTGGCCCGGCTACGAGTCCAATTCCGCCAGCAGGGGCAGAGCCAGCAGGCCGTGGTCCCCGCCGCCCCGCCCCAGCGCCTGCAGTTCGGCCGCCTCCAGATAGACGGCCCGGGTCGGGACGTGCGCCTCGATGGAGAGAGCATTCCCCTCTCCACCGCCGATTTCGACCTCCTGTGGGAGCTGGCCTGCCACGCGGGCCAGATCCTGGGGCGGGAGGCGCTGTTTCGCAGCCTGCGGGGGCGCGACTACGACGGCCAGGATCGCAGCATGGACGTGGCCATCTCCCGTCTGCGCCGCCGGCTCGGGGATGACAGCAACAACCCGACCCGCATCAAGACGGTGCGCCAGAAGGGTTATCTACTCGTACCCCAGGCTTGGGAATGAGCTGGTGTCTCACACGCCTGCACACCAGAAGCCAGGGAATGACAGCAACAACTCGATCTGGATCAAGACGGTGCGCCAGAAAGGTTACCTGCTGGTGCCCCAGGCCTGGGAATAAGCCCCGCCGAATGACCTTGATGCTCTCAGCCTTCTCCCCTTGCGGGAGAAGGGTTGGGGATGAGGGGCAACAAGGCAATGCCCAGACGCAATCCAGACAAGAGGAGAGCCCCGATGCGACGCCTGTTTATCCAGTTCTATCTGCTGCTGATAGGCTGCTTCACCCTCGCCATTCTGCTCATCGGGCTGGTCTATCAGGTCAGCGCAGAGCGGGCGGGGGACCGTTATCTGGAGCGGATGATGCAGGGCTCCCTCGGCCTGCTCACTGGCGAGCTGGCCCGGCTGCCGCCGGAACACTGGGCCACCCGCACCGGCGAGCAGAGCCGCCAGCTCAATCTGCCGCTGCAGATCGGCGTCCTCGCCAACCAGCCCCTGGCCAGCGAGGATCAGGCCTTCCTCGAGGCGGGCAACATCGTCATCGTCGAGGAGGATGACACCTTCCTGCAGCGCATCCCGAACACCGACAAGGTGCTGATCGTCGGCCCCGTCCCCTACCTCTCCTACCTGCACGAGCTGCACTGGGTGGACGTGGGGCTGCTGCTGCTCATCGGCCTTTCCCTCGGCCTGCCCATCCTGCTCTGGCTGCGCCCCCACTGGCGCGGCCTGCAACAGCTCGAACAGACCGCCCGCCGGGTCGGCGATGGGGATCTCTCCTGTCGCACCGGTTTGCCTCCCGGGAGCAGCCTGGGCCGGGTCGGCCGTACCTTCGACCAGATGGCGGAGCAGTTGCAGGCCATGCTGGCCAGTCGCAAGCAGTTGACCGACGCCATCGCCCACGAGCTGCGCTCCCCCCTGGTGCGGCTGCGCTATCGCCTCGCCATGCTGGCCGAGCCTCCCTCACCCGAGGAGCAGCAGGGATTGGAGCGGGACCTCGGCGCCCTCGATGCCCTCATCGAGGAGATGCTCACCTATGCCAGGCTCGATCGCCCCGAACTGCCGCTGCAATGCAGCGATCTGGAGCTCGGCAGCTGGGCCGGCAGCCGCCTGGCCGACTGGCAGGCCCTGCGACCGGACAAGCGGCTCGACTTCGTGCGACCGGCCATGGCTCTGCCCTGGCGCGGCGACACCCGATTGCTGGACCGGGCGCTGGAGAACCTCATCGGCAACGCCCTGCGCCATGCCACCAGCCAGGCAAGCCTCTGTATAGCGCGACAGGGGGACGACTATCTGCTGGAGGTGGCCGACGATGGCCCCGGCATCGATCCCGCGCTGGCCCCGCAAATCTTCGAGCCCTTCGTGCGCCTGGATCAGAGCCGGGACAGACGCACCGGCGGCGCCGGGCTGGGGCTGGCCATCGTGCGCAGCATCGCCCACCACCACGGCGGCGAGGTGCAACTGCTGCCAAGCCGCAGCGGTGCCCGTTTCTGCCTGACCCTGCCCGTACATTTGGATACAAACCGTCACCAGTCGCTCACTGAACCGCAGGTCGAACAGCCCTAGGATGAAGTCATGGAGAAACGCTCCATGTCATCAAACCGAACGAGGAACTGGAATATGAACAAGCTGATCCCCCTGACTCTGGCCGCTGTCTTCGCCCTGACCTCCGGCTTCACCATGGCCGCCACCCCGACCAAGGCCGCCGCTCCCCACGCCACCCAGACCAAGGTCGTGAAAAAGCATCACAAGGCTGCCCACGCCAAGGCGCCGGCCGTCAAGGTTGCTCCCAAGACCAAGTAAGCCGCCCGCTCCCGCCATGAAAAAGGGGCCCCCGACAGGGGCCCCTTCTGTTTTTTGCGTGCTTGCCGTGACTCAACCCAGCATGTAATCCCCTGGCAGTTCGATGCGGGCCACCCCGGAGGCAACCGCCGCCAGTGCCACGGCACGGGCAACCCGCGGCAGCAGGCGGGCGTCCATGGGCTTGGGAATGACGTAGTCCTTGCCGAAGGCGAGTTCACTCACGCCAGCGGCGGTCAGCACCTCGGCGGGTACCGGCTCCTTGGCCAGAGCCCGGATCGCCTCCACTGCCGCGATCTTCATGGCATCGTTGATGCGGCTGGCACGGGCGTCGAGGGCGCCGCGGAAGATGAAGGGGAAGCAGAGCACGTTGTTGATCTGGTTCGGGTAGTCCGAGCGGCCGGTACCCATGATGAGATCCCCGCGCACTCCGTGAGCCAGGGCAGGCTTGATCTCGGGGTCCGGGTTGGAACAGGCGAAGATCACCGGGTTGGGGGCCATCAGGGCCACCGCCTCGGCGGGCAGTACGTCCGGGCCGGAGACGCCGACGAAGACGTCAGCCCCCTCGATCACCTCCATCAGGGTGCGCAGGGGGGTGTCGTTGGCGAAACGCTGCTTGTACTGGTTGAGATCGGTGCGGCCGCTGTGGATCACACCCTGGCGGTCCAGCATGAAGATGTTGTGCGGCGCAGCCCCGCACTTGATCAGCAGATCCATGCAGGCGGTGGCGGCGGCGCCGGCGCCCATGCAGACGATGCGGCTGGTGCCAATCTCCTTGCCCTGCACTTCCAGCGCGTTGAGCAGCCCGGCGGCGGTGACGATGGCGGTACCGTGCTGGTCATCGTGGAACACCGGGATGTCGCAGCGGGCGATCAGCGCCTCTTCAATCTCGAAGCACTCGGGGGCCTTGATGTCTTCCAGGTTGATGCCGCCAAAGGTGTCGGCGATGGCGGCCACCGTATCGATGAACTGGGCGCTGGTCTCGTGCTTCACCTCGATGTCGATGGCGTCGATGCCGGCAAAGCGCTTGAACAGCAGGGCCTTGCCCTCCATCACCGGCTTGGAGGCCAGCGGGCCCAGATTGCCCAGCCCCAGGATGGCGGTGCCGTTGGAGATGACGGCCACCAGGTTGCCCTTGCCGGTGTAACGGTAGGCATCGGCCGGATTGGCGGCGATCTCGCGTACCGGTTCGGCAACGCCCGGGCTGTAGGCCAGCGCCAGATCGCGAGCGGTCTCGGCGGGCTTGGTGAGGGCGATGGCGATTTTGCCCGGAACGGGTTGGGCGTGGTAGTCGAGTGCCTGTTGGCGGAGATCGTGCTGCTGATCGGACATGGGGGACCCCGATACGGAAATGAATGAGTGATGCGTTGGCTCGCCAGCGGGCGAGGGCTGAGGATCATAAAGAAATCCCCCGCCCTTTCACAGCATAAAATATCGCTGGATAGCAATGACACGCTAGTCAGTAGCATGTCATGCCACCCCAAATTACCTAATTAGTTATAGATTCGATTTCAATCCATGACTGGAATGCCGGCTTTTGCCTCTGCCTGCCGGGCGATGGCCTCCGTCATCCCCTGGAAGATGAAGAGGTGGAACGGCAGCATGGCGAGCCAGTAGGCCAGCCCCCAGGCCCCCTGCGGATGCCAGTGGGCCGTCACCCGCAGCCGGGTCAGGCCGGACTCCAAGGGCTGGATGTTGAACTCCAGCCGACCGACGCCGGGGGCCTTCATGTTGAACAGCAGATCCAGCCTGCGTCCTTCATCCACCCCGAGGATCTGCCAGGAGTCCAGCATGTCCCCCTTCACGAAGCGATCCGGGTTGGTGCGCCCCCGGGTCCGGGCCGGGCCGCCGATCAGGTGATCCATCCATTCACGCACCACCCACAGCTCGTTCATGTAGAAGTAGCGCTGCTCGCCCCCCAGCTGCTGCAACACCTGCCACACCACCTCGGGGGCGGCGAGGCAATCCGCCTCCCCACTGGCGGTGCGGTCGTAGAAGCCATACTCGGGATGACGCCAGCGCAGACCAAGGGGCGTCTCCTCCCCATGCTGCTCGGCACCGAGCCTCTGCTCCAGCGCCAGGCTCTCCGCCAGCGCCTCATCGAAGCTGAGCAGATGCTGGGGCAGCAGGGCGCGCAAGGGGCCGTCATCCGCCGGGATGTCGTGCTTGAGCCCCCCCACCAGCGCCTTGGCGATGGGTTGGGGAACCGAGGTGGCGAACTGCAGCCACCAGGCGGAGAGCCGGGGGCTCAAAAAGGGGATCGGAATGATGGGGCAGCGTTTGCCGATGTGGGCGGCGAACTTCTGGAGCTGCTGCTGGTAGCTGAGCAGCTCGGGGCCCGCCGCATTGAAAATCTGGCCATCCACCCCGTCGGCCTCCACCAGCCCGCCCAGATAGTGCAAGAGGTTGGAGAGGGCGATGGGGGGCGTGCGGGAGCGCACCCACTTGGGCGTCACCATCATGGGCAGGTTGTACACCAGATCCCGCATCACCTCGAACGCCGCCGAGCCGGGGCCTATGATGATGCCGGCACGCAGCTCTACCGTGGGCACCCCCGCGCTGCGAAACAGCTCGCCACAGTAGCGCCGGGAGTTGAGGTGGCGACTGTTGCAGGGCTCGGGCTGGATGGCGCCGAGATAGACGATGCGGCGCACCCCGGCGGCACGGGCGGCAGCAGCGAAGTTCTTCACTCCCTGCTGCTCCAGCCGGTGAAAACCGGCCCCCGCCCCCATGGCGTGTACCAGATAGAAGACGGTGTCGACCCCCGCCAGCGCAGGGGGCAGGGTGGCAGGCTTGAGGCTGTCGGCGAGGCGAAACGCCACCCCCTCCGGCAGACGGCAGGGACGACGGGCCCCGGCGATGACCCTGTACCCCAGACCCTGCAGATGGGGCACCAGGTAGGATCCTATGTACCCGGCAGCTCCCATCACCAGACATGTGCGCATCGGCTCTTCTCCCTTGGTTGAGCCAACACCATAGGGCAAAGCGGGGAATTACAGAATGGCGGCCAATAAAAAAGGCACCCGATGGGCGCCTTTTTCAGAATTCTTCAGAAGCAAGATTACTTCTTGGAGGTCAAGCCACCGAAACGCTTGTTGAACTTGTCTACGCGGCCGCCGCTAGAAACTTCTTTCTGCTTGCCGGTGTAGAACGGGTGGCACTCGGAGCACACGTCCAGGTTCAGATCTTTACCGATGGTAGAGAAGGTGTTGATGACGTTACCGCAAGAGCACTTGGCGGTGATGGCTACGTAGTCAGGATGGATACCAGCTTTCATGGACAACCTCAATTATCAGGCCGTGTCGCCATCCGATCTCTTGTCGGACACCACACGATTGTTGAACACAGTTTCAAAGGCTGCGAATAATATAGGAAACGCCTGAGATCAGGCAAGTGGCTTCGCAGAAAAAATAGGCAACCCCTGGTGAATTCTTCCCAAACGCTGGATCTGGTTCGTGTGGCTGTGCCGGTGCCGTTACGCCGTCATTTCGACTATCTCTCTCCCCTGCCCTTGCCTGCCCCCGGTTGCCGGGTCGAGATCCCGTTCGGCCCGCAGACCCTGGTTGGTCTGGTGGTGGATCACCCGACCGAGAGCCAGGTCCCCCGCAACAAATTAAAGCCCTTGAAGAGGGTGCTCGACAGCGCCCCCGTGCTGGGGCCCGACATTCTGGCGCTGATGGCCTGGAGCGCCGGTTACTACCAGCACCCGCTGGGGGAGGTACTGCCCCACGCCCTGCCGGTGCTGGTGCGCAAGGGGGAGCCCGCCGCCTATCGGGAGCTGGAGTTCTGGTTTGCCACCGAGGCCGGCATGGCCATCGACCTCAACGAGCTCAAGCGGGCGGCCAAGCAGCAGCAGGCCCTCGCCTTGCTGCGCAAGGGGCCGCAGACCCCCTCCGCCCTCAAGCAGGAGGAGATCCAGAGCGCGGCCCTCACCGCGCTGGAGAAGAAGGGACTGCTGGAGAAGCGCTCGCTGGAGCCGAGCCATGATGGCGACTGGGCCACCCGCTTCGAGCCGGGTGAGGGGCTGCGCCTCAACGGCGAGCAGGCGCTGGCGGTCTCCGCCGTCACCAGCCAAAGCGACCAGTTTGGCGCCTTCCTGCTGGACGGCATCACTGGCTCCGGCAAGACCGAGGTTTACCTGAGCATCCTCGAGCCCCTGCTCAAGGCAGGCAAGCAGGCGCTGGTGATGGTGCCCGAGATCGGCCTCACTCCGCAGACCATCAACCGCTTTCGCCGCCGCTTCAACGTACCGGTGGTAGCGATGAACTCCGCCATGAACGACAGGGAGCGGCTCGACGCCTGGCTCGCCTGCCGCGACGGCGGCGCCGCCATCCTGATCGGCACCCGCTCCGCGGTGTTCACCCCATTTCACAACCTCGGCATCATCATCATCGACGAGGAGCACGACGGCTCCTTCAAGCAGCAGGACGGTTTTCGCTACCACGCGCGGGATCTGGCGGTGATGCGGGCTCATCGTGCCGGTATCCCCATTTTGCTTGGCTCGGCTACCCCGTCGCTGGAGACGCTGCACAACGCCCGCAGCGGCAAGTATCACCACCTCACGCTCACTCGCCGCGCCGGCAACGCCCAGACTGCTCGTCAGGTGATCCTGGATATCAAGAACGTGCGGCTACAGGCCGGGCTCTCCCCCCAGCTGGAACAGCTGATGGCAGAGCATCTGGCGGCGGGCAACCAGGTAATGCTGTTTCTCAACCGTCGTGGCTATGCCCCGGCTCTTATCTGCCACCAGTGCGGCTGGAGTGCCGCCTGCGAGCGCTGCGACGCCTGGTACACCTGGCACCAGGCCGGGCGACGGCTGCACTGCCACCACTGCGACAGCGTGCGCCCGTTGCCCCATCACTGCCCCGAGTGCGGCAGCAGCGAGCTCATCGGCTCCGGGGTCGGCACCGAGCAGCTGGAGCAGCTGCTCGGCACCGTGTTCCCGCAATATCCGGTGGTGCGCATCGACCGGGACAACACCCGCCGCAAGGGGGAGCTGGAAACGCACCTCGGCGACATCAAGGCGGGCAAGTACAAGATCCTGATCGGCACCCAGATGCTGGCCAAGGGCCACCACTTCCCGGACGTGACGCTAGTGGGCCTGCTGGATGTGGATGGCGCCCTGTTCAGCGCCGATTTTCGCGCTGCCGAGAAACTGGCCCAGCTCTACACCCAGGTGGCGGGCCGGGCTGGTCGTGCCAGCAAACCCGGGTTGGTGGTGCTGCAGAGCCACCATCCCGAACACGCCCTGCTGCAGGATCTGACCCAGAACGGCTATGGCCACTTCGCCGACACGGCGCTGAAAGAGCGCCGCCTGCTGGGGCTGCCACCGTTCAGCCATCAGGGACTGTTCCGGGCCGAGGCCAACGGTCGCGACGAGGTGCAGCTGTTCCTCAGCCGTCTCGCCGATACCCTGCGCAGCGCCCGCTATCCCCAGGTGCAGGTGCTGGGGCCCATCAGCGGCTTCATGGAGCGCAAGGCGGGCAAGTTTCGCATGCAGCTGCTGGTGCAGGGGCCCAGCCGGGCGCCACTGGCCCAGCTGCTCGACTGGGCGGTGAAGGAGCTGGAGGGGTGGCCCGAGACCAAGCGGGTGCGCTGGAGCCTGGATATCGACCCCACGGAACTGAACTAGCGCGGCTCTGCCAGCACGGCCTCCGCCAACACCCTGGCCTGTTCCAGAGCCAGGGGCTGCTGATAGCTGTGGGCCATCACCACGGCCCCTTCCAGCAGCAGGCATAATCCGGTGGCCTGCACCTCGGTGCATTCGAGGGCCTCCCTGACCCAGTTCAGCAACGCCCGCTTGTGGGCCACCACCAGCTTGCGCACCGGATGGCGAGGATCGGAGAACTCGGCGCTCGCGTTGATGAAGTTGCAGCCGTAGAAGTCACTGCGACCAAACCAGTCCGCAAAGCCATCGAGCAGCGCCAGCAACCTGGCCTCCCGCCCCGACACCCCATCCATCCTGGCATCGAGCAGGGCAAAGAACTCCGCATCCCGCGCCATCAGCACCGCTTCGATCAAGGCATCCTTGGTGGGGAAGTGGCGATAGAGGGTGCGTTTGGTACTGCCTGCCTCGGCCCAGATGCGATCGATGCCGGTGGCGTGAAAGCCGTGACGATTGAACAACCGATAGGCTGTCGTCATCAGCTGTTGCCGTTTGTCGCTCATGGTGACTTTCCTCTTGAAGTACACCGATCTGTCTACCTAATGTCGCAGGCTGGATCAAGTGATCCGGCACAGACAAGGAGACAGGAGATGGAAACAAGACGATGGCGAAGTGCCTGGCTGGCAGGGCTCGGTGCCTGCCTGGCCATAATGTTGCTCGGCTGGCTGGACATGAGCTGGCAGTCGACCCTGTTGATGGCACCGTTCGGGGCAAGCTGTGTGCTGCTCTTCTCCCTGCCGGACAGTCCGCTGGCCCGTCCGCAGAACGTGCTGGGAGGCCACCTGTTATCGGCCACCGTGGGGTTGGTGGTGCAATTGCTCCCGCTACCGATGGAACTCAAGCTGTCGCTGGGTGTGGGCCTGTCCATTGCACTCATGCAGGGACTGGGCCTGATCCACCCACCCGCCGGAGCCAATCCACTGTTGATCCTGCTCACCACCCAGTCCTGGCCTTTCCTCTGGCAAACAGTGCTGCCCGGCGCCTTGCTGCTGATCATGGTGAGTCATTGCGCCAGGCGGCTGCAAACGTCACGACTCACACCCACATAAACAACGAGGGGGCCAAGGCCCCCTCGTTGTTTAATAGCAAGGCAAAGATGGCTTATTCGGCGATCTGGGAGACCCCGGTCAGGCGCACCTCGACCCGGCGATCCGGGGCCAGGCAGGCGATCATCTGAGCCTTGGCACCATCCGGGCAGCTGCCCCCGGTCACAGGCGAAGACTCTCCCCGCCCTTCGGCACGCACCTTGTCGGCAAACAATCCCTTGGCGATGAGATAATCCGCCACCGTGCGGGCACGCTGTTCGGAGAGGGACTGGTTGTAGGCCTCCGAGCCGATGCGGTCGGTATGACCGATCACCGTCGCCACCCCGTCTTTCGGATTGGCCGCCAGGATCTGGGCAAACAGGTTGTCGAGGGCCTGACTGGCGGCTGGCTTCAGGGTCGCCTTGTTGAACTCGAACAGCACATCGGAATCCAGGCTGAACTGTTTCTCCACCAGCACGGGGGCCGGGGCGGGCGCAGGTTCGGGCGCAGGCGTTGGTGCCACCGGCTCGTCGCCGATCTGGCCGAAGCGATAGAGCATGCCGACCGACAGCAGGCCGTTGTCCATCTCGATGCCTGACTCGTCGAGGGAAGTCTTGCCAAGGGGTGTGGTGTACTGGTATTCGAGGCGGGCGGCCCAATCCTTGTCGATGGCGTATTCGACCCCCAGCGCCCCGACAAAGGCGGCACCATGATATTTGTTGCCCTCATGGGATTCGGAGAGGCTGCTGGTGCCATCGCTGGCCCTGACGTTGAGTGAGCTCTCGGTCCAGGCATAGGCCCCCCCGAGACGGCCGTAGATATCCAGTGCCGAGGTTGCAGGCAGGATGATCTTCATGGTGGCCTGCACCATCTGGGCCTTGGCCTCGCCATCGAGTGCGAAATCAACCCCGTTACCCGAGTAGTGCTTGTCCACCTGATACTTGCCGAGCCAGTCATAGCCGAGCTCAATCGCCACGTTTCTGTTCACCTGATAACCGGCAAACAGCCCCAGACCGAGATCATCGCTGTTCTCGTTCACCTTGGTTGCATCGAACAGCTCTTCGACCTGAGCGTTGTAATCCACCCCGTAATAATTTGACCAGCCGGCCTTGCCGCCGACATACCAGGTGTTGTCCTGGGCGGCAGCATGCACCGTCCCTGTTGCCATCAAAGCGCCGATCAGGACGGCGAGCATAGATCTGTTCATGGATGAGCCCCTGCAATGAATTGTTATGACGCTGCTGCGTCTCTCTTCCCTGACGGGGCTCTGAACCCAAGCCCCGCATTCAGATTATCCCATCTGCAACCAGCCTCAAACGACCAGGGACTCAGGAGTGTGATATTGGCGACATTATCAGCCACCGTGCCCCCAATCATGGGGGCCGGCGCGTTGCCCATAAAAAAACGAAGAGCCGGGCTCTTCGTTTTTCATCTGGCAAGGGGATGGCTCCCCGCTCACTGACTGCCCTGGCTCGCCAGGAACAGGCGGTAGGCGGGATCCTCGCTCACCTCTTTCCAGCCGTAGCCAATCTCGTGCAGGTAGTCGTGGAAGGCGGCCACGTCCTCGTCCGGCAGCTCGAAGGCGCAGAGCACCCGTCCGTAGTCGGCGCCGTGGTTGCGGTAGTGGAACAGGCTGATGTTCCAGCGGCAGCCCAGGGTCTCGAGGAAGCGCATCAGGGCACCCGGCTGCTCCGGAAACTTGAAGCTGTAGAGGCGTTCACCGAGGGGCCGGGCCGGGCGGCCGCCAATCATGTAGCGCACGTGGTTCTTGGCCAGCTCGCTCTCGGTCATGTTGACCACCGGATAACCGTTGCCGCCGAGTTGATCGATGATCTGGCCCAGCTCCTCGTCACCGCCGGTGAGGCGCACCGAGACGAACAGCGACGCCTGCTCGGCATCGGCGTAGCGGTAGTTGAACTCGGTCACCATGCGGGGCCCCAGCTGACGGCAAAAGTCGAGGAAGGCCCCCTTGCGCTCGGGGATGGTCACCGCCAGCATGCCCTCGCGCTTCTCGCCGATCTCGCAGCGCTCCGACACGTAACGCAGGCTGTGGAAGTTGACGTTGGCGCCGGACAAAATGGCCGCCATCCGACCACCCTTGACCTGCTCGCGCTCGCTGTACGCTTTCAGGCCCGCCAGGGACAAGGCCCCCGACGGCTCGGCGATGGCGCGGCAGTCATCGAAGATGTCTTTCAGTGCGGCGCAGATCTGGTCGTTGGAGACGGTCACCACCTCGTCCAGATACTGGTTGCACAGGCGGAAGGTCTCCTCGCCGATGCGCTTGACCGCCACCCCGTCCGCAAACAGGGAGACCCGCTCCAGATTGACCGGCTCGCCGGCCGCCAGCGCAGCCTTGAGACAGGCGGAGCCCTCCGCCTCCACCCCGATCACCTTCACATCCGGCAGCAGCTGCTTGATGTAGACCGCCACCCCGGCGGCCAGGCCGCCGCCGCCCACCGGCACGAAGACGTGGGTGAGGTGGGTATCCTGCTCCAGCAGCTCCTTGCCGATGGTGCCCTGGCCGGCGATCACCTCGACGTCGTCGAACGGCGGGATCAGGGTATAGCCCTCCAACTCGGCGAGTCGGCGGCTCTCGCCGTAGGCCTCATCGAAGCTGTTGCCAAACAGCAGCACGTTGCCGCCCTGACGGCGCACCGCGTCGATCTTGATGTCCGGCGTGGTCTTGGGCATCACGATGATCGCCTTGATGCCGAGCTTGGCGGCCGACAGGGCGACCCCCTGGGCGTGGTTGCCGGCGGAGGCGGCGATGACGCCGCGTTCTTTCTGCTCCTGGGTCAGGGTGGCGATCTTGTGGTAGGCGCCGCGCAGCTTGAAGGAGTGAACCGGTTGCAGATCCTCCCGCTTCAGGCTGACGTGATTGCCAAGCCTGTCGGAGAGTTTCTTCAGGGTTTGCAAAGGGGTGACTCTCGCCGCCTCGTAGACGGGGGAGAGCAGTACCTTGCGTAGATAATCCGCCGCAGAGACCATGGTTTATACCCCCGTCTCGTGGCGAAGGGCGCGCAATGCGCCCATATCATGACTGTTCATTCTCTCACTCCCCCAGCAGGGTGCGATCGCGCACCGCGCCCTTGTCGGCGCTGGTGGCGAACATGGCGTAGGCACGCAGGGCAAAGGAGACCTCGCGCTGACGATCGACCGGCTTCCAGCCACGGGCAGAGACGGCGGCGCGACGGGCAGCCAGCACGCTGTCGGCCACCTCCAGCACCATGCTGCGGGCCGGGATGTCGATGTTGATGATGTCGCCATCCTCCACCAGACCGATAGTGCCGCCAGAGGCCGCCTCCGGGGAGACATGGCCGATGGAAAGACCCGAGGTACCGCCGGAGAAGCGACCGTCGGTGATGAGGGCACACGCCTTGCCCAATCCCATGGACTTGAGATAGGTGGTGGGATAGAGCATCTCCTGCATGCCGGGGCCCCCTTTCGGGCCCTCGTAGCGGATCACCACCACTTCACCGGCTTTCACCGTGCCGTCCAGAATGCCGCTCACCGCGCTCTCCTGGCTCTCGAATACCCGGGCCGGGCCGCGGAAGGTGAGGTTCTCCTCATCCACCCCGGCGGTCTTGACGATGGCCCCGTTGAGGGCAAGGTTGCCAGCGAGGACCGCCAGGCCACCTTCCTGGCTGTAGGCGTGATCGAAGGAGCGGATGCACCCCTCGGCGCGGTCCAGATCCAGCTCGGGCCAGCGGCAATCCTGACTGAACGCCTTGGTGGTACGGATGCCGGCAGGGCCTGCACGGTAGAAGTCGTGAACCCCCTTGTCATTGCTGCGGCTGACGTCATATTCGGCCAGCAGCTCCACCAGGGAGGTGCCCAGCACGTTGCGGGTATCCCCGTGCACCAGGCCCGCTTTTTCCAGCTGACCCAGGATGGCGACCACGCCGCCGGCGCGGTGCACGTCTTCCATGTGGTACTTCTGGGTGGAGGGCGCCACCTTGCAGAGCTGGGGCACCTTGCGGGACATGCGGTCGATGTCGGCCATGGTGAAGTCGACACCCGCCTCCTGGGCTGCCGCCAGCAGGTGCAATACCGTATTGGTGGAACCGCCCATGGCGATGTCGAGCGCCATGGCGTTCTCGAACGCCGCCTTGGTGGCGATGTTGCGCGGCAGTGCCGAGGCATCGTCCTGCTCATACCAACGCTTGGCCAGAGTGACGATACGCTGGCCCGCCAGCTTGAACAGCTGCTCGCGGTCGCTGTGGGTCGCCAGCAGGGAGCCGTTGCCCGGCTGGGAGAGACCCAGTGCCTCGGTCAGGCAGTTCATGGAGTTGGCGGTGAACATGCCGGAGCAGGAGCCGCAGGTGGGGCAGGCGCTGCGCTCGATCTGATCGCTCTGGGCGTCGGAGACCTTGGGGTCGGCGCCCTGGATCATGGCGTCCACCAGATCCAGCTTGATGATCTGGTCGGAGAGCTTGGTCTTGCCCGCTTCCATGGGGCCGCCGGAGACAAAAATGACCGGGATATTGATGCGCAGGGCAGCCATCAGCATCCCCGGGGTGATCTTGTCGCAGTTGGAGATGCAGACCATGGCGTCGGCGCAGTGGGCGTTGACCATGTACTCCACCGAGTCGGCGATGAGTTCGCGGGACGGCAGGGAATAGAGCATGCCACCGTGGCCCATGGCGATGCCGTCATCCACGGCGATGGTGTTGAACTCCTTCGCGACCCCGCCAGCCGCCTCGATTTCGCGGGCGACCAGCTGGCCCAGATCCTTGAGGTGGACGTGGCCCGGCACGAACTGGGTGAAAGAGTTGACCACGGCGATGATGGGCTTGCCGAAATCCTGATCGGTCATGCCGGTGGCACGCCAGAGGGCGCGGGCCCCGGCCATGTTACGTCCGTGGGTGGTGGTGGCGGATCTCAACTTCGGCATTGTCTCTACTCCCTGAATGCCCCTGGGGCGCATTGTCTTTCAACATGAATGTGTGATTCGCGGATCGGGAATCGATCCTGGTGAAGGCACCTCGGGGAGCCTTCACCGGAAGCGACTCGGGGAGGCGTGACGCCTCCCCGCTATCATCAGTCGTTGACCGGCGTCAGCCAGCCCCACTTGTCTTCGGTCTTGCCGTTGAACAGGCCGAAGAAGGCGTTCTGCAACTGCTCGGTCACCGGGCCACGGCAACCGGCGCCCACCTTCATCCGATCCACCGAGCGCACCGGGGTCACCTCGGCGGCGGTGCCGGTCATGAAGATTTCGTCTGCGACGTACAGCGCTTCACGGGGCAGCGCCTGCTCGCGTACCTCGTAACCCAAGTCGCGCGCCAGCGTCATGATGGTGTCGCGGGTGATGCCGGGCAGGATGGCGGCGGTGGCGGGCGGTGTGAACAGCACGCCGTTCTTCACCAGGAACAGGTTCTCCCCCGCCCCTTCGCTCAGATAGCCGTTCACATCCAGCGCCAGCCCCTCGGCGAAGCCGTTGCGCTTGGCCTCGCGGCTGATGAGCTGGGAAGAGAGATAGTTGCCCCCCGCCTTGGCACCGGTCGGGATGGTGTTGGGAGCGAGCCGGTTCCAGGAGGTGACGCACACATCCACCCCGTTTTTCAGCCCCTCTTCTCCGAGGTAGGCGCCCCAGGGCAGGGCCGCGACCATGAGGTCGGCCTTGGCATCCAGCGGCGGATGCAGCCCCAGCCCCACGTTGCCGACAAAGGCCAGCGGGCGCAGGTAGCCGCTCTTCAGGCCGTTCTCGCGCACCACGGTGCGGCAGGCTTCATTCACTTCGGACTCGCTGTAGGGGACGTCCATCCAGTAGATCTTGGCGGAGTCGAACAGGCGGCGGGTGTGCTCCTGCAGGCGGAAGATGCAGGTCCCCTTGGGAGTGTCATAGGCCCGCACCCCCTCGAACACCGAGGATCCGTAATGCAGGGCATGGCTCATGACATGCACCTGGGCATCCTGCCAGGGGACCAGCTTGCCGTTGAACCAGATGTATTGAGGGTGGGCGGCGGATTGGGAAGGCTGTGACATTGGCTTGGCTCCTTAAGCTCTGATCCGGGGTTGCTGTTCCAGTGCATCGACCCGGGAGACATCCACCAGCTTCACCAGCTGGCTCCACAACTGCTGGATGGGACGTACCGATTCGACAGTAACCGTGATCCGCAGCTGTTGGCAATCCTGCTCCATGTTGAGGGCGCAGAGATTGAAACCGCGGTGACGGACCACCCGCAGCACCCGCTCCATCACTTCGGGTCTGGGTTGGGCATGGATTTCCAGGGTGCTGGTATTGAGCTGGTTCATGGGCGTTGCTCCATCATCTTGTGGTTGGCGACTCCTGGCGGCACCAGGGGCCAGACATTTTCTTCCTCTGAAATAGCCACATGCAGCAGATAGGCACTCTCGCTCGCCAGCAGGCGATCCAGTGCCGGACCTATCTCTTCCTTGCATGTGATGGTCTCGCCGGGGATGCCGAAGGCGGCAGCCAGGGCGACGAAATCGGGGTTGTCGGACAGATTGGTCTCGCTGTAGCGACCGTCGAAGAACAGCTCCTGCCATTGGCGCACCATGCCGAGGCGCTGGTTGTCCAGCAGCACCATCTTCACCTTGAGCCGGGCCCGGCGGATGGTGCCGAGCTCCTGCACGTTCATCATGAAAGAGCCGTCCCCGCTCACCAGCACCACCTCGTCATCGGGGCGCGACATCTTGGCGCCGATGGCGGCGGGCAGGCCGAAGCCCATGGTGCCGAGGCCGGCACTGGACAGGTGGTTGCGCGGGCTGGTGAAACGCATGTGCTGGGCCACCCACATCTGGTGCTGACCCACGTCGCAGGCCACCACGCTGGTGTCAGGCAGCTGGCTTGAAAGCTCTTTGAGCAGGGCCGGGGCGTAGATGGCCTGACCCGGATGGTCGTAGCGGAAGGCGTATTCCCGAGCCATGGTGGCGCAGTGCTCGCGCCAAGGGTCGAGGGTCAGCGTCATCGCCAGGGCGGGCAGCACACGCTTGAGATCCGTGGTGATCCCCACATCGGCGGCGCGACGCTTGCCGAACTCGGCGGCGTCCACATCCAGGTGGATCACCTTCGCCTCGGGGGCAAACTCTTCCAGCTTGCCGGTCACCCGATCATCGAAACGGGCGCCTACTACCACCAGCAGATCGCACTGCTGTACCGCCAGGTTGGCGGCCTTGGTACCGTGCATGCCGAGCATGCCCAGATAGACGGGGCTGTCGGGGTCGAGGGCACCTATCCCCTTGAGGGTGGTGACCGCCGGCATCCCCGTGGTGGCGGCAAAGTCGCGCAGCTGCTGCTCGGCATTGGCCATGCCCACCCCACCACCGACGTAGAGTACCGGACGCTCGGCACCGGCCAGCAGGGTGCGGGCGACCGTCAGCTCGGCCGGATTCAGGGGCTCGGGTTCCTCCACGGCAAACAGCGGGCTTTGAGAAGGAACGGCGGCCAGCTGCACATCCTTGGGCAGGTCGATGAGCACGGGACCCGGACGCCCTTCGGTGGCGATGGCGAAGGCTTCGGCAATAACCCGTCCCAGATCCGCCGGGTCAGTCACCATGAAGGAGTGCTTGGTGCAGGAGAGGGACATGCCGAGCACGTCCACTTCCTGAAAGGCATCGGTACCGACGGCGGCGCAGGGCACCTGGCCGCTGATGGCCACCAGCGGTACAGAGTCGAGCAGTGCCTCCGCGAGGCCGGTGACCAGATTGGTGGCGCCGGGGCCAGAGGTGGCGATGCAGACCCCCACCTGACCGGAAGCGCGGGCATAACCCACCGCGGCCATGGCGGCCCCCTGCTCGTGGCGGCAGAGCTGATGGGCCAGGCCACCGTCATACAGGGCGTCGTAGACCGGCATGATGGCCCCGCCCGGGTAACCAAACACCTGGGTCACACCCTGTTTCTTGAGAGCCTGTACCAAAAACTGCGCGCCGTTCATGTGGAAAATCCTGTCCTTTGGTCGAAAAAAAACCCCCGGGCCGTGAGGCTCGGGGGTCGCTTGTTTCGTTCTGTCCGGTGGTGGGTCTATCCCTTGTTCCGTGCAGCCAAACGAGCCCCGAGCGGTGAGATAATAATCACCACTAGGACCACAATAATGCTGACGAAACGGGAGGCCATGTTCATAGTTACAACCGGAAATCCTGTGAAATGGGAGCGGAGCTTGCCGCGAATGGCTATTAGAACTAGCACGGTGATTTTTATTGGGCAAGCACTTTTTACCTGACAAGACTCTGATTTTAACTGCTCTGAAACCTGACAACTGGAACAAAAAACTAATAAAAAACGGTTAACCAGCATATACATCAAACCAAGGACGGTATTTATGTCATTAGCTGTTGTTTATAGCCGTGCCAGCCTGGGGATAGCGGCGCCGCAAGTCACGGTGGAGGTGCACCTCTCCAACGGCCTGCCCGCCTTCAACATGGTGGGGCTGCCGGAAACCTCGGTGAAGGAGTCGCGGGATCGGGTGCGCAGCGCCCTGCTCAACGGCAATTTCGAGTTCCCGAGCAAACACATCACGGTCAACCTGGCCCCTGCGGATCTGCCCAAAGAGGGGGGTCGCTTCGACCTGGCCATCGCCATCGGCATTCTCGCCGCATCCAAGCAGATACCCGCAAGATACCTGCTCGATCACGAATTTTTAGGGGAATTGGCCCTGACGGGCGAGATCCGCCCCGTGCTTGGGGTGCTCCCCTCGGTGCTCGCCTGCCGCGACGCAGGGCGCACCCTGCTGGTCCCACGGGAGAACGGTCCGGAGGCTTCCCTCATACAGGATGCCGAGGTGCGCACCGCCCACCAGCTGCTGGCAGTCACCGCCTGGCTGGCGGGCCAGTACGAACTACCGCTGCCGGAACCCCAGAGCGCGGAGATCCTGCCCGACGTGCCGGATCTGCAGGATGTGATCGGTCAGTCCCAGGCGAAGCGGGCGCTGGAGATCGCCGCAGCTGGCAGCCACAACCTGCTGTTCATCGGCCCCCCCGGCACCGGCAAGAGCATGCTGGCCAGCCGTCTGCCCGGCATTCTGCCACCGCTGAGCGAACAGGAGGCGCAGCAGACCGCCGCCATCCACTCCATCGGCGGCCTCACCCCCCGCGCCGGCCACTGGCACCACAGGCCGTATCGCACGCCCCATCACAGCGCCTCGGCGGTGGCGCTGGTGGGCGGGGGTACCCATCCCAGGCCTGGCGAAATTTCCCTCGCCCACAACGGGGTACTGTTTCTGGATGAACTGCCGGAGTTCGAGCGCAAGGTGCTCGACTCCCTGCGCGAGCCGCTGGAAACCGGGCACATCACCATCAGTCGTGCCGCCCGCCAGGTGGATTTTCCCGCCCGCTTCCAGCTGGTGGGTGCCATGAATCCCAGCCCCTGCGGCCATTATGGCGACGGCCAGACCCGCTCCAGCCCGGATCAGATCCTGCGCTATCTGGGCAAGCTCTCCGGCCCCTTTCTCGACCGGTTCGATCTGACGGTAGAGGTCCCGCTCTTGCCCAGGGGGAGCCTGACCGGCAAGGCGGAGCGGGGGGAATCGAGCCAGCAGATACGCGAACGGGTGCTGGGGGCGCGAGAGCGCATGCTGAGTCGCAGCGGAAAACTCAATAACCTGCTGGATAGTCGTGAAATCGAAGATGTTTGCAGATTATCGCCACAGGATGCCGAGTTTCTGGAAGGTGCCATCCAGAAGCTGGGGCTCAGCATCCGGGCCTGGCACCGCATCCTGCGGGTATCGCGCACCATCGCCGATCTGGCGGGGCACGCCACCATCGAGAGAGCCCATCTGATCGAAGCCCTGGGCTATCGTGCCATGGACAGGCTGTTGTCGCGGCTGCGCGGGGGCCAGTGAGCGGGGGAACGGCAGCAGCCACCACCCGACTCGGAAAGGGCGCCACCATGGTCTAGTCGTGGGCCGGCTGATATTATGGCAACAGATCTGACCACTTGGTTGCCATCCACCGATACGAAGACGGATTCCACCATGCCCAACAAGCTGATAGAGCGACTGCGCGGCAGCCTCTCGACCCTGCTCTATTTCATCAACACCCTGTTCTGGTTTGTCCCCGTCCTGCTGCTTGGCCTCATCAAGCTGCTGCTGCCCTTCAAGGGGGCGCGACGTCTCTGCAACACACTCCTGGACGGCTGCGCCACCCACTGGATAGGTTTTAACAATCTGATCCAGAAAACCATCATCAACACCCCTTTCGATGTGGTCGGAGTGGACAAAGGGCGCCGGAATGAGTGGTATATGGTGATTGCCAACCACCAATCCTGGGTCGACATACTGGTATTGCAGCGGATTTTTAATCAAAAAATCCCCTTCCTGAAGTTTTTCCTCAAGAAAGAACTGATTTGGGTACCTTTTCTCGGTCTGGCCTGGTGGGCGCTGGATTTCCCATTCATGCGGCGTTATTCCCGAAAATTTCTGGAAAAGCACCCGCATCTGAGGGGAAAAGACATAGAAACCACGCGCAAGGCGTGTGCCCGTTTCCGCCATATGCCGGTGAGTGTGATGAACTTCGTGGAAGGGACCCGCTTCACCGTCGGCAAGCACGACAGGCAAGGGGCACCCTATCGTCATCTGCTGCACCCGAGAGCAGGGGGCATCGCCTTCACCCTGGCGGCCATGGGGGATCAACTGCACAAGCTGGTGGATGTGACCATCGCCTATCCCGGCGGCGTCCCCAGCTACTGGGACTTCATGTGCGGTCGGGTCAAGGAGATCAAGGTTCGGGTCCGCTTTCTGCCGATCGAACGCAATCTGGTGGGGGATTACTTCAATGACCCCGAGTTCCAACAAGAGTTTCAACAGTGGTTGAACGGGATCTGGCACGAGAAGGACCAGACCCTGGATAAGCTGCTGGCGGACAAGACGCAGTAAGACACTCATGCCAAACCTGCTCCCGGGCCCCCTGGTGCTGTTCATCAGCGCCGGCCTGACCATACTGTTTACCGCCCTGTGTGCCAGCCTGATCCTGCTGGTTTCTCTGGCCAAACTGCTGCTGCCCGTGCCGGCCTTTGGTCGCGCCTGCAGCCGGCTCAACAATCGCTTCATGGGCCTGTGGCTCGGTTGCAACGCCCTGGTGATCCGCCTCACTACCCGCATAGACTGGCAGATTGAGGACAATACCCGGCTGCGCAAGGATGGCTGGTATCTCATCATCAGCAACCACATGAGCTGGACCGATATCGTGGTGCTCGGCCACCTGTTTCGCAATCGGCTGCCGGTGCCCAAGTTCTTCATGAAGCACGAGCTCATTTACATACCGCTGCTGGGGCTCGCCTGCTGGGGGCTGGACATGCCCTTTATGCGCCGCTATTCGAGAGAGTTTCTGTTAAGAAATCCGCATCTGCGGGGCAAGGATATCGAGACCACCCGCAACGCCTGCGAGAAGTTTCGCCACATTCCCACCACTGTCATCAACTTCGTGGAGGGGACCCGCTTCACCGATCAGAAGCGCGAGGCCGCCCGCTCCCGCTATCGCCATCTCATGCCCCCCAAGGCGGCAGGACTCGCCTTCACCCTGGCAGCCATGGGCGATCAGTTCGACAGCCTGATCAACGTCACCATCAGCTACCCGGACAACCCCGACACCCCCTTCAAGGATTTCCTGATGGGGAAGATGAAGCGCATCCGGGTGCGGATCGAGGAGCTGCCGGTGGACGAGCAACTGGTGGGGGATTACTTCAACGACAAGCAGTTCAAACGCGGTTTCCAGGAGTGGCTGAATGCACGCTGGAAGGAAAAAGACGAGGTGCTGGCGCAGTGGCAGGCGGCCGATGCGGCGGCTCAGACCGATCCGCAGGCAGCCAAGGCGAGCGCCGAGGCCAGCTCGGGCAGCTGATCCTCGCTGAACACCCCGATGCCGTGGCGGCGCAGCAAAGCCGTGGTCTTGCCCTCTCCCGCCAGTGAAACCCCTTCGAAGCGGCCATTGTAGATGCGGCCGCTGCCGCAGGAGGGGCTCCCCTCCTTCAGAAGGGCGAAGCGAATGTCCTGCTGCTGACAGAGGGCCAGCGCAAGGGCAGCGCCCCGATCGAACTCCTCCGTCACATCCAGCCCGCTTTCGGTAACCACCCGCTCCCCCTGGCGCTCGGCAGGGGGGCGTGGCGTCGGCAGGCCACCCGCCACCTCGGGGCAGAAGGCCAGTGCACGTCCCTCGGCTCCCAGCGCCTGCAGCCAGTCGCTGACAATCCCCTTGCTCTGGCCGTCGTAACGCACCGGCTGACCCAGCAGGCAGGCGCTCACCAGCACCTTGTGCATTCCCGTCTCTCCCATGTTTTCACTTCCTGTGTGAGGTGCCAGTGCACCAGACCCGCTATGGGGCGACAATCCGGCTTTCGCAGACATCGGCTTATGCTTCCGCACCGTGCATCACCTGATCGAACATGACGCAGCAGGGGGTCTCCAGCCGATAGAGGATGGCGGGACGTTGCTTGCCGGTGCGCTTGCGTCCTGTGTCCACCAGGATGTCGGCACGGTGGAGCCGCTTGCGAAATGCGGCCGTGTTCATGGGGGTCTGCAGGACGATCTCGAACGCCCGTTGAACCTCGGAGAGGGTGAATTCTGCCCCCAGCAGATGCAGCGGCAGGGTGCTGTAACGGCTCTTGATGCGCAGCCGCTCCAGCCCCATGGCGACCAGCTTGCCGTGATCGAAGGCGAGTTGCAGGCCGGGCAGATCGTCCAGAGGATGCCAGCGACCGCGCACCACCCCCCCATCGGGATCCGCCAGACAGAGATAGACGAGGGTGGTGGACCAGCCGCGGGGATCCCGCTCCAGGTTGCCGAGGGTACAGACCTGCTCGCTGTAGCAGTGCTCCAGCCCCCACTCTGCCAGCAGGCGATGGCGAGCCGCGTCCAGATCCCGATCCCGGGTCTCGTCGATGCGCAGGGCCGGCAACTGCCAGCAGTGGGCAAAGGGGGGGCGATCCCGGGTCTCGAGAAGCAGCTCGAGCCGCTCCTCGCGCAACCGCAGCACCACCATATCCAGACTCATTCTCGGCATCCTGGTCGACCTGCTCGCCTTCTAATAATGTTTGGTAGATAATATCACAAGAATATTATGTGAAGGAGCCATCCATGGGAATCATCGCCAGCCTGGATATTGATGCGCAGAAGGGATTCACCCCCCTCTGCCCGAACGAGCTGCCCGTCGCTGGCGGGGATACCATAGTGGCGGCGCTCAATGCCCAGGCTGCCCTCGCCACCCTGCGAGTCGGCAGCAAGGATGCCCACCCTGCGAACGCCCCCTGGGTGGTGACCGAACCCGGCGCCATGTTGCAGCCCCTTGCACTGGCGAATGCCGATCTCACCTGGCCGGCCCACTGCGTGCCCGGCACACCTGGGTTCGAGCTGCTCGACGGCCTGCCCTCCCCCATCGACTACGACTTCTTCGTCTGGAAGGGGGTCGAGCCGGATCTGCATCCCTATGGCGCCTGCTATCACGACCTGGCAGAGCGGCGCAGCACCGGGCTCATCGAGTTTCTGCACGCCCGCGGCGTCACTACCGTGCTGGTCGGCGGTCTCGCCACCGACTACTGCGTCAAGACCAGCGTGCTGCAACTGCGTCGCGCCGGTTTCCGGGTCATCGTCCACCTCGACGCCTGCCGCGGCATCGCCCCCGAGACAATCGACCAGGCCCGCACCCGGATGATCGAGGCCGGCGCCGAGCTGGCCCAGACCCTGGCCGACATTCAACGCCTGCTGGATGCCTGATATGCCTTCCATTTTCCACTGCCCACCCGACACCGGCGCCCACCCGTCACAGATGCAGCCAGAGTGCGTTGCCCGCGCAGCACTCATCACAGGAGCCTGATATGCCTCCCATCCTCCACAGCCTGCTCGACACCGATGCCTACAAGCTGCACATGCAGCAGGCGGTGTTCCATCGCTATCCGGATGCCGACGTCGTCGCCGAGTTCCACAGCCGCAACGAAGAAGATCTGCTGCCCATGATGGGCCAGATCGAGGAACAACTGCGCCTCGCCGGCTCCCTGCGCCTGACCCGGTCCGAACTCGACTTTCTGGCCGAACGCCCCTTCTTCACGCCCGACTACCTGGACCACCTGCGCCGCAAGCCGCTGGACGCCTCCCTGCTCAAGGTGTTCGAGCAGGATGGCCGCATCAATGTGCGGGTCGAAGGCCCCTGGCAGGACGTGATCCTGTGGGAGATCCCGGTGCTCGCCATCATCAGCGAGATGCGTAACCGCTTCCGTTATCCCCAGTTCGGTGTCAGCCAGGCACTGGAGCGGCTCGATCAGAAGATCGACAAGCTGGAGCGGGAACTGAGCCGGGAGGAGATGAGCGAGTTCAACCTCATCGACTTCGGCACCCGTCGCCGCTTCTCCCTCGCGGTACAAGACGCCGTGGTGGGTCGCCTCAAGGAGCGGCTGCCGGCGTTTCGCGGCACCAGCAACTACCTGCTGGCCCAGAAGTACCGGTTGCCCGCGGTGGGTACCCAGGCTCACGAGTGGTTCCAGGCCCACCAGCAGCTCGGCTTCCCGCTGGAGCTCAGCCAGCGCGCCGCCCTCACCAGCTGGCTGGACGAATTCACCAACCACCTCGGTATCGCGCTCACCGACTGCATCACCATGGATGCCTTCCTGCGTGACTTCGACTTCGAGCTGGCGAGCCGCTACCAGGGGCTGCGCCACGACTCCGGCGATCCCGTGGTATGGGGCGAGAAGGCCATCAGCCACTATCAGCGGCTCGGCATCGACCCTGCCGAGAAGACGTTGGTCTTCTCCGACGGGCTCAACCTCGACAAGGCCGTCGAGCTGCTGCGCCACTTCCGTGGCCGCATCAACACCAGCTTCGGCATCGGCACCAAGCTCACCTGCGATCTGCCCGGCGTCAGCCCGATGAACATCGTGTTCAAGCTGATGGAGTGCAACGGCGGCCCGGTCGCCAAGATCTCCGACAGCCCGGGCAAGACCCTCTGCCGGGATGCGGACTTCATTCGCAACCTCAAGCAGGCCTTCCACGTCGGGGTCTGAGTCAGGCCCGCGAGATGCCAAACAAAAAGCCCGCCGGTTTGCACCGGCGGGCTTTTGTATCGACTCAGGAATGATCAGTCCTTCTTGGCCAGCAGGAATTTCACCAGCTGGTTGAACTGCTCCTGGGAAGTGATGGATTCAATCTTCACCATGTATTTGCCGTTGACCAGGAAGGCCGGCACACCGCGCACATTGTAGCTCTCGGTGTTGCGATCGAACTGGGAGACCATGCCGGAGACGGCGAAGCTGTCGACGGCACCGTCGAACTCCTCGGCCGGCACGCCATTGTCCACGAAGACCTGCTTCACGTCGGCACGGCTCTGGGGGATCTGGCGCTGGGTGTGGATCTTGTCGAAGATGGCCGGGGTCAGCTTGCCTTCCACGTTCAGCAGATTGGCGACGGCGTAGGCACGCTGCATCTCGGGGCCCATTTCACGGCCCAGGAAGGCCACCGGGTTCTTCTTCATCGGCACGCCTTCCGGCAGGCTCTTCTTCAGATCCTCGGCAATCGGCTCGAACTTGGCGCAGTGCGGGCAGAAATAGGAGAAGAACTCCATCACTTCCGGCTGGGCGCTGCCGGTCTGGCTGACCACGTCATAGTTGACACCTTCCTTGAATTGCGGGGCGGCGTGAACCATGGGGATCATCAGCATGGCAGCGAGGAAAAATAGTACTTTTTTCATGACGTTTCCTGTTAAGGGATCACTGTGAGGCACGCCCGGCGAACCGAAGCAGTCCAAGCCTATTGCCTCACCCTCGTGCCGTCAATGGCAAAGGCAGACAGGCGGGACCGCCATCCCGCCTCCCACGGGCACCTTGCCGCTGTGGCAATGGTGCGGGCGACACCACCAACGGACGCCCCGTGGCGTGGCGATCTGCCGGGTTCGCGCCCCTACCACTGCGGCATCAGGCTGAGCGGCGGGGCCTTCAATGCCTCGAGCTGATCATGCAGGGTCGCAATCTGCTGGCGCCAGTAGTGTTCGGTGTTGAACCAGGAGAAGTGGCGGGGGAAGGCGGGATCTTCCCAGCGTCTTGCCAGCCAGGCCATGTAGTGGACGATGCGCATGGCGCGCAGCGGCTCGATGAGCGCCAGCTCCCGCGGGTCGAACTCCATGAACTCCTCATACCCCGCCAGCAGGGTATCGAGCTGGATCTGCTGCTCATGACGCTCCCCGTTCAGCATCATCCAGAGATCCTGGATGGCAGGGCCGGTGCGGCAATCGTCGAGATCGACAAACAGGGGGCCGTCACGCCACAGGATGTTGCCCGGGTGGCAGTCCCCATGCAGGGAGATGCGCGCCACATCCAGGGTCATGGCGTCGCATACGTGCCGGATCAGCTCATCCAGCACCCCGAAGAAGGACTTGGCCAGCCCGCTCGGCAACCACTCGCCTGCCGCCAGCAACTGACGCGGCTCGTGCAGCATGCTCTCCACATCCAGCGGAACCCGGTGATGAAAGGCATGGCTGGCACCGACGCTGTGGATGCGACCGAGGTAACGCCCCACCCACTCCAGCTGGTCCAGGTTGTCCACCTCGAACTGACGCCCCCCAACGCTCTGCCAGATGGCAAACGGGTAGCCCTGATGCTCCAGCAGGGTCTCGCCGGCAAAGGCAATGGGAGCGGCGACCGGGATCTCAGCTTCACAGAGGCGAGCGGCAAACGCGTGCTCTTCCAGGATCTGGGCCCGGCTCCAGCGACCGGGGCGGTAGAACTTCACCACGTAGCGACGGCGATCCTCATCCTGGAACTGATAGACGCGGTTCTCGTAACTGTTGAGCTCGATAAGGCCGGAGTCGATGCGCAAGCCGCTGAGATCGATGGCATCCATGATGAGATCGGGATTGAGGTCGGAATAGTTGAAACGCATGTCATCCACCATAGAAAAGGGGCGCTGTTGCGCCCCATTCTATCACCACTGTCTGCCGTTGCCGTGCATGGCGGTGCGCCTTGCCGTCACAACCTGCTGATAAACTTGCTCGGTTGGCGCAAGGTCCCCTTGCTGTCATCCGGCGCCGCGCCTTCCCGCTTGAGCACGAACTGGACGTCCAGAGTGGGCCGCTTCAGGTTGAAGGGATCCACCGCCAGGCTCACCGGCAGGGTATAGATCTCGCCCGCCTTCAGTGTCACCTCGCGGGGTCCGAACCACTGGTACTCCGGCAGCCCTTCCACGTCCAGCCGGTAGGTCTGGGAGTTCAGGGTCTTGTTGAGGATCTTCAGGGTATAGGTGTTCTCGATGAGCCCTTCACTGTTTTCCCGGAACAGCTGGTTGCGATCCCGCAGGATATCGAGCCCCATGGGCATGATGGACATGGCGTTATAGACGAAGACCCCCAGCATGACGACCATCACCAGGCCATAGCCAATCAGCTTGGGCCGCGCTACCTGGGTTTCACTGTGGGCCAGCTTGTGCTCGGTGGTGTAACTGATGAGCCCCTTCGGATACCCCATCCGCTCCATGGTCTGATCGCAGGCGTCGACACAGGCGCCGCAGTTGATGCACTCGTACTGCAGACCGTCACGGATGTCGATGCCGGTCGGGCAGACCTGCACGCAGAGGTCGCAGTCGATGCAGTCCCCCAGCCCCAGAGCCTTGGGATCGGCCTTGCGACCACGGGCGCCGCGGGTCTCGCCACGCTGGCTGTCATAGCCGACGATGTAGGTGTCCTTGTCGAACATGGCGGACTGGAATCGGGCATAGGGGCACATGTGGATACACATGATGGCGCGCATCCAGCCGGCGTTGCCATAGGTGCAGGCGGCAAAGAACAGCACCCAGAAGATGACCCAGCCTCCCGCCTGCAGGGTGAAGAAATCGGGCACCAGGTGGAAGACATCCTGGAAGTAGGCGACAAAGGTCAGCCCCGTGCCCAGCGACAGCAGGATCCAGGCCAGGTGCTTGGCGCCCTTCCGGGCCAGCTTCTCGCCGCTCCAGGGTGCCGCATCCAGCTTGCGACGCTTGTTGGCGGCCCCTTCCAGCTTCTCCTCGAACCAGATGAACAGGAAGGTCCACACCGTCTGGGGACAGAGGTAGCCGCACCAGACCCGGCCCAGGAAGGTGGTCACGAAGAAGAGGGCGAAGGCCGCGATCATGAAGACCCAGGCCAGCAGGGTGAGATCCTGCGGCCAGATGGTGGCACCGAAGATGTGGAACTGCTGGTGCTCCAGATCGAACAGCACCGCCTGACGGCCGTCATAACGCAGCCAGGGCAGGAGGACAAAGAGCGCGACGAAGAACCAGCCCATGGCCTTGCGCACCCGCTGCCAGTAGCCGGTCTGGGAGCGGACATAGATGCGGTTGCCGGGGTTGAACCTGTCATCTCCCGCCTTGAAGGTGTTGGGATTGAAGGTCCCGGTGACGTCACCGGTCACATCCTTGATGTCGATCTTGTCCTTGTCGGCCATTGCAACACATCGCTCCACTCATATTGTTATGAAAGCGATTATATCTTAAACAACCTGCTAATTGTGTGGGTTAAATGTATCTATAGTTCGAGTCCCGTCGCAATTTCAGGCAACAAAAAAGGCCCATAGCCAGTTGACTATGCGCCTTTTCACAGATTCTCTTGAAACCTTTCTCTGATGGCGATGTGACGGCCGGATTACTTGATGCCGCGTGCCTTGAGCAGGGCCTCCTTGAAGTCGGGCACGTGATCCTTGGCCAGCCCCGGGATCATCGCCTGCTTGTCGGATTCCCGCATCTTGAGGTGGTAGATCAGCATGTCGTCGGTCAGTGCGGACAGGGGACCGTCAAATCCCGCCTCCTTGGCCAGTTTGGCAACAAACTGCACCAGGCTGAGATCCTGCTCCTTGATCCAGGCAGGCTGCAGCAGTTCCAGCAGCTCTTCGATACGATGACATTGCATAGACGACCTCTTTAATCTGTCTTGTGAAACTCAGGCAACCTTACCCATCAAGGCTACTTCGATACGATCCCGGCCATTATGCTTGGCCTGATAGAGCGCCGCATCCGCTTTCTGGATAAGCTCGGCAATGGAGTGATGCTGATCCGGCACCAGGGTCGCCACCCCGAAGCTGCAACTGACCCGCCCCGAAACCCGGGATTTGTGGTGGGGAATGCCGAGGGCTCGCAACGAGGTACGCACCTGCTCGGCGATCTGCATGGCCCCCTGCAAGGTGGTGCAGGGCAGCAGCAGGGCGAACTCCTCTCCGCCGTAACGGGCAGCGAGATCGTCTTCCCGCCGCAGCACTTCGGCCAGCAGGCTCGCCACCTGTTGTAGGCACTGGTCCCCCACCTGATGACCATAGTGATCATTGAACTGCTTGAAGTAGTCCACATCCACCAGCACCAGAGAAAGAGGCGCCCTGGCACGGTGGCAGCGACGCCAGGCGCGCGCCAGGGAGTCGTCGAGATGGGCCCGGTTGGCGATGCCGGTCAGACCGTCGAGGCGGGACGTGAGCTTGAGGTGCTCGGAGACCGCCTTCAGCTCGGCCACCAGATCCGCATTGGAAAAACTGTGGTAGAGAGAGGCCACCTGATCCCGCCGCAGGCGCCGCAGCAGGGTCGGCAGAAAGACGAACAGATACCCCGCCAGCATGCAGGAGACGATACGCTCCTGGGTGTTGCCGCCACTGAGCTCGAACAACATGGCAAACCCGAGGGGCAGCACGGCCCCATAGAGGGTACGACGGCTGCCGAACAGCATGATGGCGCTGCCGGTCAGGATCAGGCTGGAGAGCATCATCATGGCGGCACGATAGGTGTCGGGCAGCTTGTCCATATAGAGCAGCACGCCCAGTGCCCAGACGATGGAGGTGATGGTCACCCCGACAAAGAGTTCGCGCTCGAGCACCGGCAGCGGAAGCTCCGCTAGCCTGGGCTGGCGCCAGCGCAAATGCCACCAGCGCCCCAGCAACAGCAGCAGGACCAGACCGAGCCAGCCCAGCGACTCGCTGGCCGGCAGGTAATCGTGGAACAGCAGGCTCCAGCTGATCGCCAGCAGCCCCAGGCAAGGCAGGCTGAAGGAGGCGTGGGTATAGAGCTGGACCATGATGGCCCGCCGCACCTGATATTTCACACTCTGTGTCAACTGGGTACTCCCTGTACAAGAGCCGCACAGTTTAACACTCCCCTTTCCTGCTCAACAATCAATCGACCGCTATTAAGCTGCCACTCAGCGCGTCCTCTCCCGTACAGGCCCCGACAGACCCTTTTCTACAGGGCCGAATGGCGCAACCCTCCCTCACCCTTTCTCCAGCTCGTCGAGGATGGGGCACTGGGGATTCGCATCTCCGTGACAGCAGCTCACCACCTCCTCGAGGGCGCTGAGCATGGCTTGCAAACCGGCGATGCGGGAGCGCAGATCGACGATTTTCTCCTGGGCCAGCTTCTTCACCTGGGCACTGGTTCTGTGCTCGTCCCGATAGAGCGCCAGCAGCTCCTGACACTCCTCCAGATTGAAGCCGGTCTCCCGCGCCCGCTTGACGAAGCGCAGCTCCCGCAGGGAGGCATCCGTATAACTGCGATACCCGTTGTCGCTGCGCACTGGCGACGAGATGAGGCCGATGCTCTCGTAGTAGCGGATGGTCTTGGCGGTCAGGCCGGTGGCCTTGGCGACCTTGCTGATGTTCATGAATGACTCCTTTGGGATTCAGATGCACGCAGGCTGCCCGCCCGGGGCTGCCAGCGCTTCAATAACAGGGAATTGCTCAAGACGGTGATGCTGCTCAGGGCCATGGCCGCCCCCGCCAGCTCGGGGCTGAGGTAACCCAGCGCCGCCAGCGGAATGCCGATGATATTGAACACGAAGGCCCAGAACAGGTTCTGCTGGATGGTGCGCCAGGTCGCCGCCGAGATATCGATGGCATCGGCCACCAACCGCGGGTCGGATCGCATCAGGGTGATGGAAGCGGTCTCCATCGCCACATCGGAGCCGGAGCCCATGGCGATGCCGACATCCGCCGCCGCCAGCGCCGGGGCGTCGTTCACCCCGTCCCCCACCATGGCCACCAGCCCGCGGGTTTGTGCCCGCAGCGCCGCGACCTTCTCCACCTTGCCGGCCGGCAGTACGGAGTCGAAGGCCCCGTCCAGCCCCAGCTTGGCGGCGATATGGGCCACCGGCGCCGGCGCATCGCCGCTCACCAGCCAGCTGGCGATGCCGCGCTGGCGCAGGGTGGCGATGGCTTCCGGGCTCTCGGGGCGCAGGGTATCAGCCAGCGCCGCAATGCCGGCCACCACGCCGTCGATGGCCACCCAGACCCGGGTCGCACCGTCAGCGGCTTGTTCATCCTGTTGTGGCAGCTCAATGCCGAGCTGGGCCAGCAGAGAACGATTGCCGATGGCGACCCTGTGGCCCGCCACCTGTCCGACAATGCCGGCACCGACCCGCACCTCGACAACTTCCGGCTGGGGCAGCATCGCCTCTTTGCCGACCGCCTCGCGCATGGCCAGCGCCAGCGGGTGTTCGCTCGCCTGCTGCAGGGCGGCGGCCAGACGCAGCTGCTCGTCGTTGCCGCTCCAGCTCGCCAGTACCGGCCGGCCCTGGGTCAGGGTGCCGGTCTTGTCGAAGATCAACGCCTTGATGGCGTGGGCCTTCTGTAGGGTATCGACATCCTTGATCAGAATGCCGTGGCGCGCCGCCACCCCGGTACCGGTGACGATGGCCGCCGGCGTTGCCAGCCCCAGCGCACAGGGACAGGCGATCACCAGCACGGCCACCGCCGCCAGCAGCGCCTGACCGAAGTCGTTGCTGATGGCGTACCACACCAGCAGGGTGAACAGGGCGATGGCCATCACCACCGGCACGAACACGGCGGAGACCTTGTCCACCAGCTGTTGCAGCGGCGCCTTGCCCATCTGGGCGTTCTCCACCAGTGCGATGATCTTGCTGAGGCTGGAGTCCTCCCCCACCGTAGTGGCTTCAATTTCCAGCACGCCGGAGCGGTTGATGGCGCCGCCCAGCACCTTGTCGCCCTCGCCGCGCGGCACCGGCAGGCTCTCGCCGGTGAGGATCGACTCGTCCAGCTCGCTCTCGCCGCTCGCGATTCTGCCGTCCACCGGCACCCGCTCCCCCACCAGCACCTGCAGCCTGTCGCCGCGCAGCACCTCGTCGATGGCGACGATCTGCCAGCGCTCGCCGCGCCAGACGGTGGCGGTTTCCGGCCGCAGCGCCATCAGTTCGCGAATGGCGGACTGGGTGCTGCGTCTGGCCCGCGCTTCCAGCAACTTGCCGAGGGAGATCAGGGTAATGATGATGGCGCTCGCCTCGAAATAGAGCTTGCCGCTGGCAGCCATCCCCAGCGTCAACAACAGATAGAGACTGTAGAAGTAGGCCGCGCTGGTACCGGTCGCCACCAGCACATCCATGTTGGCGGAGCGGTTCTTGATGGCGAGCCAGGCGCCGCGATAGAAGCGGGCCCCGATCCAGAACTGCACCGGGGTGGCGAGCAGCAGCTCCAGCCAGGCGGGCAGATGCCAGGGCAGCAGACCGGCCATGGCCAGCATCCCCACCAGTAGCGGCAGGGTCAGCAGGGCCGAGACGATGACCCGGGTTTGCGCCTGATGGGCAGTGGCGGCCTCCTGCGCTTCCCGCTCCAGCAACTGCTGACGGCGGCCGCTGGCGGAACCTTGCGCCAGTTGGGCGCCAAAGCCGAGGGCTTCGATCTGCTCGCGCAGGGCGGCGGGCGTCTGCATCCCGGGTACCAGCACGATACGAGCCTGCTCGATGGAGAAGTTGACGTCGGCGGAGATGACGCCGGGCAGCGCCGCCAGCATCTTGTTTAGCCGCGCCGAACAACCGGCGCAGGTCATGCCGCTGATCTGGAAGGAGATCGTCTCATGGCCGAAGCCATAGCCCTGGGCCTTGATGCTGTCGAGCACCTCGGGCAGGCGATCGCTGCTGGCAAGCTCGATGGCCGCCTGCTCCAGCGCGAAGTTGACGCTGGCCTGCACCCCGTCGAGTTGATTGAGGGCGGCGGTGATGCGGCTGGCGCAGTTGGCACAGCTCATGCCGCTGAGCGGCAACTGCAGATGAATGGGTGATTGAAGATGAGTGCTCATGTTGTTCCTCCCCGGAACCCGTCGGCACCACAAAACGCCGACTGGCAAACCCTAACCTTTACTGTAAGGGTAAGCTCAAGCCACATGATCCACTTTTTGCAGATGAAAAAACGGCGCCCGTTTGCTGCCAGAGAACAAACGGGCGCCGCCTTCAACTATTGCGCGGTATACGCGGCGACTCAGATACCGTACTGGGCGCGGTAAGCCTTCATGGCGGCCAGTTGCGCCGCCAGCTCCGGCTGTTCGGCCTGCTTCTCTTCCAGATACTGGATCAAGTCGCTCATCTGGATGATGGCGATGATGTGAGCGCCGTAGTCACGCTCCACTTCCTGAATGGCGGAGAGCTCGCCCTTGCCCTTCTCCTGACGATCCAGCGCGATCAGCACGCCAGCCAGGGAGGCACCGTTGGCCTGGATCAGATCCATGGATTCGCGGATGGCGGTGCCGGCAGTGATGACATCGTCCACCAGCATGATGCGCCCCTTGAGCGGGCTGCCCACCAGATTGCCACCCTCGCCGTGATCCTTGGCCTCCTTGCGGTTGAAGCACCAGGGCACGTCCACGTCGTGCTGCTCCACCAGCTGCACCGCGGTGGCGGAGGCGATGGGGATCCCCTTGTAGGCCGGGCCAAACAGCACGTCGAACTCAATGCCGGCATCCATCAGGGCGGCGGCGTAGAAGCGGCCGAGACGGGCCAGATCGCGGCCGCTGTTGAACAGGCCGGCGTTGAAGAAGTAGGGGCTTTTACGACCGGATTTCAGGGTAAATTCACCGAATTTGAGGACCTGTTTCTCTAGGGCGAACTCGATAAATTGACGCTGGTAGGCTTTCATTCTGGCTCCTTGCTTGGCTTGTCGTTGTCTTGTGTGGGGGTATAAAAAAACGCGGTCAATGCCGCGTTTTTCAAATCAGAAATTCAGGAGAGCGCCTGCTTCTGCAGCGCTATGATGTCGGCGATGCCGCCCTTGGCCAGCGCCAGCATCTCCAGCAGCTCCTCGTGGGTGAAGGGTTCGGCCTCCGCGGTGCCCTGCACCTCGATGATGCGACCATCTTCGGTCATCACCACGTTCATGTCGGTCTCAGCGGCGGAGTCTTCGATGTACTCCAGATCGCAGATGGCCTCCCCTTCGAACATACCGACGGAGACGGCCGCGATCATCTGCTTGAGCGGACTCTGTTTGAGCAGCCCCTTCTCCACCATCCAGTTCAGCGCATCCACCAGCGCCACGCAGGCCCCGGTGATGGCGGCGGTGCGGGTACCACCGTCGGCTTGCAACACGTCGCAGTCAACGGTAATGGTGTGCTCGCCCAGGGCACTCAAGTCCACCGCCGCGCGCAGGGAGCGGGCGATCAGACGGGAGATCTCCAGGGTACGGCCGCTCTGCTTGCCGGAGGCCGCTTCGCGGTTCATCCGGGAGTGGGTGGAGCGCGGCAGCATGCCGTACTCGGCAGTGACCCACCCCTGCCCCTTGCCTTTGAGGAAGCGCGGCACGCTGGTGTCGACGCTGGCGGTGCAGAGCACGCGGGTGTGGCCGAATTCCACCAGCACGGACCCTTCAGCATGCTTGGTGAAGTGGCGGGTGATGGTTACCGGACGCACCTGGGCGGCGCTGCGATCGCTGGGACGGGACATGGGACTGACCTCTGGGCTGGCTGAATTGGCGCAGGAGTATAAGCGATCGCTACTCAAATATCAGCCGCTAAAACCACCTCGTCGGCTGACGGAGCAGGCCTGGCTGAGTATACTGGCCGCACACTTCATCAAGCCCGGAACAATCAATGATTCACAGCATGACCGCCTACGCCCGCAAGGAACTCAAGGGCGACTGGGGCACAGCCGTTTGGGAAATTCGTTCGGTCAACCAGCGCTATCTGGAGACCTACATTCGCCTGCCGGAACAACTGCGCAGCCTGGAGCCGGTTCTGCGTGAGCGCTTCCGCGCCAAGCTGCAGCGCGGCAAGGTGGAGTGCAACCTGCGCTTCGAGGCCGCCCAGGCCGCTGCCAGCCAGCTCCACATCAATGAAGAGCTGGCCAAACTCATCATCGAGAGCGCCAACTGGGTGATGAAAGAGGCGGGCCAGGGTCAGCTCAACCCGGTGGACGTGCTGCGCTGGCCGGGCGTCATGGCTGCCGCCGAGCAGGACATGGACGTGGTCGCCACCGAGCTGATGGCCGGCTTCGACCTGACCATGGAAGACTTCCTCGCCTCCCGCGCCAGCGAAGGGGCCAACCTCAAGGCGCTGATCGAACAGCGTCTGGCCGGCATCCAGGTAGAAGTGAAGAAGGTGCGCGAGCACCTGCCGCAGATCATCGAGTGGCAGCGCCAGAAGCTCACCGACCGGCTGGCCGAAGCCAAGGTGGAGCTGGACCCGGCCCGCATCGAGCAGGAGATCGTGCTGCTGGCCCAGAAGATCGACGTGGCCGAAGAGCTGGATCGCCTGGAGATGCACATCAGCGAGACCAACAAGATCATGAAGAAGGGCGGCGCCTGCGGCCGTCGTCTCGACTTCATGATGCAAGAGTTCAACCGCGAGTCGAACACGCTGGGCTCCAAGTCGATCAACGCCGAGGTGACCCAGTCCGCCGTCGAGTTGAAAGTGCTCATCGAGCAGATGCGCGAGCAGATCCAAAACATCGAGTGATCCCCCTCATCGATGCACCAGCCCCCGCCACCCGGGGGCTTTTTTATGCTCGTTTCCCGCAGCGCTCAGCCGCCTGACTGATGGCAGCCCCAAGCAAAGGGAGCCCGACATGTACCATCACGCAAAGAGGGTCTGCCATGCAGACCCTCTCCTTCTTTTCTATGCATCCCCCACCCGCGCAGGCTAGACCGGTGACTTCAGCCTTCGGCTGCGCAGCAGCAGGGGAAGCTGGTAGAGCACCAGGGCGCCCAGCACCAGGCCGGCGCCGGCCAGCTTGGCGGGGCCCAGGGGTTCGTCATAGAAGAGGGTGCTCAGGATAAGAGTCCAGACCGGTTCGAGCAGCATCAGCAGGGCGGCGTGGGCCGTGGTCATCCGGCTCAGGGCGTGGGTGAGCAGCCAGTAACGCAATGTGGTGGCGATCAGGACGCTGGCCGCAAACCAGCCCCAGATACCAGTGCCGATGCTGGCGGGCCACTGCTCGGTCAGCAGGGAGAGCAGGGTGCCGAGCAGTCCGGTCACCGCCAACTGGATGCAGGTGAGCCAGGTAGGAGGGATGGACTGGGCGAAGTGGCGGTGCACCGCGAGCTGGACCCCCAGGGTTGCGGCCGCCGCCAGAAACCAGAACAGGGAGAGCGACACACCCCAGTGGGTGCTGCTGGAGAGCAGCAGCAGGCCAGCCACGGCGACGGGCAGGGTGAGCCAGTAGTGGCGGCCGGGTCTGGCCTTGAAGGCGGCCCAGGCGGCGAGCGGCGCCATCAGGGTGGCCACGCTCATGATGAAGGCGCCGCTGCCGAGGGCATCGCTCTGGCTGATGGCGGTAACCCAGAACAGCAGGCTGGCCCCGAGCAAGGTGCCGCACCCGGCGGCGCGCAGCAGTTGTGAGCCACTGGGGGGCGGCTCGCGCAACCAGGCGAGCGGCAACAGCAGCAGGGCGGCCAGCAGGAAGCGGCTGCCGATAAAGGCGGCGGTGGGCAGTTCACGAATCGCCTCTTTCGAGAAGAGCCAGCCAGCGGCGGCCAGCAGGGTGACCAGTATCATCAACAGCAGGGGAGCGCGGTTCATCGGAGCATCACAGGGTCAGGGGCAAAGGGAAGAGCATAAAGGAAAGGGACGCGGATTGTCTCCCGGGGTTTGGCAAACATGCTGGCGGGGCGGCCACCACGCCGCCCCGCCTCAGTCGTCACTTTCCAGGCTGGCGAGGCAATGGGAGAGGGTGCGCGCCAGCGCCCCCTGATTGCGCAGCACCACGGCGCGGGCCTGCTCCCCCATCTCGCGGCGGGCGCCCACATCGGCGAGCAAGGCGTTCACCTTGTCGCCGAGCGCCTCTGTATCCGCCACCACGGCGGCGCCCCCCTGGGCCACCAGCTGGCGGGTGATGTCGCTGAAGTTGAAATAGACGGGGCCAGTCAAGCAGGGTTTGCCCAGCGCCGCCGGTTCCAGCAGGTTGTGACCGCCCACGGGCACCAGGCTGCCACCGACAAAGGCGAGATCCGCCGCCGCCAGCATCAGCGGCAGCTCGCCCATGGTGTCACCCAGGTAGATCTTGTCCCTCTCGCCGACCGCTCTGCCCGCCGTACGCCGCACGCAACCGTAGGGGGCGCACAGCTCGGCCACCCGATCGAAACGCTCGGGATGGCGCGGCACCAGGATCAGCAGGGCGGAGGGATGGGCCTTGAGCACCCGATCGAAGGCGGCCAGCACCTGCTCGTCTTCCCCCTGGTGGGTACTGGCGGCGATCCAGACAGGTCGTGCCTCCCCCAGTTGCTGGCGCAGGGCACGGCCCCTGGCCTGCACCTCGTCGCCAAACTGGATGTCGAACTTGATGGATCCGGTCACCGCCAGCCGGTTGCGCGCTATGCCCAGCCGATGGAAGCGATCCGCATCGTCCTGATGCTGGCACAGCAGGTGGGTCAATGGGCGGCTCAAGGCATCGAAGGCCCCCTGGAGGCGACCATAGCGCTGACAGGATCGCTCCGAGAGGCGGGCATTAAGGATGGTCACTGGCAGGTGCCGTGCCTCGCAGGCCGCCAGCCAGTTCGGCCACAGTTCGGTCTCCATCACCCAGAGGGCACGGGGCTTGACGGTGCTCAGAAACGCCGAGATGGCCCAGGGATAGTCGAGAGGCGCATAGCGGTGCACCACCAGATCCCCGAGCTTAGCCGCCTGTTCAGCGCCGGTGCGGGTGGTGGTGGTGAGCAGGATGGGCAGCTCGGGGCGCTCGGCCTTGAGGGCGCGGATGAAGGGGGTGATGGCCAGGGTCTCCCCCACGCTCACCGCATGGATCCAGAGGGGAGCCTCCTGTCCGGTCGGCGGCAATCGTCCCAGATGCTCGGCCCAGCGTGCCCCGAAGCCGGGCTTGCCTTTTTTGGGCTTGTAGAGCGCCAGCAGCGCCAGGGGCAACCCCAAGTGGATCAGCAGGTTGTAGAGCAACCGGTAGATCATGCTAGCTATTACCTGGTACAGCAGCGGAGGATTCCACCGGCTGCCGCACTATGGTCAGATCTGCCGTTTCCCCACGCTCCAGCCGATTTCCCGCCTCGATGACCTGTTCCGGCATCAGTTCGATCAGGCACTTGAGGTGGCCGAACTTGCAGGTGCGCTTGAAGCAGGGGCGGCACTCGATGTCGGTGTGGACGATCTCGACCCTGTCCGCCAACGGTGGGGTATAGAGGGGCGAGGTGGAACCGTAGACGCCGATCAGCGGCCGGTTGAGGGCGGCCGCCACGTGCATCAGGCCCGAGTCGTTGGCGATGACCCGACCGGCCAGCGCCATCAGGTCGATCGCCTCGTGCAGGCTGGTCTTGCCCGCCAGCACGTGGCAGTTGGGGCGCGACAGGGGGTTGATCCGATCGCGGATGGTGTTGGCCACGTCCACGTCCTTGCCCGAGCCGAAGATCCATACCTGCCATCCCTCGTCGAGGTGCTTTTGCGCCACCACGGCGTAGTGCCCTTCCGGCCAGCGTTTGGCCGGGCCGAACTCGGCCCCCGGACAGAGTACCAGCACAGGGCGGGCACGATTCAGGCCGAGCCGCTCCAGCGCCTTGCCCTGGTTGATGAGATCCACGTGCAGGGAGGGATGGGGAATAGCGGGAATGTCGTCCCGACTCTTCATCTGCCCCTTGGGGTAGGCCAGAGCCACATAGCCTTCCACCATCAGCGGGAAGGCCTGCTTGTTGCTGCGCATGTCGTTGAGCAGACCGAAGCGGTGCTCCCCCTTCCAGCCGGTGCGCACCGGGATCCTGGCAAACCAGGGGATGAGGGCCGACTTCATGGAGTTGGGCTGGATGATGGCCTGATCGTACTGCTCCGTGGCCAGCTGCTTGCCAAGGCGGCGGCGTGCCCCCAGCTTGAAGTCACCGTGGCCAAGCGGCATGGGGATGGCCTTGTCCACCTCGGGCATGCGCTCCAGCAGCGCAACGCACCAGGCCGGCGCCATCACATGGAGCTCGCTGCCCGGGTGGTTGCTCTTGAGCGCCTTGTAGAGGCTCTGGGACATCACCATGTCGCCGACCCAGGAGGGGCCGATCACCAATATCTTCATCGCGCGTCTTCTCTCGGGACTGGCCCGGCTGTTGATCATTACTGGGCGAGATTATGCCCCAAGAAAGGCCGAAGAAATAACAGAAGATACCCGTCTGCTCCCGCAAAACGCCTACCTGGCAGGATCTGCTCCCCCGCGCATCCCTCCTGAGGCCCTCTTCGACCCGGACACGGCGTGCCCTGGGCCACCGACTGCCGGGTAGCAAAGATCCCCCTTTCCCCTCATTCAAAAGCGGGCCCACCGGGCCCTCGGGTCATGCCCCGCGCGGGGTTTTAGGCTAGAATGGGCGCCAATCCGAGCATGACCCGCCCGCCGGGCACCAACAAGAGTCCCTTGCCTGTGAAAAAACCGACCCTGGCGGCCGTCCTGATCGTCAAGAACGAAGCCGACAACCTCCGTGCCTGCCTCGCCTCCCTCGAAGGCCTGGCGGATGAAATCGTCATTCTCGACTCCGGCAGTCAGGATGACACCCCGGCCATCGCCGCCGAATTTGGCGCCCGCTTCTTCGTCAACACCACCTGGCCCGGTTTCGGCCGTCAGCGCCGCCTCGCCCAGTCCCATGTCCAGTCGGAATGGGTGCTGTGGCTGGACGCGGACGAGCGGCTCACCCCGGAACTCAGGGAAGCCATCCAGGAGGTCATGGCCAACCCGGCCAGCGACACCATCTACTCCATCCCGCGCCTCTCCTGGGTGTTCGGCCGCTTCATCCGCCACAGCGGCTGGTACCCGGATCGGGTGCTGCGCCTCTACCCCAAGGCGCTGACCGGCTACAACGAGGCGCTGGTACACGAGAAGGTGGAGGTGCGCGCCAACATGAAGATCGTCAACCTGCAGGGCGACCTCCTCCACTACACCTACCGGGATCTGGAACACTACCTGGTCAAATCCGCCGGCTACGCCCGCGCATGGGCCGATCAGCGCACCGCCCGCGGCAAGAAGGGATCCCTCGGCCAGGGGCTGGTCCACGCCGTCGGCTGCTTCCTCAAGATGTACCTGCTTAAGGCCGGTTTCCTCGACGGCAAGCAGGGCCTGCTGCTGGCCATCCTCTCCGCCCACTCCACCTTCGTCAAATACGCCGATCTCTGGGTTCGCCAGCAGCCCCAGCAGCCGAAATAGGGCATCGCGCCTCAAACATCGCATTAATCACTCACCCCTTGTTCCAGCGGGACAAGGGGCAAACCCTATTGCCATGGAGCGAGCGCAGCCCTCGCGGGGCCGCTCACGGCGCAAACCCGGGCGCCACGGACGAAAACTGGCCGCTATAAGCCGAATGCATGGATATTGGCAACATGACCCGACTCCGGCTTATACCGACAGGTTTCCCCTGCTCGGGGCCCGGGCAGGCCCGTCAAGGGGGCTGTCGGGGACCACGCCCGGTAGGCCGGTCTACCAGCAGGGCTCATCCCCATACAAGACAGGGCCCCGCGGGGCCCTGTCTGTATGTTCTGTGTGCGCTCTCAGCGCTCGGCGCGCCAGAAGGGCGGCGCCCAGCGGGCGATCTCTGCCGCCATGGCCTTGGGATCGAGCTGGCTCATGTCCTCCGGGTGGTCGCTGTCTTCCGGCGGGCTGAAGGGCAGATGGCGCCCCTCGCCATTGAGCGGCCGCCAGCGCAGCGGCGTCGCCGAACGGTGTGCCGGGAAGAAACCGACGGTCGGCACGTCCATGGCCGCGGCGATGTGCAGGGGCCCCGTGCTGCCCGCCACGAACAGGGCGGCGTTGGCCATCACCAGGCAGAACTTCGGCAACCCCTCGTCGGAGCGATAGATCCAGCCGTTGCCCCCATGGGCCAGCAGTTCGGCCGCCAACTGCTCCGCCTTCCCCTCCTCCCCCGGCCCTGCCGTCAACACGCACTGCAACTCGGGACAGGCCTGGTTGAGCTTGATGATGAGGCGCGAGTACTGCTCGATGGAGAGGTTGTTGGCCGAGCCACCGCTGCCCGCATGCACCATCAGCCAGGGGCGGCTGGCGTCGAGCCTGAGACGGGCGGCGACCTGCTCGCGCACCTGCAGCAGGCTCTCGGGGTCGAAGTCGAGGTAGGGGCCCTGTGGCTCTACCACGGTCTGATGCTGATCGGCGAGGAAGCGGCGCACCAGATCCAGGTTGTATTCGTACTCCGGCTTCTGGGAGCGGGAGCGGCGCTGCACCAGGCGCTGGTTGTAGAGCACCTGGGCCAGCTTGGTGGCTGGTGCCAGCCGGTAGGGAATGTGCGCCTTCCACACCAGCTTGGCATTGCGGGTGTTGGAGAAGAGGCAGATGGAGGCATCGAAGGCGGCCGCCTTGATGCGCGCCAGCAGGGCGCGTTGCTGCTCCTTGTCGGCCCGGGCGCCCGGATCCAGGATGATCTCGTCGATCCAGGGGCAGAGGCGGGCCAAGGGCGCCGTGTAGGCGGGAACCAGGGCAGTCACATGACACTCCATGGAGCGCTTGAGCATGGCAAAGCTCGGCCACGCCAGCATGAAGTCACCAATCTTGTCATTGCGGACTACCAGAATACGTTTCATAAAAAATCCCTATGCTCCCTGTCACCAGCGAAGGAGGCTTGATGCGCGATGGGGGTATTCTTGCCTGATGCAGGGCGATTCTCAAGCGAAGACGCCACGGGGCTCCGATTTGTGCGACCCCGACCGCCGATCAGCGCCAGAAATCCGCGCCATCCCGGTCGCGACAAACCGGCAACAGCCCCTATAATGCGACCAGTTTTCCGGTTTCAGGAATCAGCAGCATGACCAACAAGGTAATCTATCCCGGCACCTTCGACCCCATCACCAACGGCCATACCGATCTCATTGGCCGCGCCGCCAGACTGTTCGACGAGGTGGTGGTCGGGGTGGCCAACAGCCCGAGCAAACGGCCGCTGTTCGATCTCGAGGAGCGCGTTCAGCTGGCCCGGCAGGTGACGGCTCACCTGCCCAACGTCAAGGTGGTGGGCTTCTCCGGCCTGCTGGTGGATTTTGCCAGGGAGCAGCAGGCCAACGTGCTGATCCGCGGCCTGCGCGCCGTCTCCGACTTCGAATACGAGTTCCAGCTCGCCAACATGAACCGTCGCCTGATGCCCACCCTGGAGAGCGTCTTCCTTACCCCGGCGGAGGAGAACTCCTTCATCTCCTCCACCCTGGTGAAGGAGGTGGCGCTGCACGGAGGTGACATCCACCAGTTCGTCGACCCCCTGGTGGCCCAGGCCATCGCCACCAAGCAGCAGCGCTAATCCCTCCCCTGATGGGCAGAAACGAACAAGGGCTACCCGCGGGTAGCCCTTGTTGCATCAACGCACTGCACGCCTAGCTGCGGGCAAACTGCTGGCGGATCGCCCGCTCCAACTGATCGAGCCACTCGTAACGGCGCCGGTACATGGCCCGCTTCTTGGAGGCGATCTCCTCCAGCGGCTTGCGCACCACGGGTTGCAGCCGCACGAAGTTGGCGTCCTGATCGAGGGCGCCAAACTCCTGCCACAGCTCGTCGTAGTCCGCCTGGAGGCAGGCTTTCTTCTTCTTGCTGTACCTTCTTGCCTGGAAGATGTGGGCCTTCATGCGCACCGCACAGACCCGGTGGGCCCCCATGGCCCCGGCCAGCGCCATCACCAGCATCACCACCAGCGACTTGGGTCTCAGACCCTGACCCGCCCGGGTCAATGCCCGCACCTGCTCCTGGGGCTGCTCGACACAGGGCTCTGGCCCCTGCACCGACCCGATCACCAGGGCCAGCTCCTGTTCGTTGCCCGCCAGGGAGAAGGCACAGCTGTAGAGTCGCTTCCCCCGCGCGTTGACGATGGAGAGCGCCAGCTCCGCCTCCCTGCGGAAGGTGCCGTCGTGACGCAGCACGATGCGCCAGCCGCCATCGGGATAATGGCCCAGCACTATCCCCTCCCCCAGATAGAGCGGGTCGATGAGCTCGGGGTACAGGCCCAGCAGCAGGCGGTAGTGATCCTCCACCATCTTGACCCGCTGGTTCACCGTCGAGCAGGCGAAGCGATAGGGGCGCATCGGCTTGTCGAGCAGCTCGGGGTGGCGGGCGGGAAGCGCCCGCAGGGGGGCGCTCTGGAACAGCTCGAACACCCGGTTCAACTGCGCACGGTAGAGCAGACTGCGCAGCAAAAACTTGCCGCGATTGAAGGTCTTGCGGGCGCTGTCTTCGGGATAGAGGAAGCGGGCCATATCGTGGGCACAATAGTGCCCCTGCCGGGATAAATGTTCCCAGTCTATTGATTTAGCTGTCATTTTATTACCTCGCAGCCTGAACTGGCGAGATAGTAGTCATGGGCTGACGCCGCTTCAACAGACCGGAAATACTCTCTTACAACTTGGCCGGTTCCGGCTCAAAAATCCCGCTTTCAGCGTTGGCAGTGGGAGCAGAACACCGTGGTTCGCTGGCCCATCTTCACCTCGGTGAGCAGGGTGTGGCAGTGGAAACAGGGCTGGCCGCCACGGCCGTAAACCTGCAGCTGCTGGACGAAATAGCCCGGCTTGCCGTCGGCGCTGGTGAAATCCTTGAGGGTGGTGCCCCCCTGGCGAATGGCCTCGGCCAACACCCGCTTGATCTCGCTCACCAGGGTGCCCAGCCGCTCGGCGCTGATGTTGCCTGCCGCCCGCCTGGGATGAATGCCGGCGGCATAGAGCGCCTCGTTGGCGTAGATGTTGCCCACCCCGACCACCACGTGGTTGTCCATCAGGAACTGCTTGATGGCGGTGCTGCGCCCCTTCGCCCGCTCCCGCAGGTAATCGGCATGGAAGGCATCGGTGAGGGGTTCCGGCCCCAGCTTGGCGAGCAGGGCATGGGCCTCGGCCGGTTCGCGGGTCCACAGCAGGGCGCCAAAACGGCGCGGATCGTTGAGCCGCAGCAGCTTGCCGTTGGCCAGCTCGATATCCACGTGATCGTGCTTCTCGGCCGGGGTGCCGATGTCCAGCACCCGCAGGCTGCCGGACATCCCGAGATGGAGGATGGCGGTGCCGAAGTCGGTCTCCAGCAACAGGTATTTGGCGCGGCGGCTGACGCGGTGGATGACGAGATCCACCAGCTCCTGGATCTCGCCGGGCACGGGCCAGCGCAGGCGGCCGTCCCGCACCACCACGCGGGTCACCTTGATGCCGGTAAGCCAGGGGGAGATGCCCTGGCGGCTGACTTCGACTTCCGGTAATTCAGGCATGGGCGATCTCTCGTTCAGGGCATGGGACGCATCAGGTCACGGTATTGCGCCTGACTCAGGCTGAGCCAGGTCGAGGAGGGCAGCAGGGCGGCAAACTTGCCGTCGTCCTGATAGAGCCCGACTTCCACCGGATCGCTCTGTCCGGCGATCCAGATCTTGAGGGTCACCGGGGTGCCGCGCACGGGCTCGCCGGGGGGCAGCAGCCAGCCTTGCCACGCCTCGATGCGGGCCGCCAGCTGGGCGCTGCCGAGCCCCAGATCCGGCGCGCTGCGCCAGCCCTGGCCGATACGCTCTATCTGCCAGCTCGGCCCCTGCCAGGTCAACACCACGGCACTCTCCGGCAACAGCGGACGCGCGCGTTTGGCACTGTTCTCCTGCTGGGCCTGCTCCAGCCGGTGCAACAGGGTAATGACGATCAACACGACCACGATGATCACGTTGTTCCAGCCTTTGCGGCTCAGTTTGAACATGGCTAGCCTCCCTTCGAATCGGCAGTGTACTGAATTCCAGCCATAAAAAAACCCGGCACGAGGCCGGGTTTTTGCAGCGAAACCAAGTAATTACTTGATTTTGCCTTCTTTGTAGATCACATGCTGACGAATCACGGGATCAAATTTCTTGATCTCCATTTTTTCGGGCATGGTGCGCTTGTTCTTGGTAGTGGTATAGAAGTGACCAGTACCGGCGCTGGAGTTCAGGCGAATCTTATCGCGAATACCTTTAGCCATGATCTAATTCCTTATACCTTAACGCCGCTGGCACGCAGTTCAGCCAGAACCACTTCAACGCCGCGCTTGTCGATGATACGCATGCCTTTTGCGGATACGCGCAGGCTCACGAAGCGTTTTTCACTCTCAACCCAGAAACGGTGAGTGTGCAGGTTCGGCAGGAAACGACGCTTGGTAGCGTTGTTAGCGTGCGAACGGTTGTTACCAACTGCCGGGCGCTTGCCGGTTACTTGGCATACTCTAGACATGTCAGTCTCTCCAAATCTTACTTCATTGCTCGAGCAAATATCTGCCCCGCTGGCCTTCGATTGCGGGGCAAACAGAAGGCGGCATTTTATACAGCATCCGTGATCAAAGATCAACTAATACAGTGCCAGAGCCCAGTCACAACCAACCACGCTCTGCGAAAGAAACCGTGATGCCATCACCGATCACCAGGTGATCAAGCACTCTGATATCGACCAGGGCCAGGGCGGCCAGGATCCGATCCGTGATCTGGCGGTCCGCCCGACTGGGCTCGGCCACGCCGGACGGGTGATTATGCGCCAGAATCACGGCGGCTGCATTATGTTTGAGCGCGATCTGCACGATTTCTCTGGGCCAGACGCTCGCCGAGTCGAGGGTGCCGTAAAAAAGTTCGACAAACCGGATGACCCTGTGCTGGTTGTCGAGCAGCAGCAGGGCGAACACCTCCCGCCCCCGATCCCGCAACTGGGCTTGCAGAAAGTCCCGGGTTAGCCCGGGCGAGGTGAGCGCCTCTCCCCGTTGCAACTGTTCGGCCAGATGGCGCCGCCCCATCTCCAGCACCGCCTGCAACTGGGCATACTTGGCAGGTCCCAGCCCGTGAGCGCCACAAAAATCCTGCTGCTCGGCTCCCAGCAGTGCCCGCAGGGAACCAAACTGCTGCAACAACTGGCGAGAGAGATCCACCGCACTCAACCCGCTGACCCCGGTGCGCAGGAAGATGGCCAGCAGTTCGGCATCGGAGAGCGTCGCCGCCCCTCGGCGCAGCAGCTTTTCCCTCGGGCGCTCCTCTTCCGGCCACTCCTTGATGCTCATTTGTCTCTCCCTGATGGCTATTGAGAGAAAACATAGCAAAGAATCCCGCGAGCCCGACCACAACTCCCCCATGTCAGCCTCTGTCGCCACCCATTGCCTGTGCTATCTTAGCCGACCAGTCAGAGTGAGCCGGAAGAGAAGCAGCAGATGAGATTGGCCGATAAGCGCATCCTGTTGGGTGTCAGTGGCGGGATCGCCGCCTACAAGAGTGCCGAACTGGTACGTCGCCTGAAAGATCAGGGGGCCGAGGTGCGAGTGGTGATGACCCGCTCCGCCAAGGAGTTCATCACCCCGCTGACCCTGCAAGCCGTCTCAGGCCACCCGGTGGCCGACAGTCTGCTGGACCCGGCTGCCGAGGCGGGCATGGGCCACATCGAACTGGCCAAGTGGGCCGATCTGGTGCTGATCGCCCCCGCCAGCGCCAACCTGATGGCCCGCATGGCCGCCGGCATGGCGGACGAGCTGCTCACCACCCTCTGCCTGGCCACCCCAGCGACTGTCGCCCTGGCGCCAGCCATGAACCAGCAGATGTATCGCAACGCCGCTACCCAGGCCAACCTTCAGACCCTAGCCGAGCGCGGCATTCAGCTGTGGGGGCCAGACTCCGGCAGCCAGGCCTGCGGCGACGTGGGCCCGGGCCGGATGCTGGATCCCCTGGAACTGGTGGAACGCTGCTGCCAGCAGCTCGCCGCCGAACCGCTCCTGGCAGGCGTCAGGCTGCTGCTCACCGCCGGGCCGACCCGCGAGGCGCTCGATCCGGTGCGCTATATCAGCAACCACAGCTCCGGCAAGATGGGCTACGCCATCGCCCGCGCCGCGCGCGAAGCGGGCGCGGAGGTGACCCTGGTGAGCGGCCCGGTGGCACTGGCCACCCCGGCCGGCGTTACCCACATCGATGTGGAGAGTGCCCTGCAGATGCACGAAGCAGTGATGAGCCGGGTCGGTGAGTGCGACCTCTTTATCGGCTGCGCTGCCGTCGCCGACTACCGTCCCGCCCAGGTGGCCGAGCAAAAGATCAAGAAGACCGGCGACAACGACCAGATGCAGCTGACCCTGGTCAAAAACCCCGACATCATCGCCGATGTGGGGGCGTTGTCAGACAAACCCTTCACCGTCGGATTTGCCGCCGAAACCGTGGATGTGGAACAATACGCCCTCGACAAACTTCGACGTAAGCGGCTGGACATGATCGCAGCCAACGATGTGTCCCGTGCAGGCCAGGGCTTCAATGCCGATGACAACGCCCTGACCGTCTTCTGGCAAGGGGGTCAAGCCGCCCTGCCCCTGGCCGATAAGCTGACGCTCGCCCGTCATCTTGTCGCCCTGATTGCACGCCATTATCGACCCTGAGCCCATTGAACATGCCGGGAGCCCCAGGCTCCTGCAGTACCACCCGATCGCCAGGCGATCCAATTGAAAAAGATTCATGACGACACAAATTGAACTGAAAATCCTGGATGCCCGCATCGGCACCGACTTCCCGCTGCCCGCCTACGCCACACCGGGCTCCGCTGGCATGGACTTGCGCGCCCTGCTGGATGCCCCGCTGACCCTGGCCCCGGGCGACACCACGCTGGTGCCGACCGGGCTGGCCATTCACATCCAGGATCCGGGTCTGTGCGCCACCATCCTGCCCCGCTCCGGCCTCGGCCATAAGCACGGCATCGTGCTGGGCAACCTGGTCGGCCTCATCGACTCCGACTACCAGGGTCAGTTGATGGTCTCGGTCTGGAACCGTGGCAACGACAGCTTCACCATGCAGCCTGGCGAGCGCATCGCCCAGCTGGTGATCCTGCCAGTGGTACAGGCCAGCTTCCAGTTGGTCGACGAATTCAATCAGAGTGAACGGGGTGAAGGCGGGTTTGGTTCTTCTGGTCGCCAATAACAAGACCACACGGCCCCCTGGGGCACGTGCCAAATAATAGAATCAAGCCATTGTTTTTTAGGGGAATCCATGGCAAGCAGTAACCAGAAACAGAGTCGGCGCGATCAGATCCTGCAGGCACTCGCCCACATGCTGGAAACCAGCCCGGGCCAGCGCATCACCACGGCACGCCTCGCGGCCGAGGTGGGCGTGTCCGAGGCGGCCCTCTACCGGCATTTTCCCAGCAAGGCGAGGATGTTCGAGGGGCTGATCGACTTTATCGAGGATTCCCTGCTGTCACGGGTCAACCTGATCATGGCCGAAGAGAAGGACACCATGGCCCGCTGCCATCACATACTGCAGCTGCTGCTGGTGTTCGCCGAGCGCAACCCCGGCATCACCCGCATTCTCAATGGCGATGCCCTGCTGGGCGAACACGATCGGCTGCGGGATCGCATCAGCATTCTGTTCGACAAGCTGGAGACCCAGATAAAGCAGGTACTGCGCGAGAAACGGCTGCGGGAAGGCCAGGGCTTCCAGCTCGACGAGACCATGCTGGCCAACCTGCTGCTGGCCTATACCGAGGGCCGCATCAGCCAGTTCGTCCGCTCGGAGTTCAAAATCAAGCCCACCGCCGGGTTTGAAGATCAGTGGCAGTTCATCCGCAGCCAGTTGCTGCAAAGCTGAGCCAGCAGACCGCATCAACCAATGCACGTCCCGCTCCGAGTTCACAATCAAGCCCACTGCCGGGTTTGAAGATCAGTGGCAGTTTATCCGCAGCCAGCTGCTGCAAAGCTGAGCCAGCAGACCGCATCAGTCAATGCACGTCCGCTCCGAGCTCACAATCAAACCCACCGCAGGGTTTGAAGATCAGTGGCAGTTTATCCGCTGCCAGCTGCTGCAAAGCTGAGTGCGTACATGCCCAGCGTCCCTGCGCCAGCAGGGTTGTGACAAAACGGGAGGCCTTGGCCTCCCTTGCTTTTTGTGGCACAAAAGAAGAGACAAGCACCAGATGCGACCCAGCTTGTCGCGCTCAAATGTTAGATTCATCTGCCATAAATCTTCACACCAACAGGACATCCTATGGAACCCGAGATCATTACCGAAGCACAGACCTGGCTGACCAACAACCAGGGGCTGATCATCGAGTATGCGGTCAACATCGCCGCCGCCCTGATCACCCTGCTGGTCGGTTACATTGCAGCCAACCTTCTCAGCGGTGGCGTGGTCAAGGTGATGCAGACCCGCAAGCTGGACACCACCGTCACCCACTTCGTCGGCAGCATCCTCAAATACACCATCCTGGTGTTCGTGGTGATCGCCGCCCTGGGCCGGGTCGGGGTGCAGACCGCCTCCTTCGTCGCCATTATCGGTGCCGCCGGTCTGGCCATCGGTCTGGCGCTGCAGGGCTCTCTCTCCAACTTTGCCGCCGGTTTCCTGCTCATCATCTTCCGCCCCATCAAGGCAGGGGAATTTATCGAGGTGGCAGGCACCAATGGCGTTGTGCAATCGGTGCAGCTCTTCACCACCACCCTCACCTCGGGTGACAACAAGATGGTGGTAGTGCCGAACTCCGCCATCCTCAACGGCACCATCGTCAACTACTCGCGCATGGATACCCGCCGCGTCGACATGACCTTCGGCATCGGCTACGGCTCCGACCTGCGCAAGGCCAAACAGATCCTGGAGCGGCTGGTGAGCGAAGAGCCCCGCATCCTGAAGGAGCCGGCAGCCACCATTGCCGTTGCCGCGCTGGCCGACTCCTCAGTCAACATCGTGGTGCGTCCCTGGGTCAAGACCGGTGATTACTGGGGTGTCTGGTTCGACTTCCACGAGAAGGTGAAGCTCACCTTCGACGCCGAGGGCATCGAGATCCCCTTCCCCCAGCGTGTGGTCCACATGCAGAAGACGGCGGATTGATCCTCGGTGCGCGTTCTCCAGTGCCAGCCTTCGGGCTGGCACTGTCGTTTCTGCCTTCTGTGACATGAAAAAAACCGGCCACAGGCCGGTCTTGCGCACCAGGTCGCACCGTGTTCTCACCCCAGCCGACGTGCGACCCGGTTGAGCAGGGGCTGCATCAGCACATAGCCCCCCAGCACTGCACCGATCACCGCCAGCACGCGGATCTCCAGCGTCGGCGCCGCATTGGCCAGCGTCAGGGTCAGCAAACCGATGAGGCCGGTGGCGATCAGGCTCAGGGCAAACAGGGATAACAGGGCTTTCATCTCGATCTCCTCATTCCACACCATTGATTCCATACCTTGGCCATCCCTGGGAGATCTCGTCCATTCGGCTCATATGGTAGCCAGCGTCTGTTGCCCGCCATTTGCGCCTGCTCAAAAAACCGTCCGATGAGCGTCTGTTGAATACCCTTTTATCTGTCACGCCAGCTTTCCAGCGCCACGGCCGTGCTCCCCTTGAAATGAAAGCCTTTTCAACCCGAACAAGCATGCGCGAACGCAAGATCCCGGGGTACTGGGTGACTCATAATCGCACTGTTTTGGTTGTACACTCCCTCGTTGCAGACAATTGGTAATGCTCTGTTACACGGGGCGCACGGAGTGCCCGGTATAATGCTCGCATAATAAGGTTTGGCGGGAGCCTTGCCTGCAAGGTTCAAACACAACTTGGAAGACTGATAATCCTATGAAAAATATCAATCCAACCCGGACCCAGGCCTGGCAGGCACTGGAAGCCCATTTTGCAGCCAACAAGGAGATGCGTCTCAAGGATCTGTTCGCACAGGATCCCAAGCGTTTTGACAAGTTCTCCCTCACCTTCGGTGGCGACATCCTGGTCGACTACTCCAAGAACCTGATCACCGAAGAGACCCTCAAGCTGCTGGTGAACCTGGCTGGCGAGACCGATCTGCGCAGCGCCATCGACGCCATGTTCAACGGCGACAAGATCAACATGACCGAAGGGCGCGCCGTACTGCACACCGCCCTGCGCAACCGCTCCGACCGTCCCATCGAGGTTGACGGCAAGGACGTGATGCCGGAAGTGAACGCCGTACTGGCCAAGATGAAGGGCTTCTGCGAGAAGGTCATCGGTGGCGAGTGGAAGGGCTATACCGGCAAGGCCATCCAGCACGTGGTCAACATCGGCATTGGTGGCTCCGATCTGGGCCCCGTCATGATCACCGAGGCCCTGCGCCCCTACAAGAATCACCTGGAGATGCACTTCGTCTCCAACGTCGACGGCACCCACATCGCCGAGACGCTCAAGAAGATCGATCCGGAAACCACCCTGTTCCTGGTCGCCTCAAAGACCTTCACCACCCAGGAGACCATGACCAACGCCCTGACCGCCCGCGACTGGTTCCTCGGTCACGCCGGTGACAAGGCTCACGTGGCCAAGCACTTCGCCGCCCTGTCGACCAACGGCAAGGCCGTGGCCGAGTTTGGCATCGACACCGACAACATGTTCGAGTTCTGGGACTGGGTCGGCGGCCGCTACTCCTCCTGGTCCGCCATCGGCATGCCCATCGCCCTCTCCCTCGGCTTCGAGCACTTCGAGGCCCTGCTGCAAGGCGCCTTCGAGATGGACATGCACTTCGCCACTGCCGCCTATGAGCAGAACGTGCCCGTACTGCTGGCCCTGATCGGCCTGTGGTACAACAACTTCCATGGTGCCGAGTCCGAAGCTATCCTGCCGTACGATCAGTACATGCATCGCTTCCCTGCCTACTTCCAGCAAGGCAACATGGAGTCCAACGGCAAGTACGTGGATCGCGACGGCAATCCGGTTGACTACCAGACCGGTCCCATCATCTGGGGTGAGCCGGGCACCAACGGCCAGCACGCCTTCTACCAGCTGATCCATCAGGGCACCAAGCTGATCCCCTGCGACTTCCTGGCGCCGGCCATCAGCCATAACCCCATCGGTGACCACCATCCGAAGCTCCTGGCCAACTTCTTCGCCCAGACCGAAGCCCTGGCCTTCGGCAAGAGCAAGGAAGCGGTGGAGGCCGAGTTCCTGGCCGCCGGCAAGACGCTGGAGCAAGTCAAGGATCTGGTGCCGTTCAAGGTGTTCGAAGGCAACCGCCCGACCAACTCCATCCTGTTCAAGCAGCTGACCCCGAAAACCCTCGGCTCCCTGATCGCCATGTACGAGCACAAGATCTTCGTACAGGGCGCAATCTGGAACATCTTCTCCTTCGACCAGTGGGGTGTGGAGCTGGGCAAACAGCTGGCCAACAAGATCCTGCCGGAGCTGGGCACCGATGAGGCCGTCACCAGCCACGACGGCTCCACCAACGGCCTGATCAACACCTGGAAAGCCTGGAAGGCCTGATTGCTCCCGCCCTCCAGAATGCAAAAGCCCCGCTCGATGAGCGGGGCTTTTTTATGGCGCTGTCCCAATTATGTGTTGGAAGGCTAATCTGGAAGTAGGTCATCACCGCAAGGACCTTCATCATGGATACGCCAGCCTTCC
>NZ_JBFODF010000030.1:0-67574 GCF_040908165.1 Aeromonas sp. R6-1
GGTTCGAACCTACGACCAATTGATTAAGAGTCAACTGCTCTACCGACTGAGCTAACGACCCACATCCTGAACTTTTCACCAACCGCATGTGGCGGTCAGCGTTACAACATGGTGGTCGTTACTGGGCTCGAACCAGTGACCCCCTCCTTGTAAGGGAGGTGCTCTCCCAGCTGAGCTAAACGACCTGGGAATATTGTCTTCACCTGCTGTGAAGAAATGGTGGGTCGTGCTGGATTCGAACCAGCGACCAATTGATTAAAAGTCAACTGCTCTACCGACTGAGCTAACGACCCTCACCACGACCAGTGCCAACTGCATTACTGCTCCGGCTCTGACGGCGGCCTATATTACGGATTTATCATCCTGGCGCAATAGAAAAATCTTAAATTAAATCTGATTGTTCACTGCGCATACAAAGCAGAGAGTTCTTTACAAGAGTGTTACGAAAACAGTGACATGCAGCAATGTCACAGCTTGGCCAGACTCTGTTTGGCCAGCTGGGCCGGCGAGGTGTTGGGGTAACCCTTGATCACCTGCTCATAGAAGGCCTTGGCCTCTGTTTTTTTGCCGTCAAGCTGGGCGAGCATGCCGAGTTTCAGCAGGGCATCGGCCCGCTTGGGTGACTTGCTGTATTTATTCGCCACCGTGGAGAACTGGCTCGCGGCCCCCGCCCTGTCGCCCTTGTTGAACATCAGCTGGCCAAGCCAGTAGTGGGCATTGGGAACATAGCTGGAGTTCGGGAACTGCTTGATGAACCCTTCGAAGGCAGGAATGGCCTTGTCGTAGTTCTTCTCCTTGAGCACCATGTTCACGGCCGCGTCGTAGGCCTGGTTCTCATCCTGGTTGGTGGAGTAGTTGGCAGCCGCGGCAGGAGGCGTTGCAGCACCTGCAGCAGGTGTTGCGGGCGCGGCGGCAGGCTGGCTGTTGGCCACCTTGTCGAGCTCCTGGTAGAGTTGGCGCTGGCGCTCCTGGGACTGCTCCATCTGGTAGGTCTGCTGTTCCAGCTGACCACGCAGCTCGGAGACCTCCCCTTGCAGGGAGTCGACCTGTTGCTGCAGTTCGGCCTGCAGACGCAGACGGGCGTTGAGGGTACGCTCCAGCAGAGCAACCCGGTCTTCCAGGCTGCCGGTCGGTACGATGGCACCATTGTTGCCGCTCAGCACCACACCGCTGCTGCCAGAATCCCCGCTCAGATCGCTCACGGGTGCTGCCGCTTGCGCATTCAAAGCAACCAACACGGCCAGCGCAACACCAGCTTGCTTGTACACAGATTTCATTCGGATCAAACCTTAGCGTTTAGTGCAAATAAAACGGCCAGCGCATAGTCGCTCGCTGATACAGATTTCATTCGGATCAAACCTTGACGTTTAGTGCAAATAAAACGGCCATCGAAATGGCCGCTTGCATATAAACGAACTTCGTTCGACTCAAACCTTAGTAAACCAGGACCGCACGGCGGTTCTTGGCAAAGGCTTCCTCGGTGTGGGACAGATCCAGCGGCTTCTCTTCGCCATAGCTGACGATGGAGAGCTGCTCGGCCTGCACACCCAGGGTTTGCAGATACTTGGCAACAGCCTTGGCACGACGCTCACCCAGCGCGATGTTGTATTCCGGCGTACCGCGCTCGTCGGCGTGGCCTTCGATCAGTACCTTGACGCTCGGACGTTCACGCAGGTAGCTGGCGTGGGCATCCAGCAGGTCGGCGTACTGACCCTGAATGTCGTAACCATCGTACGGGAAGTAGATCACGTTGTCGCGTTGCAGCGCTTCGAACTTCTGACGCATCTGCTCTTCCGGGGACAACATGCCGTTGGCGCCGCCGGTTTGTACACCGCCCATGCCGTCAGTCATGCCGGACTCGGCGCCAGCGGCGTCGGAGTCGGAAGAGGAGCTACAGGCAGCCAGGGTGAACAGTGGCAGTGCGATGGCCAGACCCTTGAGCAGTTTATTGAGTTGCATGCTATTTCCTTAAACCTTTATAACAAAACAAAAAACAATCGATTTTTATCAATTCAAGAAGGGCGACCAAGCTGGTGCACGAATTTCACCGCTACTGGTCGGAAGCACTGCCTTGAAGCGACCGTCGGTCGACACCAATGCAAGACTCTTACGACCCTGATAGATGGTGGCATAAATGATCATGCTGCCATTGGGAGCCACACTTGGCGATTCATCCAGAGCACTCTGGGTCAGTACCAGCATGGCTCCATTTTCCATATCCTGGCGAGCGATGCGATATTGTCCCTGAACCCGGGTCACCATCACCATGGACTTGCCGTCCGGTGTGATGGATGCCCCCTGGTTGGAATCCCCTTCCCAGGTCATCCGGCGAGTCATGCCAGTCGCCAAATTTACGCTATAAATCTGGGGTTTGCCACCACGTTCAGAGGTGAACAGCAAAGTTTGACCGTCCGGCATCCAGGAGGGTTCGGTGTCGATGGTTCGGTTATTTGTGACTCGAGTGAGTTGCTTGCTAGCAACATCAACGACATAGATGTCAGGCTGTCCATCTTTGGACAGAACAATAGCCAAACGACGACCATCTGGAGACCACTCCGGCGCACCGTTGATGCCACGGAAGCTGGTGATCAGACTGCGCTGCTGGGTGTAGATGTCCTGCACATAGATCTCGGACTTCTGGTTCTCGAAGCTCACGTAAGCCAGCTTGCTGCCATCCGGCGACCAGGCCGGGGACATCAGGGGTTCACGGGAGCGCAGCAGAGTCTTCTCGTTGTAGCCGTCGTAGTCGGAGATCCGCAGCTGATACGGGAACTGGGTGCCCTGCTGCACGGAGACATAGGCCAGACGAGTCAGGAAGGCACCACGCTCACCGGTCAGACGCTCGTAGACGATGTCGGAGATGCGGTGGGCAAACTGGCGCATCTGCGCACCCGGGATGGTCGCCATGCGGCTGTCCAGGATATAACCGTTCGCCTCACCGCCCTGGGTCTTGGCCAGCTGGCCTTTCAGGACGTCGACCAGCTCGAAGTTGATCTTGTAGGTACCATCACCCACGGCGGCGATGGAGCCGACCACCACGGCTTCGACCCCCTGGGAAGCCCAGGGTGCGAAGTTGATCTCGCCGCTGGTGCTCGGCGTCTGCGGCATCTGGCCACGGGCCAGCGGCTTGAACTTGCCGCTGCGCATCAGGTCGTTGGAGACCACTTCCGCGATATCCTGCGGCAACTGGCCATTGCCCTCCCACTTGAAGGGGGCGATGGCGATGGGGCGCGCACTGTCGATACCGCCGGTGATGACGATGTCCAAGGCCGCCTGAGCGCTCTGGCCTAGCAGAAGGCAGCCAACCAAAGCAAAAAACACTTTTCTTATCATGGCTTAAATACTCTGTTCCAAAAAAATGAGAGGTGAAATCCCTTTATCAGCAGATGCTGCCAACCACGGTCATTGACCCCGTTCTATCACGCTTAGATGCTCGGTTCTAACTTGAGGTTAAACTCCTTCAACATCTCGAATGCCGCCGGATCCTTCGGCACCGGCAACTGGTTGGCCTTCAGCACCGCCGCCTTGCCGGAGCGGCAGACCGCCGGATCACCCTGACCGTTGTCCACCGAGATGACGAAGCCGCTACTGGCCAACTTGACACCGATAGTACATGTTTTACCCCGCATGGTGGGATCCAAAATCATGTAGCGCTCGACCGTGGCCTTGATGAGGGCGGCATACTTGTCGACCTCGCCCTTGGCGGCTGCCGATGCTGCCTGACTGCGCGCATTGGCCTCGGCGGCCAGCTGCTGCTCCATCATGGCTTCCATCTCTTTTTGCAACTTGGCCTCTTCGGCCGCCTTGCGCTTGCGCTCCGCCTCAATCTTGGCCTTTCTGTCAGCCTCGGCCTTCGCCTTCTTCTCTGCGTCAGCTTTTGCCTTCTTGTCAGCCTCTTCCTTCGCCTTCTTCTCGGCCTCGGCCTTGGCTTTCTTCTCGGCTTCCGCCTTCGCCTTTTTCTCGGCTTCGGCCTTGGCCTTCTTCTCGGCTTCCGCTTTCTTGGCTTTGGCCTCTTCCGCCTTGGCCTTCTCTTCAGCCTGCTTCTTCTCCAACTCTTCTTTTTTCTTCTTGAGCGCCAGCGCCTTGGCCTCTTCCGCCGCCTTGCGTTCGGCTTCGGCCTTCTTGGTCTTCTGCTCTTCCAGCTTGCGGGCTTCCTCGGCTTTCTGGGCCTTCTCTTCCGCCTGCTTCTGTTCAGCCTCTTTCTTCTGCTTGTCGGCTTCGGCCTTGCGGGTCGCCTCTTCGGCCTGCTTGCGCTTGGTCTCGGCGATACGCAGACGCTCCTGCTCCTGTGCCAGCTCGCGTTTGACGCGCTCAGCGTCTTCCTTGTCCTTCTGCTGCTGTGCAGCCTTGGGCTGGGCCTGCTTCTGCTGCTGGACCTGCTGCATCTGCTGCTCCAGCATTTCGCTGTCCATCATGACCGCATTGACGATCTGTCCCTTGGACTCGGGGCGCTTGGGTTTGCTGAAGTCGATGCCAACCAGCAGGATGATGCCGATGATCAGATGCAGCAGCAGCGACGCGACGAGATAACCGGAAATACCACGCTTCACATCCATCTCCGTCAGTTCACCGGATCCGTCATCAGACCAACCTGAGGCACACCGGCTTTCTTGAGGGCCACCATCAGCAGGATCACCTCCTCGTAGCGCACGGACTTGTCACCGGCGACCACCACGGGCGCGTTCTGGTTGATGGCCAGATAGCCCATGGCCTTCTCGGTGATGTACTGCTGCATCGCCTCTGGGGTGCCGCTCGGTACGGGCTCGTCATCCGCCTCGCCAGCCTTGATGACGTACTCACCCTCGGTATTGACGCTGACGATGAAAGGCGGCTTGGAGTCTTCCGGCAACTGCTCGGACTCCGCCTGGGGCAGGTCGACCTTGACCCCCTGCGTGATCACGGGCGTGACCGCCATGAAGATGATGAGCAGCACCAGCATGACGTCGATATAGGGCACCACGTTGATCTCGGCGACCTTCTTGCGTTTGAGCCGCTGATAGGTTTGCATTACTTCTCACCCTGCTGTGCGATTTGGCGGTTCAGAATGGTGGTGAACTCGTCCATGAAGTTGGCGTAGGCGTTTTCCAGCCGTTCGACCTTGTTGGTGAAGCGGTTGTAGAAGATAACGGCCGGGATGGCGGCAAACAGACCCATGGCGGTGGCGATCAGCGCTTCCGCGATACCCGGTGCCACCATCTGCAGGGTCGCCTGCTGAACCTGACCCAGAGCGATAAAGGCGTTCATGATCCCCCAGACGGTACCGAACAGACCGATATAGGGGCTGATGGAGCCGATGGTCGCCAAGACCGGCAGGTTGGACTCGAGATCGTCCACTGCTCGGGACAGGGAGACTCGCATGGCGCGATAGGTACCGTCCATCACCGCATCCTGACCACGGGCACCGGCCTTGAGCAGGCGGGCATACTCCTTGAAGCCGGAGTAGAAGATGTCTTCCATGCCTTCGATGTCGTCACGACGGGAGGAGGACTCCTGGTAGAGACGATTGAGGTCGACCCCGGACCAGAATCTGTCTTCAAACTGCTCCGAGGCGAGGTTGGCCGCCTTGATGGCCTTGGAGCGCTGGATGATCAGCGCCCAGGAGACGACCGACATGCCCATCAGGGTCATCATGACCAGTTTCACCAACAGACTGGCTTGCCAGAACAGGCCAATAAACGAAATTTCAGCGTGCACTTAACAGCACTCCCTTGATTTTTTCAGGTATTGCAACAGGTTTCATTTGCGGATGACTGACACAGGCGATCTGTACCATGGCCTGAGTGATCAGCCGTCCATCAGCCGCCAGGATCTGCTGTGAAAAACGCATGGAAGCGCGTTTCACTTCAGTTACTTGCGTCATTACGGTCAGCAGTTCATTGAAGCGGGCCGCCGCGCGGAAGTCGATTTCGGTGCGACTCACCACAAACGCGATCCCCGCCTGCAGCAGGACATCCTGTTCGATGCCGCCTGCGCGCAGGAATTCGGTGCGGGCCCGTTCCATAAACTTGAGATAATTGGCGTTGTAGACGATGCCTCCGGCATCCGTGTCTTCGTAGTAGACACGCACCGGAAACTCAGAGACTTCCCCCATAAAAATCTGTGATCCATTCGACAGTCAGATGGGGGGCTATCATAGCGCAGGGCTGAATAGGAAAGAAGCAGGGGGAGACAGGGAAATCCCCTCTCCCCCTGTTTTTTATGGCGTGCTGCGGCGCCGACAGGCCGAAGACCACAGGGCTGTCAGCATCGCAAGAAAAGCGGACAAGAGCAGTGGCTGCGAGCGGCGTGACGAGCGAGGTTCTGTCGCTCTGACCGGGCGACGGCACGCCCGTCAAAAAAGAAGAAGGAGGTGGGCTCATGCCGACCTCCTTCATCATTTATGGCAGGTAGTAGCTGCTGGTCAGCCAGAGCCCGCAGAGCAGGCTGGGCAGGGCGAGCCAGGGGAAGAACAGCACGCGACCCACCAGGCTGCGCGGGTGAAACCCCAGTCCATGCATGACACCGCAACAGACCGCCCACATCAGCCAGGGCGCAAGCCAGAGGCCGTGCTCACTGGTGTTGGCCGCGACCAGGTTGGGCGCCTGCAAGATGGCGACAGCCAGCAGGGCCGCCGCCAGCAGCATCAGACCTTGCCATGGCTGGCGCTCCAGAGGAGCGGCCAGCCGGGCGAGCCTGTCACTTGTCTTCATCAATCTGACGATCCAGGTTCTCGGTGTGCTCCAGCCAGAGCGCATTGATAATCCCAAACGCACAGGCCAGCAGCAGCCCCAGGATCCAGGTGAAATACCACATATCAGGGCACCTTCTTAGTAGAGCGATTGTTGGTTGTCTTCGATGTGCTTGTTACTCACCCGGCCGAACATCTTGATGTAGGTCCAGATGGTGTAAGCCAGCACGGTCGGCACGAAGACGACTGCGACTACCGTCATCACCTTGAGGGTGTTGAAGGAGGCGGTGGAATCCCACATGGTCAGGCTCTGGGACGGCTCGAGGCTCGAGGGCATCACGAACGGGAACATGGAGAAGCCCGCGGTCAGGATGATGCCGGCGATGGCCAGGGAGGAGAACAGGAACGCCACCCAACCCTTGTCCAGCTTGGCCGCCACGGCGGTCAGCAGACACATCACCAGACCCAGAACGGGTGCGGCAATCATCCAGGGATAGAGGTTGTAGTTCTGCATCCAGGCACCGGCCTGCACCACCACTTCCTTGTGAAGGGGGTTGGTGACGGCGTCGGTGGCGACGGAGCCCACAATCACATAACCATCCATGCCGCTCACCCAGACACCGGCCAGGGCGAACAGCACCAGGGTCAGCAGGGAGAAGATCATGGCGGCGGTGCGAGAGCGCGCCAGCACTTCACCTTCGGTCTTCATCATCAGCCAGGTTGCACCCTGGGTGATGATCATGAAGAGGCTCACCAGACCGGCCAGCAGACCGAACGGATTGAGCAGACCGAAGAAGTTGCCGTGATAGGTCATCATCAGGAACTGGTTGAAGCTGAACGGTACACCCTGCAGCAGGTTGCCGAACGCCACCCCGAAGATGACAGGGGGAATGGCGCTACCGGCAAACAGAGCCCAGTCCCAGTTGGAGCGCCACTTGGCATCTTCCTGCAGGGAGCGGTACTTGAAGCCGACCGGACGGAAGAACAGCGCCATCAGGGTCAGGATCATGGCAATGTAGAAGCCGGAGAAGGCCGCCGCATAGACCATGGGCCAGGCGGCGAACAGGGCGCCACCGGCGGTCACCAGCCAGACCTGGTTGCCTTCCCAGTGCGGCCCCATGGTGTTGAGCATCACGCGACGCTCCACATCCTTCTTGCCGACGAAGGGGAGCAGGGCGCCCACCCCCATATCGAAACCGTCGGTGATGGCAAACCCGATCAGCAGCACGCCGACCAGCACCCACCAGACCAGACGCAACAGTTCGTAATCAAACATGGGTCACTCTCCTTATGCCTTGCTCTGTTCGAAGTGGTACTTGCCCGTCTTCAGGCTGCTTGGGCCCAGGCGCGCATACTTGAACATCAGGTACATCTCGATGATCAGCAGTACTGTGTAGAACAGGAAGATCCCGATCAGAGAGAACCAGATCTCGGACGCAGGAATGTTGGATGCAGAGACATAAGTCGGCAGCATCTCGGCGATGGTCCAGGGTTGACGACCATATTCAGCGACAAACCAGCCCGCCTCGATGGCGATCCAGGGCAGCGGGATACCGTACAGCAGCGCCTTGAGCAGCCACTTGCGCTCGCCGATCTTGTGGCGGGTGCTGTCATAGAAGGCCAGACCGATCAGCACCAGCATCAGGATGCCGCAGGCGACCATGATGCGGAAGGCGAAGAACAGCGGCAGTACCTGCGGGATGGAGTCATCCACGGCAGCCTTGATCTGCTCGTCGGTGGCGTCGGTCACGTTGGGGGTGTAACGCTTGAGCAGCAGACCGTAGCCCAGATCCTGCTTCACTTCGTCGAAGCGGGCGCGGGTATCGTCGGACTTGTCACCGGATTGCAGCTTGGTCAGCAGGTCGTAGGCGGTCATGCCGTTGCGCACGCGCAGCTCATGCTCGCTCTTGAGATCCTTGAGACCAGTCACCTGACCGTCCAGGGAACGGGTGGCGATGATGCCGAGGGCATAGGGGATCTTGATGGCGTAGTCGGTGCGCATCTCCTCCTGGTTCGGGATCCCGAACAGGGTGAAGGATGCCGGAGCCGGCTCCGTGTTCCACTCGGCCTCGATGGCCGCCAGTTTCACCTTCTGCACTTCCCCGGTCTCGTAGCCGGACTCGTCACCCAGCACCAGCACGGAGAGGATGGAGGCCATGCCGAACGCGGCCGCGATGGCGAAGGAGCGACGAGCGAATGCCACATCACGATTCTTCAGCAGGTAATAGGAGGAGATCCCGAGCACGAACATGGCGCCCGTGGTATAGCCTGCCGCCACGGTGTGGACGAACTTGACCTGGGCAACCGGGTTGAACACCAGGTCGGCGAAGCTCACCATCTCCATGCGCATGGATTCGAAGTTGAACTCGGCACCCACCGGGTTCTGCATCCAGCCGTTGGCGACCAGGATCCACAGTGCGGAGAGGTTGGTCCCGAGCGCCATCAGCCAGGTAGCCGCCAGGTGCTGGCGCTTGCTGAGACGATCCCAACCGAAGAAGAACATACCGACGAAGGTGGACTCCAGGAAGAAGGCCATCAAGCCTTCGATGGCCAGCGGGGCCCCGAAGATGTCGCCGACATAGTGGGAGTAGTAAGCCCAGTTGGTACCGAACTGAAACTCCATGGTGAGCCCGGTGGTAACCCCGAGGGCAAAGTTGATACCAAACAACTTGCCCCAGAACTTGGTCATGTCCCGGTACACTGTGTTGTTGGTCATCACATAGACAGACTCCATGATCGCCAGGATGAAGGCCATCCCCAGCGTCAAGGGTACAAACAGGAAGTGATAAAGGGCCGTCGCAGCAAATTGGAACCGCGATAGGTCTACCACATGCTCAGCAATCATGATGTTTCCTCACCGATTATTGGCACGGCTATTTTAAGTTTTAAGGACAAAGCTTCCATTGGAAGTCCCCGAACGGTCGGTCACCCCTCGCGGACTGACCGGATTCGACTGCCACCACATTAACAACAAGGCAATATACAGGAACAAAAAAAGCTAATGTTTAACATCTAATAAACAATAACCAGGGTTCTATTCCCGCCTATAATGATCGCTGTTTTATATCACCTTTATTTGATTGAAATCAATGTAAAACCACCCTCAATACATGTTTTTTCAAGGTAACTTATGGGGCTTTTCCCATTAATTATGGGAGCTTCATCACAAAAAACGCCAAGCCGTAAATAATTGATTTAAATCAATTTTATGACACATCAAAATAGTTTCAATTCTGTTAAACAAATACGCAACCCCGGAAATAAAGCCCTCGCGTCTCGATTATTTCAATAAATGGCCAGGCTCATCCAAAAATCAATTTAAACCCAGTAAAAACACATGTTTATGCGGATTGACACCCCCACCAAAATCATTAGTTTATCTAATCAAAAGCCCATAGATTTTCTTGTTTGTCCCACCCGGAAATAGCTCCTACAATGCGCCTCGCAGTGAGGGCATACCTCTGAATACAGGCCGGTCATTCCGGGTTCCCGGTACGTATTCGATGAACATTTCGAACCTGTTTGTTGGGATTAATGATGAAAAAGTTTGTTGCCAAGACCATCCGTTACTACAAGCTTTCTTTCGTTCAACTCTATCAAATGAACCGACTCTGAAGCCTCGCGACGGCTCCTCTGTTTTTTCCCGACCGGTCTGCAGACGCGCTCACTGTCTGTGAACATCCATCCTGAATTGTCTTTGCCCACCGCCTGTGCCGTGGGCTTTTTTTTGCCCGCAAAACAAAAAGCCGCCTCAAGGGCGGCTTTTTGGTTCATATCGCAACGTCTACTGATCTGCCGGTCGTTCCAAGCCAAAGTGTGCATAGGCTCTCTGAGTTGCGATCCGCCCTCTGGGTGTACGTTGCAGATAGCCTTGCTGGATCAGATAAGGTTCCAGCACGTCTTCTATGGTGTCCTTCTCCTCACCGATGGCGGCGGCCAGGTTGTCGAGCCCGACGGGCCCCCCCATAAACTTGTCGATGACGGCCAACAATAGCTTGCGATCCATGAAGTCGAAACCTTCGTTGTCCACGTCCAGCATGTCCATGGCTCGGGCCGCAATGGGTCCGTCAATTCGCCCGTCAGACTTCACCTGGGCAAAATCTCGTACCCGCCTTAACAAACGGTTAGCAATGCGCGGTGTCCCCCGGGAGCGACGGGCTACCTCGAGAGCGCCGTCTTCCGCCATGTCGAGCCCGAGGCAGCGGGCGCTGCGAGAGACGATGTCGGTCAGGTCCTTGACGTTGTAAAACTCGAGGCGCTGCACGATGCCAAACCGATCCCGCAGGGGGCTGGTGAGGGAGCCGGCCCGGGTGGTGGCACCGATCAGGGTGAAGGGAGGGAGATCGAGCTTGATGGAGCGGGCCGCTGGCCCCTCCCCTATCATGATGTCGAGCTGATAATCCTCCATGGCCGGGTAGAGCACCTCCTCCACCACCGGGCTGAGACGGTGGATCTCGTCGATGAAGAGCACATCGTTCGGTTCCAGGTTGGTGAGGAGCGCCGCCAGATCGCCGGCCTTCTCCAGCACGGGGCCCGAGGTGGTCTTGATGTTGACCCCCATCTCGTTGGCGACGATGTTGGCCAGCGTGGTCTTGCCAAGGCCGGGAGGCCCGAAGATCAGCAGATGATCGAGGGCCTCCCCGCGCTGGCGGGCGGCCTCGATGAAGATCTCCATCTGATCGCAGACGTGATCCTGCCCGGTATAATCGGCCAGCTTTCTGGGCCGGATGGCCCGATCGATGATCTCGTCCTCACGGGCGGCACCGGCCGAGATGAGGCGATCCGCTTCAATCATTGTCTACCTCACACCAGGCTGCGCAGGGATTCACGAATGATCTCCTCTACCGACATGCCGTCGGCAGCCACCTTGCTGACGATCTGGCTGGCCTGCTGCGGCTTGTAGCCGAGGGCCACCAGTGCACTGGCCGCCTCCTCGCTCGCATCCGGGGCTCGCAGCGGGCTCTCTTTCGCGGGCAGGGTGATTTCGGCCGGGGAGAAGAGATCGTGGCTGACCCAGCCCTTGAGGCGGTCTTTCATCTCCACCACCAGGCGCTCGGCGGTCTTCTTGCCCACGCCGGGCAACTTGACCAGTGAGCTTATCTCCTCGCGCTCGACGCTCATCACAAACTGGGTGGCCGTCATGCCGGAGAGAATGGCCAGGGCAAGCTTGGGGCCGACCCCGTTGGTCTTGATCAGCTCGCGAAACAGCGCCCGCTCCTGCTTGTGGTTGAAGCCGTAGAGCAGCTGGGCATCTTCACGCACCACGAAGTGGGTGTGAATGACGGCCTCCTTCCCGAGTTCGGGCAGATCATAGAAGCAGCTCATGGGCATATGAACCTCATATCCCACCCCTCCGACTTCCAGCAACACCTCGGGGGGTTGCTTCTCGATGATGACGCCTCTCAAGCGACCGATCATGTTCTTTTCCTCGCCACGCAGACTCTCGCAAATTGGGTCATAGCATAAAGAATAACTGGATAAGTATCCAGCATAGGTCCATGCAGGTCATGGGATGACCCGCTCTTCATACCCGGCCATTTCCCTCGTTCAGAACACTGTCGGTCACTTTATTTTCCATCGGGGATGGCACATCTTCGTCATTGATTGAACACTGAAATGGTCTTGTTCGGCACCATGGAAGGCTTGAATCATGAAAATCGTCACCACATCCAACCTCGGACTCACCATTCTGCTCGGCTGCACCCTGGGCATGGGGGCGATCGGCTGGTATGGCAGCCAGCGGCTGGCTGATCTGCTCTCCTACGTCCTGGGGGCCGCCTGGCAGACTGCAGATGGTGCCATGGAGGGCTCCATCGAACTCGGCAACCAGTCGCTCTATATCCAGAAGATGCTCTCGAGGATCCCCCTCGACGCACCGGAGCTGCAACGGGCAAAAGAGGCGGCCAGCGACGCTTTGCGCCGGGTGGAGCAAGGCGGGCTCATCGATGCGGCAGCCATCACCACGCTGAAGCAGCATGAGCAGACCTATCAGCAAGAGCAGGCACAGCTGCTGACCCTCTATCGCACCTTCACGAGCGCCGATGAGGCGTTGCGCGCCAGTTCTGAACGCATGTCACGCCTCTCGACCAGGCTGGAGGTGATCGGTGACGAGGCCGTCGAGAGCCTCACCCGCTCACCGGATCAGGCCATCAGCTGGAACGGCGGCCTTGCAACTCGCTGGCAGGCGGCCGATGGCAGCATGGAGGCCAACATCGGATTCCTGCGCCAGCTCTATGCGCTGGAGAAGATGCAGAGCGAAGGCCTCACTCCTGCCATCCAGGCCGAGCTGGCACAAGCCACCCGCTTCTATCAGGACGCGGTTGACGGCATGCTGGCAACCGGCCAGTTCGATGTGCCCGGTGACGGGGAGTTTGCAGGCCAAATGCTCTCCACCCAGTATCGTGCCCTGCAAGCCGACAATGCCCGCCAGATCCGTGAATGGACCACAGCCCTGAGCGCTTATCAGAACCAGCTGACCCGTTACGAACACAGTGCCGACCAGCTCAGGCTGGCGCTGGTCGAGGTCGAAGCCCAGGGGGACGCCACCGTCGAGGATCAGGTTCACCTGCTCAACGCCATCATCGACTACACCAGGGGACTCATCCTGGGGGGCTTGCTGCTCAGCCTGCTGATCGTCACCTGCTGCGGCTTCTGGCTGGTACGCACCATTGTTCGCCCGCTACTCCAGGTCGACAAGCGCATGCAGGACATCGCCGCCGGGGAAGGAGATCTCAATGCCCGCATCAACCTCTCACGCGACGACGAGATTGGCTCCCTGGCCGGCAGCGTGGATCGCTTCATCGAGAAGCTGCAGAAGATGATCAGCGCCACCATGGACAACAACCAGCACATCAACCAGCACGTGCACACCTCGGTCAACCGGGTCCAGGCCATCAGCCAGAGCAGCCGCCAGACCGCAGCGCATGCCCAGGCGCTGCACCACGACAGCGAGCAGATGGTGCAGGTGGCCACCACCATCTCGGGCAACTGCAACCTGGCGGCACACAACGCCAACGAGGTGCGCCAGCTCACCACGCAAAGCAGCCAGTATGTCTCCTCCGCCACCGCCGGCATGCAGCGGGTGGTCATGGAGGTGGGTGAATGTGCCACCGCCATCAACGCCCTCAAGGAGCAGGCAGGGCAGATTGGCCAGATCATCTCCACCATCAGCAATATCTCGGAGCAGACCAACCTGCTGGCTCTCAATGCCGCCATCGAAGCCGCCCGGGCGGGCGAGATGGGGCGCGGTTTTGCCGTGGTGGCCGACGAGGTGCGCACCCTGGCCAATCGCACCGCCACCTCCAGCGCCGAGATAACGGACGTGATCAACAGCATCCAGCAGCAGACAGAGCAGGCTTATCTGATGATGCAACGTAACCTGAAAACCGTGGAATCGGGTATGGCGGACTCCGACAACACCAAACAGATCCTGTTCAAGGTAGAAGAGGCCATCGATCAGCTCGCCGACATGGTGCAACAGGTAGCAGAGGCGACCAGCCAGCTCTCCCACACCCTGGGACACACCACGGGCAAGGTTTCGGATATCAGCCTGCAGGCCCAGACGGGCGAACAGGAAGCCCAGGAGTGCCTGCAACTGGCCTCCTCCCTCCATCAGGCCAGCCAGCAGCAACAGCAGTTGCTGTCGCAATTTCGGGTCTAGTGCGGACGGGGCAAGGCCCCCGCCCTCCCCCCAGCGCCGCTGAATTTAGCCCTTGGGCCGGGGGGCTTCGCCTGTTAAAATTCCGCACTTGAAATTTTCCAGGGCCAAGCCGCCCGAACTAGCGAAGGTCTACCGCGATGCGTACCAGCCAATATCTGCTTTCCACTCTCAAGGAAACCCCCTCCGACGCTGAAGTTGTCAGCCACCAGCTGATGCTGCGCGCCGGGATGATCCGCAAACTCGCTTCTGGCATGTACGCCTGGCTGCCGACCGGCCTGCGGGTCCTGAAGAAGATTGAAAACATCGTCCGCGAAGAGATGAACAATGCGGGTGCCGTCGAAGTATCCATGCCGGTGGTACAGCCCGCCGAGCTGTGGCAGGAGTCCGGCCGCTGGGATGACTACGGCCCCGAGCTGTGCCGCCTGACCGACCGTCACAACCGCCCCTTCGTGCTGGGGCCGACCCACGAAGAGGTGATCACCGCGCTGGTCCGTTACGAAGTGAACAGCTACAAGCAACTGCCGCTGAATCTGTATCAGATCCAGACCAAGTTCCGCGATGAAGTGCGCCCCCGTTTCGGCGTGATGCGTGGCCGCGAATTCCTGATGAAGGATGCCTACTCCTTCCACATCGACAAGGCCTCCCTGGTCGATACCTATGAGAAGATGCATGCGGCCTACTGCACCGCCTTCACTCGCATGGGTCTGAACTTCCGCCCGGTGCAGGCCGATACCGGCTCCATCGGGGGCACCGGCTCCCACGAATTCCAGGTGCTGGCCGAGAGCGGTGAAGACTTGATCGCCTTCTCCGATACATCCGATTACGCCGCCAACATCGAGATGGCCGAAGCCCTGGCACCGGCTGGCGAGCGCGCTGCCGCAACCAAAGCCCTGACCAAGGTGGCCACCCCGGCCGTCCACACCATCGACGAAGTGGCCGCTTTCCTGAACGTGGCGCCGACCGCCATCGCCAAGACCCTGCTGGTACTGGCCGAGGAAGATGAGCACGGCAAACAGGCCGTCATCGCCCTGGTACTGCGTGGCGACCACGAGCTGAACGAAATCAAGGCCGAGAAGCTTTCTGGCGTGGCTAACCCACTGACCTTCGCCAATGACGAGCAGATCAAGGCTGCCGCCGGTTGCGACGCAGGCTCCATCGGCCCGGTCGGCTTTGCCGGTCGCATCATCGTCGATCGCAGCGCCGCCCATCTGAGCGATTTTGTTTGCGGCGCCAACGAGACCGGTTTCCACCTGACCGGTGCCAACTGGGATCGCGACATCGCCTCTTACGAAGTGGCCGACCTGCGCAACGTGGTGGAAGGTGATCCGAGCCCGTGCGGCCAGGGCAAGCTGCTGCTCAAGCGCGGTATCGAAGTGGGCCACATCTTCCAGTTGGGCACCAAGTACTCCGAAGCGATGAAGGCGAGCGTGCTGAACGAAGGCGGCAAGTCCGTCACCATGGAGATGGGTTGCTACGGTATCGGGGTTTCCCGTCTGGTGGCTGCCGCCATCGAGCAGAACAACGACCAGTACGGCATCATCTGGCCGGATGCCATCGCCCCGTTCGAAGTGGCCATCGTGCCGATGAACATGCACAAGTCCGAGCGCGTGGCCGAGCAGGCACAACAGTTCTACGCCGAGCTCAAAGCCGCCGGGGTGGACGTGCTGTTCGACGACCGTAAAGAGCGCCCGGGTGTGATGTTCGCCGACATGGAGCTGATCGGTGTGCCCCACGCCATCGTCATCGGTGACCGTGGTCTCGACAACGGCGTGGTGGAGTACAAGTGCCGCCGCTCCGGCGAGAAGCAGGAAGTGGCGATCAAAGAGATCGTTGCCCTGCTCAAGGCCAAGCTGGGTCGCTGATAACGCGACACCGCCTTTCGCTTTTCATAGGAAAGCCCCGAGTGCCACGGCACTCGGGGCTTTTTATATGGCTCTCAGCCATGATGCACAAAAATGCGTCTCCAGCGTGAACCAATGAGATAACTGCATTGCCCTGTACACGGCACGGCTGATTTCCTAGACTGGCGCTCTTTACCGAGCTTGCCCGAGAAGTTATGTCCATCGCCTCAGCCAATACCGTTGTCGTGCTCGACTTCGAGACCACAGGGCTTTCACCCGGACAAGGGGATAGAGCCATCGAGATCGGTGCCGTCAGAATCAAGGATGGCCATATCAGTGAGCGTTTCTCGGCATTGATGAATCCGGGCTTCAACGTGAGCAGCTTCATCGAGCAATATACCGGGATCAGCAATGCCATGCTGAAACAGGCTCCCCCCTGTAACGAGGTGATGGCGGATTTCGTCGACTTTATCGGTGATGACAATCTGGTCGCCCACAACGCCTCCTTCGACAAGCGCTTTCTGGATGCGGAAATAGAGCGATTGCCGGCGCAATACCGCGGCCAGTTCGCCTGTTCCCTGCTGCTATCGAGGCGCCTGTTTCCCGATGCCCCGGATCACAAGCTGGGTACCCTGGTGCAATACCGGAGCCTGCCCAATGACGGGGTATTTCACCGTGCCCTGGCGGATGCCGAGGTGACGGCCCACCTCTGGCTTGCCTTGTTGGAAGAGCTGGCGTGTCGACATGGCATTATCGACCCGGACTTTGAATTGCTGCTGACCCTTGGCAAGAAGCCAAAACAGGTGATTCCATCCTTCCTGCGGGAATATGCGACTCGGAAATAATATGTGCCGACATGCATCATCAATCATCCATGCCATGTCGGCACTGAATTTACCCGCCTTCACATCCATGATGGCCCGGCGTAAAGAGAGGCAGGCAAGCAGATAATTTAGCACTGCACATCAATGAAAAAGCGCGCCAAATGGCGCGCCTTTTGTTTCTGCTCTTCTGGGCGGCAAGGGCCGGAGCCCACTATCTCAACTATTGCGACCGATAAAGAGATCGGTCACATGGCAGCTGCTTCTCGCGGCCAGCGCATCCAGCATGTAGGCTGCCGCGTCTTCCGGCGTCATGAAGCCGCTCGGGTCCACGTGATCCGAATTCTCCCAGAACTCGCTGCGGATCCCGCTCGGATAGAGGTTCACCAGTCGCAGGGGAGCACTCTTCAGCTCGGCCCGCAAGGATTCGAGAAAGCCGCGCATGCCCCATTTGGAGGCGCAATAGAGGCTCTCGTTTGCCTTGCCGGTCTGGGCGGCAGAGGAGAGCACATTCGCCAGCACGCCGCCCTTGTCGCCGATGAGGCGTACCGTCTGCTGGGCCACCAGTATGGTGGAGATGAGATTGCTCTCCACCACCCGGCGGATCTGCTCGGCGGTGTAGACACCCACCGGGCCGAACTCGCCGACACCGGCACAGTGGATCACCATGTCGGGCAGGCCGCCCCACTCCACCGCAGCGGCAAAGGCGACATCCACCTCTTCGTGGTGTGCGAGATCGGCGGCAATGCCGATCACCGCCTTGCCGAGCAGCTCTTCCTGCTCCTGCAGTTTCTGGTAACGGCGACCCATCATGGAAACCTGATGGCCGCGTTCAACCAGCCCTATGGTCAGGGCGCGGCCCAGTCCGGACCCCGCGCCAGTCACTATGATGTGGCCCATGTGTGCTCCTCAGGGAGATCAGAAGGTGAATTCACCACCGATGAACCAGCCGTCGATGGTCTGATCGACGCGATCGAAGTCCATCTCGGCCTCACGCCAGCCGGCGCGGATCTTGAGCGGCACGGAAGAGAACTTGTAGGAGCCGCCCAGACGGTAGTCGTAGTTGTCGGCATCCTGCACCCGCATATCGCCAAACGCCGCAAAGCCGGTCCCCGGGATGCGTACTTCACCCCCGGTGTAGGCCATCAGCACATCCTTGTCATAGGAGTAGTGCTGGGTGTTGAAATCACCGTCGTAGCGACGACCGGTCAGACCCAGATCGATCTGGAACAGATCGTTGTTGAACAGGCGATAGTAGAGGCTCAGGTCGTAAGCCAGCAGATCGTTGTTGAAGCTGCCACCGCTGCTGCTGAAGTCGGACATTTCAAACTTGGCGTTGGGCAGCAGCAGGATGCCGTGCTCCAGTTGCAGGTAGCCGCTCCAGTTGTAGTTCTCGTCATAGCTGCCATCGGCACCCACGCTGCTGACCTGGCCACTTCCCTGGGCATTCCACAGATCAGCACCCGCCGCAAAACGCCAGTCATTGGCGGCCATGGCCCCATGGCTGAGCAGAGCCATCACAGTGCCGGCAATCAGGGTCTTCTTCATCACTTCGCTCCATTTTGGACTGGAAAGGCCATCATTTTACCCGCTGGGCAAGGAATACCTAGAGTAAAAAGCTGAACAAGCGTCCAGAAATGTCAGTGCTTCATCCCTTTCATGGGCTCGACCGGCTTCACGGGCAGGCTCAGTGACAGCGTCTGACCATCGTCCAGGGTCAGGGTCAGCGGGAAGGGCGTGCCCTGGGCCAGGGTATGGATGTCGAACAACATGATGTGCAGGCTGCCGGGCTTGAGCACGGCCTCTCCCTTGGCCGGGATCTCGATGCTCTCCACCTGGCGCATCTTCATGACGCCGTTCTCGTGCAAATGGGTGTGCAGCTCGACACGGCCCGCCTCAGGAGACGCTCCCGCCACCAGTTTCACCGGTTTGTCCCCATCGTTCCTGAGCACCATGAACGCCGCCGTGTTCGGCGAGCCAGGGGGCAGCAGGCGCACATAACCATCGACTGCGTCGACCTTGGCCAGGGCCGGGGCGGCCAGAAGCAGTGCCATGGTGGAATAAAACGCACGTTTAAACATGGTTGAAATCCTTTTATGATGTTGTTAAACGAGACAAAGCTTACCCCTGTGGCAAGCTTTTGACAGCCCCCGACAACAAGGATTCAGACATGGCCCTCACAATTCTGGCCGAACAGCAGGACGGCTTGCTCACCCTGACCTTCAATCGACCGGAAAAGCGCAATGCCCTCAACACGGAGACGTATCTGGCGCTGACCGACGCACTGCGCCAGGCCGCCCGGGACGAAGAGGTCCATGTGCTGCTGTTGCAGGGCCAGGCGGAGTGCTTCACCGCCGGCAACGATCTGGCCGACTTTGTTGGCAAGCACGCCCTTGAGCCGGACGATCCCATCCTGCAATTTCTGCACACCCTGGCCGACTTCCCCAAACCGGTGATCGCCGCCGTGGGAGGCCCGGCAGTCGGTATAGGCACTACCCTGCTGCTGCACTGCGACCTGGTCTATCTGGCTGACAACGCCCGGCTGCAGCTGCCTTTCGTCGAGCTGGGACTGGTGCCGGAGTTTGCCGCCAGCCTGCTGCTGCCACGCGCCGTCGGTCACCTCAAGGCGGCGGAGCTGTTGCTGCTGGCAGAGGCCATCGATGGGGAAGAGGCGCTGCGTCTCGGGCTCGCCAACCGGGTGCTGGCCCCCGCGGACCTGCTCCCCTTCGCTCGGGAGCAAGGATTGAAACTGGCGGCCAAGCCGCCGATGGCGCTCCAGAAGAGCAAGGCGCTGCTCAAGCAGGAGCTCAAACAGGCGGTGCATTTCGTCATCGACCTGGAAGCGCGCGCCTTCGCCCAGGCCCTCCAAGGGGAAGAGGCGCAAAGCCGCATCGCCAACAAGCTGCAAAAACGGCGCTGAACTCAGTTGAGACGGAACCGGCCTATCAGCTCGCAGCCCTGCACCCTGTCCTGCACCTGGATAAGCCGGGCAATCTCCGGATTGGGGTGGCGCTTCAAGAAGGAGAGCAGGGCGGCGCGGCAGCAGCCCAGCTCACTGATGAGGGATTCGCACGCCCGGTTGGGGCACTGGGGCACCAGGGCGGTGACCAGCTCGGAGGCGAGCTTGAGGTAGCGCAGTTCATAGGCGGGCTCTTCCATGGCACGCCAGAAATCGGCCATGCGGTGACAGGTGGCGACCCGCATGCTGGCCAGTTCGTCCAGATCCCCGGAGGCCAGCTCATACACTTCCCCCAGGGCCTGCTGATAGAGGCAGATCGCCGTGCCCAGAGCCCCCATGCCAAGGGCGTTCTCCGCCTCCAGCATGTAACGTTGCCAGTTCTGATGTTCCATGTTCCTCTCCTTTGCCGACACGAGTGGAGTTTGTATCATGGCCAATCGAGAACAAATATCAACCAGACCCTTTGTGCAGGATCCCTCAACCCGCCGTTCTGGGCTGATTGACGCGACACTGCTTGCCGGGGTAACCAGGCAGATCCGCCGCCTTGCTGCTGCACGCCAGCCGTTTGGCTTCGGCGAGGCGATCCGCGAGGTTGACCTCATCGATCGGCTGCCAGGCCATCTGCTGGCCGAGCCAGCTGGCCCAGGCAAACTCGACGAAGTAGACCTGATCCTTCTTGCTGAAGTAGCCCGCATCCTGCAGCAGCCCCGCCAGGGTGCGGTAGGGATAATCCGGCAACTCACCGATATGGCCGGGCAACTGCTCGGGAGTCAGGGGTTGACCCCGTTCATCCTTGAGCCAGGCCCAGTGGTTGTTCTGCATCTGGCTCCAGAAATTGGCCCTGTCCTGCAACCGTGCAATCACCTTGACCCTGACCTGCTTCACCCCCTGCTGCCACAGCGCCTTGGTCAGGTGGTGCCTGTCCACCAGCCAGTAACCCCCATCCGGCGCGATGACGATGGGGATCTCTTTCTTTTTCATCAGCTTGTCGAGCTGCTTCTCGCTCTTGTCCGCCAGCTCCCGGGCTGTGGTATCCACCTGCAACTGACCGACGCCGCCCTGGGTGGGGTGCAGCGCCTCTATGTTCACTTCGCACCAGCTTCCCACCGAGCTGCTCTTCTCGCACGGGGACAACGCCCAGGCGCCCTGGCTCAGCACGCAGGCCAACAAGATCCATGCTCTCATCACTCTCTCCTTTTCCTGGCGCTCACGGCGCCCCCTCGTTGACAGCCGCATCGGATATCATGGGACTCATGCTGGCGGTCTGACCAGCAAAGGGGATATCATGATTTCCCATCTGCCGGCGATGCATTCTCGCCGAGTTTTCTCCTCGCTTCACACATTTTGAAGGATTCACCATGAAAGGATGGAGCCCCCTGTTGGCCCTGCTGGGCTGTGCCTGCGTCCAGGCCGCCGATGTGCCGCCCGGTACCCCACTCGCCGCTGAACAGGCCGTCGTCCGTCATCTCAAGGATGAACCGGCGAGCCTGAGCCCTCTCAAGCTGGTGGGATTGCCGGAGCTGCAGGTCCTCAGAGACCTTTACGAGGGGCTGCTGACCCAGGGGCCGGACGGCAAGGTGCTGCCCGGGGTGGCCGCGAGCTGGGACAACGAGGGGAACCAGACATTCACCTTCCACCTTAGGCCGGATGCCCGCTGGTCCAACGGCGACCCCGTGCGCGCCGCCGACTTCGTCTATGGCTGGCGCAAGCTGGTTGACCCCAGGGAAGCCGCCACTTTCGCCTGGTTCGCCCAGCTCGCCCGCTTCGACAAGGTGGACGACATAGTGGCAGGCAAGCTGGCCCCCGATGCGCTCGGGGTGGAGGCCGTCGATGACCATACCCTGAAGGTGACCCTCTCCCAGCCGGTGCCCTATTTCCTGAGCCTGCTGACCCATCCCAGCCTGTCGCCCCTGCACCGGGCCAGCATGGAGCAATATGGCAACCAGTGGACCCAGCCCGGCAAGCTGGTGGGCAACGGCGCCTTCGTGCTGAGTCACCGGGTGGTGAACGAGAAACTGGAGCTGACGCCCAATCCCTACTACTGGGATCGCGCCCACACGGTACTGACCCGCGTCACCTTCGTGCCCATCAATCAGGAGAGCGCGGCCACCCACCGCTATCTGGCCGGGGATCTGCACATCACCGAATCCTTCCCCAAGGAGCAGTACCAGAGCCTGATGGCCCAGATCCCGGGGGAGGTCTATACCCCGGAACAGCTCGGCACCTACTACTACGCCTTCAACACCCAGCGCCCGCCCCTCAATGATGTACGGGTGCGCCAGGCGCTCTCCTATACCGTCGACAGGGGCCTGATTGCCGACAAGGTGCTGGGCACCGGGGAGAAACCGGCCTACCACTTCACCCCGGACGTGACCGCCGGCTTCGACCCCAAGCCCAATCTGCTCTCCACCAGCAGCCAGCAGGCGCTGGACGAGCGTGCCAGAGCCCTGCTGAAAGAAGCGGGCTACGGCCCAAGCAATCCCCTCAAGCTGACCCTGCTCTACAACACGGCGGAAATTCACAAGAAGATGGCACTGGCCATCGCCAACTTGTGGAAACAGAAGCTGGGGGCCCGGGTCGAGCTCACCAACCAGGAGTGGAAAACCTATCTCGACAGCCGTCAAAGCGGCCAGTTCGAGGTGATCCGCTCCTCCTGGGTCGCCGATTACAACGACCCCTCCGCCTTCCTCGGGCTCTGGGGATCGGGCCACAGCGGCAACATGGCCCGGTTCGCCAACCCGGCTTACGACAAGCTGCTGGCGCAGGCGGCCAACAGTCAGGATCCCGCAGAGCGGGCCCGCCTGTTCGATGAGGCCGAGGCTATCTTGCAGAAGGAGGCCCCCATCGCCCCCATCTACCAGTACACCAATGCCCGGCTCATCAAGCCCTGGCTCAAGGGGTATCCCATCAACAACCCGGAAGACGTGGCCTACAGCCGTCAGCTCTACCTCGTCAAACACTAAGTCCGGGGAGGGGTCGGGACATCTGACCCCTCCTGACACTGTTCCTGTTCAAGTTCCCGGCATAAAATGCCGCCTCTTTTCATTCACCAACCCCGTGATCCGATCCTGCCATGCGTGCTCTGCTCCTGATTGCCCTGTTTGTTGCCCTTCCCGCCAAGGCCGCCGATGAAACCGAATGCCGCCAGGCCTTCCTCGAATGGATGTTGAGCCAGCAGAAGCAGTTCAGCGACCGCAAGGCCAGCAAGATGGAGCGGCGCAATGCCGAACGAGCCATCGATCAGGCCCGGGATGCCTTCGCCAAGCAGGAGAGTTTCTGCCAGGCCATGGCCTGGGTCGCCAGCGCAGAAGACAATGACCCCCGCTTCAAACCGAGGACGGGGGAGATCCACGACTTCACTCCCCGCGGCTGAGCCCGCCATCTACGACTTTTTTCAGCCTTTCCCGTGTTGATTTATTGACCCAAGCCAAGGTGGTGTAACAGTCCGCATCTACAATGACGCCGTAACAATCACAAAAATAAAAAATAACTTTATCAGTTACTTGGCTCATTCAGGATGCGCACATGACCACAACCCGGCACGAAGGGGAGATCCGTTTCCCCGATCACATCTCACTGATCTCGACCACGGATCCCGCCAGTCACATCACTTATGCCAACCAGCACTTTTGCGATGTGGCGGGCTACAGCGCGACCGAAATGGAAGGGGAGCCCCACAATCTGGTCCGCCACCCCGACATGCCCAAGGCCGCGTTCGCCGACATGTGGCGCCGCCTGCAACAAGGCAAGAGCTGGATGGGGCTGGTAAAGAACCGCGCCAAGAGTGGTCAGTTCTACTGGGTCAACGCCTACGTCACGCCGATTCTCAACGATCAGCAGCAGATCATCGAATACCAGTCTGTCCGCACCCGTCCCCAGGATCACGACATCGCCTGGGCAGAGCAGCTCTATGCCCGGATCCGTGACGGCAAGGCACTGCCCTGGCTGACCCGGCTGACCCTGGAGCCGGGGCCGCTGTGTCTGCTGCTCTCTGGCACCGCCCTGCTCGGCATGGGGGCCAGTCTGGTCACCGGCCAGCCGGGGTGGGGCGTCATCACCCTGCTCTGCTTGCTGGCCCAGATGGGGCATGGCTGGCATCTGCAACGGCGGCTGGCCAGGCTGCTGGCCATGGCGGGCGAGGAGCAGGGCAGCGCCCTTTGCCAGGTACTCTATGCCAGGCGTCAGGACAGCTTGGCCGCCCTTGAACTGCTGCTGCGCATGAAGAAGGCGGAGCTGCGCGCCGTGGTAGGTCGCAGCGCGGACACCAACCAGCAGATCCTGCAGGCGGCGGAAGATGACAGGGGGCATATCCAGACCATAGACACTCACCTGCAACAGCAGCGGGCCCAGAGCGAGCAACTGGCGGCGGCCATCACCCAGATGAGCCAGTCCATCCGCGATGTGGCTGACAATGCCCACCAGGCCAATGCGCTGGTGGGCGAGGTCCAGCAGGTGTCCGCCAGTGGTCAGCAGGCGCTGGCCACCACCCGGGATTCGGTCGACAGGCTTCATCAGGAGCTGGACGCCAGCCAGGGCGTGCTGGCGCGCCTGACCCAGGACAGCCAGAAGATCAACGGCATTCTGGAGGTGATCGGGCAGATTGCGGATCAGACCAACCTGCTCTCCCTCAATGCGGCCATCGAGGCGGCACGGGCCGGTGAACAAGGGCGCGGCTTTGCGGTAGTGGCCGACGAGATACGGGCCCTGGCCCAGAAGACCCGCAGCTCCACCGGCGAGATAAGCGACATGATAGGGGCGCTGCAACAGAGTACCCGGCAACTGTCCGATGGCATGGAGCAGGGGGCCCAGACATCAGTGCTCTGCCAGCAGCACATGGGGGCCACCGCCGAGGTGCTCGACCAGATCAACCGGATGCTGGCCCGGGTGACCCACACCAGCGACGAGATAGCCCAGGCGGTGAGCCAGCAGGCGGATGTCACCAGCACCCTGGATCAGGGGATCCACCAGATCCACCAACTGGCGAGCCACACCGCGGACAACAGCCGTCAGGCCCTCGATGGCATCACCCTGCTGGTGGAGCGGCTGCAAAACCTCTCCCGCCTGATCAACCAGTTCCACGACTGACCCCCTTGCCGTGTAGTTTGGCGCGCCCCCGGGCGCGCTGCCGATCTCTCCTCTCCTTCACGACGACAGGCTCCCGCCGGGGGCAAGAAGTCCGTCTCAGGATTTGCCCTTGAACTGCTTGATGCTGCGCTTGCCCTGGGTGCGACGGTTCGCCTGCTTGTCTCTTGGCGCCCGTTTGCTCTCCCCGCTGGCGGGTTTGTCGGTCACCGGGAAACCTGCCAGCGCCGCCAGGGGCAGGGGCCGACCGGTCAGGGCCCGGATCCCCTCGAGCGCGTCCCCATCCCCGTGGCAGGTAAGGGAGATGGCCAGACCGCTCTGTCCGGCACGGGCGGTACGACCGATACGATGCACGTAGACGGGGGCATGGTGCGGCAGATCCAGATTGATCACCACGGGCAATGCCTCCACGTGGATGCCACGCGCCATCAGGTCCGTGGCCACCAGCACCCGCACCCTGCCCTCCTTGAAATCCGCCAGCGCCTGCTCCCGCACGGCCTGATCCTTGTTTCCGTGCAGGGCTGCCACCGTCATGCCAGCCCTGGCGAGTTTCTTGGCCACCCCGTCCGCGTCGTCCCTGGCACTGATGAAGACCAGCACCTGGGGCCACTCTCCGGCCTCCAGCAGGGTGATCAGCGCAGGCACCTTGCTGCTCCTGTTGACCAGATAGAGCCGCTCCTTGATGTCGCTCACCAGGCTGTTGAGCGGCTCGGCCTCGATGCGCACCGGATCCTGCAGCAGGCCCGAGGCCAGGCTCTCCAGTTCGATCGGCAAGGTGGCGGAGAAGAGCATCAGCTGCCGCGCCTCCGGCATCGCCTTCATCAGCCACTGGATATCGGGCCAGAACCCCATCTCCAGCAGGCGATCCGCCTCATCCAGCACCAGCATGCGCAGAGCACCCAGTCCCAGCGTCTGCTGGGCCAGCAAGTCCCGCAACCGTCCGGGGGTCGCCACCAGCAGTTGGGGGCCGAGAGCCAGTTCCCGCTCCTGCCACTCCTGGGCCACCCCGCCACACAGGGTCAGAAGGCGCACCCCCAACCCGTCGGCAATCTCCTGCAGGGCGGCGCTCACCTGGCTTGCCAGCTCCCGGGTGGGGACCAGTACCAATCCCTGTACCCGGTCACTGGCTGCGTCCAGCCTTTGCAGCAGCGGCAGGCCGAATGCCAGGGTCTTGCCACTGCCGGTCCTGGCCAGGGCAAGCAGATCCCGTCCTGACAAGGCAGCAGGAATGGCTAGCTGCTGAATGGGGGTCGGTTTTTCCAGCGCTGCGGGCAGCAGGGGCAACAGGGCGGGGGCAAGGGCGAGTTCGTCAAACGTCATGGGGATCGCAGATACAGGCTGAACGAGGATGTGGAGGCGAAGTCTAGCCAGACCCACCCCATAAGTAAAAGGTTCGGGAGCGCAATAAAAACGGCCTGCCCCGTGTAAACGGGGCAGGCCGTCAGGCAATCAGCCTGTGGCGCGACTTACAGAACGGCCAGGGCGGCGGCGTAGTTTGGCTCGTCGGCGACTTCGGCCACCAGCTCGCTGTGCAGCACCTTGTCGTGCTCATCCAGTACCACGATGGCACGGGCAGCCAGACCCACCAGCGGGCCGGAGGAGAAGGCCACGCCGTAGTCCTGCAGGAAGGAGACACCACGCAGGGTGGAGAGGTTCACCACCTTGTCCAGACCCTCGGCGCCGCAGAAACGGGCCTGGGCGAACGGTAGGTCGGCGGAGATGCACAGCACGACGGTGTTGTTCAGGGCGCTTGCCTGCTCGTTGAACTTGCGCACGGAAGTGGCGCAGGTCGGGGTGTCGACGCTCGGGAAGATGTTCAGGATCTTGCGCTTGCCGGCGAAGGTCGCCAGGGTCGCATCGGACAGATCGCCAGCAACCAGGGAGAAGGGCTTGGCCTGCTCACCGGCAACGGGGAAGTGGCCGGAGACGGAGACGGGGTTGCCTTGCAGGGTGACGGTATTGCTCATGTTAGGTCCTTGATGATTGATGTGGGATCCAGGGTCCCCAGTATAGGCCCGCCACGGGATGACAAACACCCGCTAATGAAAGGGATTTGGCATCCCTTTGCGTCCCTCCAGCTCCAGGGGCAGATCAGCGGCCACTGTCATGGTCCCGGACAAAGAGGAGAAGAGGACTTGACCTTGGACTTTACACCAAGGTTTACACTCGGCTCAGTCATCCAGGATCCCGCAGGGGCGGGATCCCTCAAGAGGAACGCATCATGAGCAAATCCTGCTGCAGCCATCAACACGCCGCTGCCCCCATCAAGGCCGTCAGCAAGGCCGCCACCCCACAGGCCGGGCACAGCCACACCAGCCACTGCTGCGACAACGGGGCACAGGCCAGTGGTGTCGCCAACCCGACCCGCCACGATCATCAGGGGCAAAGTGGCGCAGACGGCCCGGGGGATGAAGAGCCCCCCAGAGGCGCTTGCGCCACCGACACAGCCCACGACCACGACCACGACCACGATCATCATGAGCAGGGGCACGCCCACACGGCCGCCGCGACCGAGCCGCCGCTGGCTACCCCCGAGCAGAACAGCCGCCGCCATAGCTGGCAGGTGCTGGGCATGGATTGTCCCAGCTGTGCACGCAAGATAGAGACCGCCGTCAGCCGGGTGGAGGGCGTACAGCAGGCTCGGGTGCTGTTTGCCACCGAGAAGCTGGTGGTGGATCTGGCCCCCGGCCTCTCCCCCGACCCCGTTACCGCCGCCGTGCTGGCCGCCGGCTTCCAGCTCAAAGGAGGCGCTCAGAACACGGCTCGCAGCGAACCGGGCCGCAGCCCGCTGATGCAGAGGGTCAGCAACCTGCTCACCAAGTATTGGCAGCCCCTGTCGCTCGCCGGCTTGATGGGGATGGCGGCCCTGCTGCCGAACCAGCTCGGTCAGCCGCTCTTTACCCTGGCCACCCTCTGGGGGCTGTGGCCCATCTCCCGCAAGGCGTGGGCGCTGACCAAGAGCGGCTCCCCCTTCGCCATCGAGACCCTGATGACGGTCGCCGCCGTGGGGGCCCTCTTCCTCGGCGAAACCGCCGAAGCGGCCATGGTGCTGCTGCTGTTCATGCTGGGGGAACATCTGGAGGCCTACGCCGCCGGCCGCGCCCGCGCCGGGGTCACCGCCCTGATGGCGCTGGTGCCCGACAAGGCGCTGCGCATCCGCACCACTGCCGAGGGCGAGGTGCGCGAAGAGGTCGCTGCCGACCAGCTGCGCCCCGGCGACACCATCGAAATCGCCCCGGGCGCCCGCCTGGCCGCCGATGCCCGCCTGCTCGACCCCCTCGGCGCCTTTGACGAGAGCGCCCTGACCGGCGAATCCATCCCGGTGGAGCGCCGTCAGGGTGACAAGGTGCCCGCCGGCAGCCTGGCGGCGGATCGGGTGCTGCGCCTCGAGGTGGTGTCCGAGCCCGGCAACAACGCCATCGACCGCATTCTGCATCTCATCGAGGAGGCCGAGACCCAGCGCGCGCCCATCGAGCGCTTCATCGACCGCTTCAGCCGCTGGTATACCCCGGCCATGATGCTGGTTGCCCTGCTGGTGGTGCTGGTACCGCCGCTCGCCTTCGGCCAGAGCTGGGACGAGTGGGTCTATCGCGGGCTGGCGCTGCTGCTGATCGGCTGCCCCTGCGCCCTGGTCATCTCCACCCCGGCGGCGGTCACCTCCGCCCTGGCGGCAGCCACCCGGCAGGGTGCCCTCATCAAGGGGGGCGCCGCGCTGGAGCGCCTCGCCCACATCGATACTCTGGCCTTTGACAAGACCGGCACCCTGACCCTGGGCAAGCCGCAGCTGACCGAACTGGTGAGCCTCAATGGCCAGCCTGAGGCCGACCTGCTGGCACTGGCGGCCGCCATCGAACAGGGCTCCCACCACCCGCTGGCCCGCGCCGTGGTGACGGCGGCCAGTGAACGGGGCCTCAACCTCGCCGCCGCCCAGGATCTGCGCGCCCTGCCCGGCATGGGGGTAGAGGGTCGCATCGACGGTACCCTCTGGCAGTTGCTGGCACCGAGCCGGGTCGCCACCCTGGATGCGGCGATGCAGGCCCGGGTCGCCACCCTGGAGCAGCAAGGCAAGACAGTGGTGGTACTCGGTCAGCCTGACGTCGCCCCGGCCGCCCTGCTGGCCCTGCGCGACCAGATCCGGCTGGAGGCGGCTGCGGCGCTGCAAGAGCTGAGCGAGCTTGGTCTCAAGAGCATCATGCTGACCGGTGACAACCCCCGCGCCGCCGAGGCGATCGCCGGCGAGCTCGGCATGGGCTGGCGCGCCGGCCTGCTGCCGGAGGGCAAGGTCGATGAGATCGCCAAGCTCGGCCTCAGCCAGAAAGTCGCGATGATCGGCGACGGCATCAACGACGCCCCGGCCATGAAGCGGGCCAGCATCGGCATCGCCATGGGAGGTGGCACCGACGTGGCGCTGGAGACCGCCGATGCGGCCCTGACCCACAACCAGCTCGGCGGGGTCGCCGCCATGATCCGGCTCTCCCGCTCGGCGCTGGCCAACATCCACCAGAACATCGCGCTGGCCCTGGGGCTCAAGGCCATCTTCCTGGTCACCAGCCTGCTCGGCATCACCGGCCTGTGGATTGCGGTGCTGGCCGACACCGGCGCCACCGCCCTGGTCACCGCCAACGCCCTGCGCCTGCTGCGAAAACGCTAGGCCGACCGTTAACGGTACAACCAACAGCCGCCCCAACGGGGCGGCTTTTTTATTGCCTCGCCCACAGCAAAGAAAAAGCGCGGCTGCCGGTCGGCAGTCGCGCTTTGCTTACTCTCTCGGTGTTATCCCGCCCTTGGCGAGGCGGAATTCAACCCGGGGCTGCCGAGCCAACCCCGGGCTCGATGGGAAAGACTTACTTGGCGCTGCACTCCTGGATGATGACGCTGCCCACCTCGCCGGAAGTCTGGGTCGGGTCAACCTTCACCAGGAAGCTCCACAGACCCTGTTCCAGCGTGATGCTGTTGTTGCCCATGCCACCGTCGCCGTGCTGGAGCGGGTAAACCTGCTCGGGCTCCAGTGCGATCAGGGTGCCACCGGCATCCTTCACGAAGAACTGCTTGCTCCAGTTGCCATCGTCGTTGGCAAACTTGAAGTCAAAGCTGCCCGCGTAGTTGAAGGCGGCCTGATAGATGGCGAGGTTGCCTTCCATCCCCTTGTAGCTCAGCTGGTAGGCCGGCTGGGCGTTCCAGTCGCTCAGACTGCCGCGCACATAGAGCGGGAAGCCGAGCGGATTGCCCGCGACGGTATCCAGCACCTTGCAGCTCTGCGCCGGTTCGGTGTAGCTGACGCTCAGGGTGGGCTTGTCCTTGTTCATGGCGGTGAAGACAAACTTGTAGGTGCCAGCCTTCTCCACGTTGAACGGCAGATCCCCGCCATTGGCACAGAGCGTATTGACCTGGCCGGTCGCAAGCTGGTCGGTATCGCTGCACTTGCCGTAATTGACGGGGCCGCTCCACTCGTTGCCAGCGATCTTCACCTGGGTCGACCCCAGCTGATCCGCCGTCACCTCGGTGGTGAACTCATAGGTGAAGTTGCCACTGAAGTTCATCTTGTTGACCGGATCCCACTGATTCAGGAAACCGCGCACGAACACCTCGGTGTCACCGAAGGGAGGCAAGGTGCTCAGATCCGTCTTCTTGCTCACCGGCAGCCCCGCGCCCTGGGCACCGCTCTGCGGCTTGACGAACACCGCCGCCGACCAGGCGCCAAGGGTCAGCTGACCGCTGTCATTGGCCGCCCCGCTCGCGATGCTGTCGGAGTCACGGTGGGCACCGCTCAGGACCATGCCGGTCAGATCGATGGGCTGATCCTTGCCGTCACGGAAATCGCCGATGCTCTGGGGCTGATTGGTGGCGTTGATCATCACCACCAGGCCGTCGATGGCCGGATCCAGATCCGCACCGGCGCCCACCCCGTCATCCACACTCATCACGATGAGACCCGGGATCTGCTCAGGGCCGGTGTTGCGGAAGTCGACCCGCTTGATCACCTCGGCGCCGCTGCCAAGACGCAGCAGACGAGAGGATTGACGCAGTTCGGAGAGCTCCTGGTAGAAGTTCACCATCTGATGCATCTCGGCCGAACCCGGCTTGGCGTGCTGGCCGAGCACCTGCTCGATCAGCTCGTAGTTGGCCTCGTCCTTGTCCTTGCGCGGCAAGCCCTTGTCGAAGTTGTTGTCGCCAAGGGTGTAATCGACCCGGTTGTACCAGTCACCGGAGTCGTAGCTGTCCCGCTCCATGGACTTGGAGCGCAGCAGTTCGACACCCGCGTGGGTGAAAGGAATGCCCTGACCCAGCATGGCAGTCGCCAGAGAGACCCCCTGCATCCGCACCAGGTCGGCCCCGGCGGGTGCCTTGTACGCCAGGTTGTCGAACAGGGTCTGGTTGTCGTGCTTGTCGACATAGTTCTGGATTTCGGTCGGATCCTGGGCATAGCCCGCCGGTTGACCGTTGTAGTCGATGTCGGAGCCTTTCTTCGGAATGCCGTCCTTGTCGGTCAGCACGAACTCCTTGAGGTTGCCCGCCATGCCGAGGCGCACCAGATCGGACTGATGCAGGGCGGTGGCGAGATCGACGCCGTCCAGCTCGTTGGCATCCACCAGGGCGCCGTTGCCAAAGCCCTGGGTCTTGCGAATGGCTTCGCCGCCGTCGAACGGGCTGCCCCCGCGCACCGCGTCACGCAGCCGGTCGGAGAAGGAGCCGATGCCGGTACCGGCCAGATGCTTCTGGGTCGCCTGCACGAACCGCTTGTCATCCTGTACCTCGCCGAAGTTCCAACCCTCGCCGTAGAAGTACATGTCCGGATTGACCTTCTTCACCTCGGCCAGGGCCTGCACCATCTGATCTTTCGGGTGATGGCCCATGAGGTCGAAGCGGAAGGCATCGATCTTGTAGTCCCGTGCCCAGGTGACCAGGGAGTCATCCATCAGCTTGGCGAACATGGCGTGTTCCGGCGCCGTGTTGGAGCAGCAGGTGGAGTTTTCCACCGAACCGGTCTCCGGATTGAGGCGCTGGTAGTACCAGGGCACAATCTTGTCGAGCACGGATTTGGAACCGAGACCCGCTTCGTTGGTGTGGTTGTAGACCACGTCCATCACCACGTTCATGCCGATGTTCTGCTTGATGGCCTGCACCATCTCGCGGAACTCCTTGATCCGGGTCGTCCCCTCCGCATTGGTGGCGTAGGAGCCTTCCGGGGTGGTGTAGTGGTAGGGGTCATAGCCCCAGTTGAAGGAGTCCACCCCGCGCAGGTAGCCGTACAGCTCCTGCACCACGGGGTTCTCCTTGCTGTCGCTGGCTTGCAGATCACCGAGCACGGCTTCGATGGTCTCGCCGCCACCACAGTGGCTGGCAAACCTGGAGTTCTTGACCTCGGGATTGACCTCGCACAGCTTGCTGAAGTCATCGCCGATGTTGGCCACCTTGGCCGGGTCCTCGTTGACGGTGGCGATGTCGAACACCGGCAGCAGGTGCAGGTGGCTGACGCCGCTCTTGGCCAGGGATTTCAGGTGGGTGACGGGCACGCTGTCGCTGTCGGTCAGCCCGAGGAACTTGCCGCGGTGCTCCACCGGCGTCGACTCGTCGTTGCCGGTCAGATCCCGGACGTGGGCCTCATAGATGGTGATGTCGGCAGGGTTCTTCTGGCTGTGGGGCGCCTTCAGGCTGTCCCAGCCTTCCGGCTTGAGGGCCGGATCGTCGAGATCCACCACCTGGCTGAACTCGGAGTTCATCGCCAGGCTCAGGGAGTAGGGGTCGGTCACCTGATAGGATTCCAGCTTGCGGCTGACCGGGTGATAGACCTGGATGTCGTAGCGGTAGTATTTGCCGACAAGATCGCTGCCCCCCTGCACGCTCCAACTGCCGCTGGCCTCGTCCAGGGTCATGGCGCGCTCGCCAAGCGACTTGTGTTGCTCGTCGAACAGCGCCAGCTTGACCGACTTGGCGGTCGGCGCCCAGAGCCGGAAGGTGACATTGCCCCCCTCCACCACGGCGCCGTAGGCCAGCTTGGTGGCCGCTTCGCTGTAAAGGGCATCGAGGGCACCGGCACTCTGCACCAGGGTCGCCCCCTGCAGGATACCGTCCGCATCGGTCCCGATGGCGACCAGCTCACCCTTGAGCAGAGGCTTGAGATCTTTCCCCGCAGGCAGGGCGAAGGCGGCGGCATCCTTGAGGTGCGGGTATTTGGCCTGCTGCTCTTCGGTCAGGCTGGTCGGAGTCAGCTTGAGGTAGGGGAAATCGAATACACCCTCGCTGTTTGCGGTGATGGTGCCTGACTCTGTGTAGTAGAGGCGCACATAGGGCTTGTCCTTGCCCCCTTGCCAAATCAGGGTGTTGTCGTCGATGAGGTGGGCACTGGCCCCCGCCACGCCGAAAGCGGCGGTGAAGGCTTCCGCCCGGCTGCCGAAGATCTCGTTCTTGCCGGCGACGATGGCCACGGTGCGATCCGGGTGATCGCTGAAGACCACCTTCATGTCGCTGCCGGTCAGGTTCGCGAGATCGCCGTTGCGGGCGATGAAGTTGATGCAGCCTTCCATCTTGGAGAGCGGTACGACCCAGGCCGGACCAAAACTGTCCGCCGCGGACGGCGTCTTGCTCTTGTCATCCCAACCTGTGTTGAGGCCGCCCTCCGAGGTCGAGTTGCAGGCATCGTTGTTCCACAGGTGCAGGCTGTGGCTGGCGAACGGGCCGGTGACACCGCGCGCCGCGCTGGTCTGGGTATCCACCAGGGCGATGACCGCTTCGTCGGGGCCGGCCGTCAGCAGTTCGGCCGGGGGCTGGACGTTGGGAAGACGAGCGACGGGCTCATCCTGAGGGGCAGGAGCAGAAGAACTGTTGTCGTTACAGCCTGACAAAAGCGCGAGCAGTGAGGCTGTTACCAGCGCCACTTTGGTCTTTTTCATATCCATTTTTTTATAATTCCCGCTGTAGTTAGTCTCGATATCCGAGTACCCGGTCATTGCCGAGCGGTGCCATATTAATCAGCGGGAATTGCCGTAAATGTGAGCGGATGGGCAAAAAAAACCAATCCGCATCAACAAGATAACGTTTTCATAACGAAAATTCGATCGCGCTCACAGACCTGGCACCGCTTTCGGCCCATACCAGCGTGAAGAGGGGAGCGAGTGACGAAATCAATGTCCAATCAAATGGATAGAGGGGGCTGGGTGATGAAACGGATTGAGGAGCAGGCCAGGCGGCTGGACCAGGAGTATCAGGGCATTGCCCAGTTGTTCGATCAGTTCTGCCAGCAGGCCGGCGTGCTCGCCGAACGCTATCACTTCTTCAACTGGCCGGATTATGAAGAGAGCCCGCCCCTCGCCCGCGCCTTCACCCTGCTGGGGGAACCACGGGAACTGCGGCTGCGCTGTCAACCCGGCGAGGGGGGTTCCCTAAACGGCCTCCTCCAGGTGTGTGGCGAGGAAGGCAAGGTTCACGCCAGCCTGGGCTTTCATGCCGACGGGCACCTGCTGCTGGAGCCGGGCCGCCTGCTCGACGACCCGCCGGGACTGCTGCTGAGGCTGATGCTGGGCTCCCTCTGGCAGGATCAGGGGAGCGAGCCTCCCCGCTGACACCCGCCAGGGGTGTCAGTCGGCAGACACTTCGATGGTCAGGTGCACCAGCTCCTCGTGGATGGCGAGGCGCTCGCGGATCGCCTGTGCCGGGACCGGGGTCGCCATCTGCAACGACATCGCGGCGGCATACTGCGTCTGCCCCACCCGCCAGACGTGCAGATCGCGGATCTCGGCGTCAGGCAGCTCGGCGATCACCTCGCGGATCTCGTCCACCAGGGGCGCATCCATCTCCGCATCCAGCAAGACGCGCCCGGTATCACGCAGCAGCCCCCTGGCCCACACCGCCACCAGCACGGCCCCGGCGATGCCCATCAGGGGATCCAGCCAGTCCGCCCCCCACAACATGCCTCCCACCAGCGCCAGAATCGCCAGAACCGAGGTGGCCGCGTCCGCCAGCACGTGGAGGTAGGCGGCGCGCAGGTTGAGATCCTGATGGCCGTGGTGGTGATCGTGCGAGTGGTCGTGATGACCGTGATGGTGGTCGTGACCATGGTGATGGCCGTGATCGTCCCTGAGCAGCCAGGCACAGGCCAGATTCACCAGCAGGCCCAGCAGGGCAATGCCGATCGCCTGCTGATAATGGATGGGGCTGGGGTCCAGCAACCTGGCCACCGACTCGAACAGCATCAATCCCGCCACCCCCACCAGCAGCAGGGCGCTGCTGAAGCCCCCCAGCACCTCTATCTTCCAGGTACCGAAGCTGAACCTGTGATCCCGCGCGAAGTGGCGGGCAGCGCGATAGGCCAGCACCGAGAGGCCGAGGGCCAGGGCATGGGAGCTCATGTGCCAGCCATCGGCCAGCAGCGCCATGGAGTTGTAGAACCAACCCCCACCGATCTCCGCCACCATCATGACGACGGTGAGCAGCACGGCCCAGCGGGTCTTCTGTTCGGCCAGGGGATTCCCTTCGTGGACGACGGGGTGGTGGCAGTGGGATGAAGCGAGGGATGGCATGGATTTCTCCTGAAAACAAGGATGCTACATACTATACCCCAGTATAGTTTTATTGATCGAGAGGATCCTGGATGTCACACACGGTTCACGACAAGAAGAAGCTGCTGGCACGGGTCAGGCGCATCAAGGGGCAGACCGGTGCCCTGGAGAGCGCTCTGGAACAGGAAACAGACTGCGCCGCCATCCTGCAGCAGATCGCCGCCATCCGCGGCGCCGTCAACGGCCTGATGCTGGAGGTGCTGGAGGGACACATGCGCGAGCATCTTGGCGCCGAGGAGGCGACCCATGCCGAGCGGCTGGAGGATCTGGATCAGGTGGTGAGGGTACTGCGTTCCTATCTGAAATAAGGGCGCCCGGTGATGACGGGCGCCCCTGTCAGTCGAAGTCCGCGTAGGGAGTGAGAGGCCTTGGCGGCATATCGAGATCCCCTTGCCAGGGCTTGAAGGTGTAGCGCAGGAACAGGGTGACATGGCTGGGGGCATAGTCATCCGCCTGCTGGATGTCCACCCGGCCACCGATGCGCCAGTGCTCCGTCAGCCTGTGTTCCACCATGCCATTCAGGGTGTAGCCGAATCCACTGCTACTGCCCCCTTTCACAGGCGCATTCCTGTCTGGCAAACCGCTTGGCAACAGGCCTTCCAGCGGGTAGCGGCGACTGTCGTCGGTACGGGCGTAGGACCAGGATCCCGACCCGCCCAGCTCCCACGACCAGTCCGGGGTTCGCTGCCGGTAGCTGACCGGCACCGAGAGCGAGAAGTACCCTTGCGGGCTGTAATACCCCCCCTGCCCCAGGGTATAGCCCCCCAGATCCTGCTGGTAGTGCCACAGCATGGTGCTGAGCCCCACGCTGGCACGGCGATGGGTCTCGTTGACGAACTTGTAATAGCCCCCTCCCATGAGCCGGGTGCGCCAGTTGTCGGGCACGTTCTTGCCGGTCAGCAGGTGCTGCTGGGCGCTGCCCCAGAACCCGACGGCCCCTCCCTGATCCCGGCTGAGATCGAGGCGGACCCCGTTCGCCCGCACCCCGCCCCAGCTGATGCCCGTGCCCGGATCCACCGTTCCCCCATAGGAGAGCAGCGAGCTGCTGACGGGCCGACGCGAGAGGGTCATCCCCCACCCTAGCGTGTGCCAGTCACCGGTCAAGGTGGCGCCACCGACCCAGTCCACCACCTCGAAACCGAGGGGCGTGGTCCCCAGATCGAACGCCCAGGCCCCCCGCTGCCAGCCTGCCGCCAGGGTGGTCCCCCGGCTCTGCTGGTGCGCGTCCCCGCGGCAGTCCCTGGCCGCGCAGGTACCGAACTGCGCCCGGTAAGGGGCGTCCGGCAGATCTCCGGCATCCATGTCGACCAGTTCAAGGCGGCCGAAGGCGGTCCCACCGGCCAGCGGCGTATCCAGTTGCGCCATCTGGGTCAACGCCCGCAAATCCGAGTAGCCCCCGGTACCGCTGGAGCCCCAGTAATCGCTGTCGAGGGAGAAGGTGGTCTGGCTCTGCCGGTAATGCCTGTCGAGATCGCTGCGCAGGCCGGATGCCAGCCACCCCTCCCCATCCTGACTGCGGGCCAGCCGGGTCAGCTCGCCCCCCTCCAGATCCTCGCGGGGGACCAAACCTGCGGCCACCAGCCCCTTGCGATCCCGTACCAGGGCCTCTTCCACATCATGCTCGGCAACGCGCTGGCGGGCGGCATCGCGCCAGAACAGCGCCGTCTGCTGGGAGGCCGGTTGCATCGCCACCAGGGGTTCGTAGTCGGTGAAAATGGCGCGGGCTGTCTCGCCCTCTCCCAGCGCCTGATAGAGATTGGCTACCCGGCGGTAGTAGTTGGCCCCCTCCGGGGGCAGCGGGCTGACCGGCCAGGCGGGCAGCCAGTGACGGGCCTTTGCCAGATCGCCCCTGGCCTGGGCCAGTTCGGCCATGCCAAGCCTGGCCTCGGGCTGTTGCGGCGTGCGGGCAAGCACCTCCTGATAGCGCTGCTCCGCCAGTGCATAGGCCCCCCGATCCGTGGCCCACTCCGCCAGCATCAGGCTCGCCTCTTCATCCGGCTGAAACGGCTGAAGCAGGCGTTCGGCCCCCTCATCATCCCCGGCCTCGTGACGCGCCCTCGCCCTGGCGAGCACCTCGTCACGGGCGAGGCGCTGATCCAGCGCATCCATGTCCTGTGTCCAGCCGGACCTAGGGATGGCGGCCAGCACCCCTCTCGCCTCCACCATCTTGTCCTGCCCGGAGAGATAGAGGGCGGTGGCGTAGCGCAGGGTGGCATCCTGCGGGTGCGCCGCCAGCCGTTCCCGCAAGAGCCGCTCCCCGCTGCCAGCCTCCCCGAGGCGGGCCCGGGTATCGGCCACTCGATAGGCCAGCCACACCTCTTCCGGGGTCAGCGCAAGTGCCTGCTCGCGAAGGCGCAGCGCCGCCGCCACCTTGCCGGCCCGATCAAGCTGATCGGCCTCCTCCTCCAACAGCCCGGCCTTGAGCCGCCGCCCTTCGGCCTGCATCCCGGGGGTGCCCTGCTGCTCCAGCAGGGCCAGGGCACGCGCCGGATCCTGCTCCTTGTAGAGATCGAACAGGCGGGCCAGGGCCCGCTCCCGCGCGCTCCCCATGGCGAGCGCCTTGCGGTAGGCAGACTCCGCGTCGGCATCGCGATGGCGGCCACGCTCGCTGTCTCCGAGCCCCAGCCAGGCTTCGGGTTCATGCCCATCCTGGGCGATGGCACGGCGATACAGGGTCGCCGCCTCATCCCACTGCTCCCGTTCCAGGGCGCTGCGCCCCTGGCTCACCAGCAGCCAGTAGCGGTTGGTGGCCAGCAGGCTGCGCCATTTGTCCTTGTCGGTCACCTCGGGGTGTGCCAGCACCCGTTCAAACTGGGCGATGGCCAGCGCTCGCTGATCGTTGCGGGAGTAGGCCTGCCCTAGGGCCCCCATGAGTTCGGGATCCCCCGGGTTGGCAGCCAGGGCACGCTGCAAGCGGGAGATGGATGCACCACCTCCCGCCGTGCTTGCGAGCGCCGACTGGCGTGCACGATAGGCAGGCGAGGCCCACTTCTCCTCCTGGGCCGCGAGCAGCTGTTCCGCCTTGGTGGTATCCCCTTCGCCAAAGAGCACCATATACTCCTGCAAGGCAGCGATGCTCCCGGGACCGATGGGCAGGGATTCGATGTCTGCGAGCCAGATCTCGGCGGCCTCGTCCCGCTGATAGGGGTCTCGCGCCATCTCGCGCAACAGGTTCTGCGCCCCCTGGCGCCGACCCTCCGCCAGATAGAGGCGAGCCAGCCCGCCCCGCACTCTGGGCTCACCCGGATATTGCCGGTTGAGTGCCTCCAGGGCCGCCAGCCCCTTTGCCTTCATGGCCGGGATCCGTGTCTGCAACAGGGCATAATCCACCGCCACGTCGAGATTGGGGGGCAAGTCACCTGAGAACAGGGAGCGATAGAGACGCTCGGCCTCCTCCAGCCTGCCGGCGCTGGTCAGCAGCCTGGCTTGTTGCAGTTGCTGGCGCCTGGCCGGTTCGTTCAGGGCCAGATTGGCCATGCCCTGACGATAGAGCGCAGAGTCGGGGTCTTGCTTGCCAAGGCGGGCCAGCAGTGCCCCGGCCTCCTTGACCTTGCCCTGGCGCAGGGCCTGACGGGCCTGGGCTGCCAGCAGCTCCGGATGATCGGGCTCCACCAGGGAGAGAGAATAGAGGCTGTTGCTGACGAGATCTTCCCGCCCACGGGCCTCGCCAATCCTGACCTGCTCCAGCAGCCAGGCCACCGGCTGTACCGTCCCTTGCGCCAGGGCTCCGCTCATCAGGCAGGCGAGCAGGCACCCCAGGGTCACTCTGCCTGACATGACTCGCTCCAATCCGGCTGCAGGGTACCGTCGGCGGCAAAGCGATAACGCCCCTGATCCCAGCCTGCGCCGAACAGGGTCAGCACGCTGCCGTAGTAGGCATCCGCATCCAGCCCGTGATCGGAGACCTGCTTGCGCAAGGTGACCTGCGCCGGCAAGCCCCGTGACAGGGGCAGGAGGGCGGCGGCAAAGCCGCTCGGCCCCTTGCCCTGAACCTGTCCACTCAGGCTGGAGACCCGCTCGGGCAGATGACCCGATTCGGTCAGCTGCGCCAGCATGGGGGCAAAATGGGCCACCAGGGAAGCCCTGGCGGGATCCTCCTCGCTCAACATGCCGAGCCAGAGATAGACGCGGATGGCGTCATAGCCACCGGTGTCGCCCTTGTCCGCCGTCACCTGCCACCCCTTCTCCCCCTGCCAGTCCACCCAGTCCGGGGCAAAGCCACGGGGCGCACTCTCCTGCAGCAGCTTGGGCAAGAGGGCCCTCATCTCCCCCCAGGGTCCCTTGAAGGAGGCGAATCTGGCCAGCAGTTGTGGAGGCAGATAGCTGGGGTTGAGGGTCCAGCGTCCCTCCCCCTCATAGCCTTTCGCCCCGGGCAGCAACACGGGGCCGAGACCCGGCAGCGTGGCGACCTCCTCCCGGGCAATACGGCGCAGCAACAGGGTGCCGAGGGCAGAGTAGCTGTGGTTGTCCCACAGGCGACCCGCCTCCAGCAGGCTGTAGGCTATCCAGAGATCCGAATCGGACGCGCTGTTCGCATCCAGCACACCCCAACTGCCGTCCTGCTGCCTGCCCCAGAGCCAGGATGGCAGGAAGCCGGTCAGATCCCCGCGGGCGAGCTGCCGCTCCGTCCAGTCGAGCAGGCGGGCAAAGGTCTCCCTGTCATCGTTGACCAGGGCGAAGAAGAGGGCATAGCTCTGGCCTTCCGAGGTGGTGATGCGGCGCCCCTCGGCAGGGTCGATGACCCTGCCCTCTTCGCTGATGTAGTGCTGGCGAAAGTGATCCCACTCCGGCCAGTGGCAGACGGCCTGCGCCGGGAGGGAACAAAGGGCCCAGAGGAGCAGGGCACCACAGACATTTTTCATCTGAGTCATCTCTTAATCTTCCTTCAGACGGCGGCGACTGGCACTGGCAAGCAGCACCCGCAGACCCCAGCCCAGTACCAGCATGCAGAGCAGGGTCAGCCCGGCAAGACGCACCGGATAACGGGCAAACAGTTGCCAGAGACGCTCCCACCACGGCAGGTAGCCCACCTCGTAGCGATCCCCCACCACCAGGCTCTTCACCCCGGATTCCCGGATGATGGCCACCGAGCCTGCCACCTGATCGCGCAGGGTCCGGGTCTGCAGGGCCTCATTGAGCAATGTGACCCCCGCCGGCCCATCCGCCAGCAAGGCCACCAGGCTGCGCTGATCATGGGTCGGCGATTGCAGCCCCAGGATGACGGCGATGGCCCGATTGCCCGTCATGCCCACCCGGGCCTGGGGCTGGCGATCGGCCATGGTGTGCAGCAGATCCCCCTTGTGCTGGCGGGTTGGCTCGTTGACCCAGCTGCGCGTGGATTGCAGCAGGGCGTCGGGAGCCAGATCCCCTCGAAACTCCTCCGGCAGGGTGCCGATGAGCAGGGTATCCCGATCCGCGGTGCGCGCTCGCTCCCAGTCGTCCAGAACCTGCAGGGAGAGCGCCGGATACCCGGTCTCGGCCCCGATGGCACCGACGGCATCGAGCAAGGTGGTGATCTGCCCGGGATGTGGTCTGGCCGGCATGACAATCTGGGTGTCGGCGAGATCCGCCATCCGGCTGAACGGGAAGCCGGCATAGGCGAACGCCTTGAGGTCGGGCATCTCGATGAAGTGGCGATAGCCGGTGAAGTCGATGGTGGAGCCCTCGTCGATGCGCACCTGATGGGCAGGCGGCATCACCAAGTCGCAACGGCCATCCTCCGTTCCTCCCATGTATTGTTGGGCATACTCGAACGAGAAGCTCAGGCTGTTGGCCTGGGTGGTCTTGAGCCCGGGCATGCGCAGCGCCATGGTGTCGCCGTCGTCGGCAAACCAGAGCGGCAGGGTCAGCAACCGCTCACTCTTGACCTCGCCGGGCTCGAGCGTGAACGACTTCATGAGCTGGCCGTTGACCCCCACATCCAGCCGGGAACCGTCGCGCAGGGTGGGCGAGGTATGGTGATACTTCAGCTCCGTCCTGATGCCGTTCTCCCCCAGCAGATAGAGATCCGGCGGCAGGCGCAGCGTCAGGCTCATGGGCCACAGCGTGCGTCCCGTTGCCTGCAACTGGCCCGGGTACTCCGTGAGCTCATCAAAGCGCATCTTGCGATCCAGTCGCACCCAGTTCGGGGCATCGTAGGGTTGACGCGGCAAGAGCGGCTTCACCTCGTCCACCATGACGCTCTGGCCACGCAGCATGACATCGCCTCGCGCCAGCCCCTGCACCGCCGTCAGCAGATCCTGCTGATCCCGCCCCAAGATCAGCAGCAGCTTCACATAGGGATTGTCGGGGGAGCTGATCATGTCGATGGTGGGCCCCTTCACCTCGGGATAGTCCACCAGGAAATCGGGGCGCGCGTCATTGGTGGCAAAGATCACGGCGTTGCGATCCGGCAACTGGTTGATGAGCACCGGGAAATGCTGGCCCCGCCACTGGGCCTTGGTGCCGAACCAGGAGGCCAGCACCGCCGCCGCCTGCTGCTGCTCCGGGGGCACTGAGCCCGTGAACACCATGGGCAGAGTCAGCTTGCCATTGTCCCGCACGTCGAGGAACGGCATGGGGAAGAAGGAGAGCTCGTTGCGCACCGGCAGGGTCTGCAACTGCAGGGTCAGCTTGCTGTCCCGGTTGACGTTGAGCCAGAGGGTGTCGCTCGCCGGGTTCTCGCACACTTTCTGATAGTGGCCGACGAAGCTCACCTTGAGGCGGTTGAAATCCTTGGCATAGCGGGGATCCAGCTCGATGCTGGCATGGGTCATCGTCCCCATCTGATCCTGGTTGAGGGCCGTCACCCCCATCAGCTCGTCATTGAGATAGACCTTGACCTGGGAGATGAGCGGCAGCAGGGAGGGCGATGGCGTGAAGTTCAGATCCAGGGTGGCCCGGGTCACCACCTCGTCCCGCCGCACGGTGAAGTCGGCCAGTCCGTCTGGCGCATTGCCGCGCAGGGAGAGGGTGCCTGGCGATGACGCCATCTGTTCGAAGCTCATTCCCTGGGTGCGCACCGGAGCGGGAACGGGCGGCAGGGGGCCGACGGCCTCAGCGGCAGTCGCACCCTGCGCCATCAGCAGGAGAGGAATAAGGTAGCGTTGTGGTTTCATCATCCTTTCACTGTCTGTGAGGTCGGAGTCCCGGCCCGGAAATCTGGGGAGACGCGACGGGGAACGAAGGAGAGGAGCCAGCGAGCCAGCTTCTCGAGGAGGATACAAACAAAGCCGATGGGTGAGGTACGGGCCAGACGCCAGTAAGCCCCCCAGCCGAGCAGGGTAATGTCGATCAGGCTGTGGAGGGGGCGATCCTTGCCCAGACGCTGCTGCCACAGGGACCAGGTATCGGCCCGGGCGAAGGTGCACTGGATGAACTCGACATGCTGTGCCTGCGCCATGGGCTCCAGCTCCAGTCCCAGCTTGCAGCCGAACACCCGCTGCACCTTGGCGGCGAACGCCTGCTCCCGCTGGTCATGGCGCAGCAGCAACCAGACCCTCTCCTTGTCGGCCAGGGGCAGGGGCGCCTCGAGCAGCACCCCGACCCCCCCGTTGGAGTAATCCCTGACGGTACAGGGGTAGAGGTGACCGTTCGCCAGCCTGATGGCCGCCGGCATCACCATCTCCACCCTGGGATTGGCACGGACCTGCCGCGACTCGAAGGCCACCGCCAGGGCGCCGCCCAGTATGGTCATGTTGTAGAGGGTCCAGATCATGCTGAGGATCAGGGTCGGCACCTCGTCGGCAGGGCCGGTGCCGATGCGCCAGAGGCCGAACCCCAGCCCGCACAGATTGAGCAGGATCAGCAGCAGATAGGGGCGGGAGACCGACAGATCGAGGAACACCTCCTCCGTCATCCCCCCCTTGGCAGTCACGTTGAACGTCCCCTTGTGAGGTGCAAAGAGCGCCACCGTGGTCGGCCTGGCGATGTACCAGGCCAGCACCGTCTCATAGACCTCGCCCCAGAAGGAGTGGCGCACCTTGCCCTGCAACCGGGAGTTGGTCAGGGCGCTGTGGAAGATGTGCGGCAACATGTAGAGGGCGATGGCCGCCGCAGGGGCATAGATGATGTAGGCGTGCAGGATCAGGAAGGCGAGCGGCGCCGTCAGGAAGATGAGCCTCGGTATGCCCGAGAGGAAGTGCAGCATGGCATTGAAGTAGCAAAGCCGCTGCCCCAGCTTGAGCCCCTTGCCGAAGAGGGGGTTGTCCAGACGCAGGATCTGCACCATGCCGCGCGCCCATCGGATGCGCTGACCGATGTGGGCAGAGAGGCTTTCGGTGGCCAGCCCCGCAGCCAGCGGGATCCGGATATAGGCCGAGGTGTAGCCGAGGCGGTGCAGCCGCAGGGAGGTGTGGGCATCCTCGGTGACCGTCTCCACCGCGATGCCGCCGATCTCGTCAAGGGCAGTGCGCTTGATGACGGCGCAGGAACCGCAGAAGAAGCTGGCATCCCACATGTCGTTGCCATCCTGCACCAGGCCGTAGAAGAGGGCCCCCTCGTTCGGCATCTTGCGAAACCGTTGCAGGTTGTGTTCGAACGGATCGGCGGAGAAGAAGTGGTGGGGGGTCTGGACCACGCCCAGACGGGGATCCCGGTAGAACCAGCCCACCGTCATCTGCAGGAAGGAGCGGGTCGGCAGGTGGTCACAGTCGAAGATGGCGACCAGATCCCCGGTGGCCATCTTGAGGGCGTGATTGATGTTGCCCGCCTTGGCGTGCTCATGGGTCGACCGGGCCACATAGCGGATCCCGGCCTCCTCGGCGAAGTCGCGAAACGCCGCCCGCCCCCCGTCGTCAAGCAGCCAGATGGTCAGCTTGTCGGCAGGCCAGTCGAGCCCCATGGCGGCGTAGACAGTCCCCTTCACGATGGCGAGATCCTCGTTGTAGGTGGGGATCATCAGATCCACGCTGGGCCACTGGGCCGGATCCGCCGGCAGTTGTGCCGGAGGGCGGTGCAGGGGCCATGCGGTCTGCCAGTAGCCGAGCAGCAGCACCAGCCAGGCATAGGTCTCGGCGGCCAGCAGCAGCAGGCCGCAGGCCAGGCTGACGGGGTCGAACCAGTCGAGGGTCGAGGTGTAGCGCCACCAGATGTAGCGGCAGGAGATGGTGAGGGAGAGCACCATCATCATCAGCATGGGATAACGGCCCGGCACGGCGCGCAGGATAAAGGCCATGGCCGCCAGCAGGAGCACGAACACCAGTTGCGCCTGCAGGGTGAACGGCTGGGTGACGCAGAGCAGAGAGAGGCTCCCGGCCACCACGCAGAGCAGCACGCTCTTCCAGCGCGCCTCGCGGGGCGTGGCCCTGGCGGCGGCCAGCCCTTTCTCCTCCTGGCGGGCCAGGAAGGCGCCGAGAGCCTGGGTGCCCCTATGCCAGAGCCGCTGCCAGGAGGCAGGCCAGCGCAGAGGGATGGGTTGTGGGCGACGCACTATCATCCAGAGGCTCTGCAACAGAACGCGCAGGGGATCCCCCACCCGGGGGTGCGTCAGCTGGGGATAGAGTCCCCGGGCATGGCCCAGCACCCATTGCCAGCCATGACGCTCGAGGGGGAAGAGAGCCCAGGCCAGCAGCCAGCCCAGTGTCAATGCGGCCGCCCCCGGGCGGGAAGCCCCCCGCTCGCGCAGTGCGCCATAGCGCTGCGAGCACCAGAGGCCCGCAGCCGGCGTCAGCAGCCGCACTCTCATCGGGGCGCCTCCCCCTCTGCCAGACACCAGGTCGCCAGGGCGGCCAGCTCGTGGGCAACCAGACTGGTGGGCGCATAGCGGCCGACCGGCAGCTTGGCGGCCATGGCCTCCGCCATGGCTTCATCCCTGTGCAGATGAAGATTGAGCAGAGGGAGCCCCCCTGCCAGCCAGAGATCCAGCAACCCCTGCTGCAGGGCCCGCTGGCTGGAGAACTGGGTCACCAGCAGACGCTCATCGGCCGCCCAGGAGTGGCGGTGAAGCCGCACATGGCAGTTGGCATCCGCATTGACCACCAGCAAGCGCCTGCAGGGGATGACGGGGGCCATGCCCAGGGGCAGATCCAGCAGCACCAGATCATAGCCATCGATCCCCGCCAGCCACTCGGCCGACGCCCCCTCCCCCCCTCCATGGGAGAGCAGATCCAGTCCCTCCTCCCGGCGGTGAAGCGCACCTCGCCACTCCCGCGCCGGCTGGGTCAGCCGGCTCCAGCCTCCCGGATCGTCATGGGGCAGGCCAAGGTGGATGCCAAGCTGGTTGTCCGGGCAGAGATCCACCGCCAGCACCCTTGCCCCCTGCTCATGGGCAGCCTGGGCAAGCCCCGCCACGATGGCGGTGGTCCCCACACCTCCCCGGATCCCCTGCAGGGCGATCACCTTCATGCAGACCTCCCCTCGCCAGTCCCCTCGGGCCCTTTCACTGCCACCTCCGCCAGCAGGGGGAAGCGTGCGCACAAGACGGCGAGCCGCTCCCTGGCGGCAATATCCTGGTAGGAGAGGCTGACACCAAAGGCCTGCTGGACCATGGCCACGTCATTGATTACCGTGCCCTCCACCGGGACGCCGAAGGGGATCTGCATGTCTGATTGCCGTTCGCTGCGCATCGTCACCTCCGGTCTCATTGGGGATAGGGGACCCAGTCCCCCTGCCCCAGCTTGATGTGGTACTTGCCCTGATATTCGATCACCACCGAGCCCTGGTTCTCGGACACCGACGGGGTCTGCGGCAGGTCGCCCAGCAGGGCATCCCAATCGATGGTCTCGCTCCCGAACACATCCTTCCCCACCAGCCTGGAGACCAGTTCTGATACCGCCAGGAAGCTGCTGGGGGTGTCCACGTTGCGGGTCGCCTCGTGGGGCGCCTTGGTACCGAGCAGGGCAACCCCCACCGGCACCTGGGTGATGCTCGGACTGGGAATGTCCCGCAGCCCGGCCATCTGCATCTTGTCGCCGGTGAGAGCGGCGCCGTGCTCAGGCACCATCACCACGGCCACCTTGCGGCCGGATTGCTCCAGCGTCGTCATGAAGTCGTCCAGCTGATCCAGCAGGGTCTTGAGCCTCGCCTTGTAGGGCGCTATCTGGCGGCTCGCCACATAGCGGTTGCCATCGTGCAGGGCGATGAGGTTGAAGAAGGTGACGTTGCGTGCCGCCTGACTCTGTGTCCGCTCGTTCAGCCAGCGGCCGAACAGGGCATCCCCGCGATAGATGGGCTCGCCATCGAAGGAGGCGAGATCATGGGCCAGCCCCTTCTTGTCCATGGGGGTCACATCCAGCCCGGCATACTGCTGCAGGCCGGTCAGGTAGTTGCCAAAATCCCCCGAGTGATCCATGGCCACCTGTTTGGCAAAGCCGAGCTGGGCCAGGTTCTCGAACAGCAGGCATTGCTTCGGCGCCGTCACATAGAGCCCCTGGTGGCTGGTCTGCCCGCAACTGGCCCGCAGCAGGCGAATGGAGCTCGGGCCGCTGTAGGAGGTGGCGGAGTTGAAGCGGTTGAAGCGAATGTCGAAGTGGGACCAGACCGGGTGCCCGGTCAGGCCGCTCGCCTCCACGTCACGCCAGGCCAGGGAGCAGACATTGATGATGAGCACATCGAAGGGGGTCGCCTGGGCTGGCAGGCTCTCCGGGAAGTGCACCAGCCTCTCCTGCTCCTCCCGATAGAAGTCATCGAGATAGGCGTTGAGGTTCTCGTTGGTCGGCGGGGCACTCTGGTCAAGCTGCTCCTCCATGGGCAGCACTGAGGGGCGGGTCTCCTCCCGGGGCGTGTTCAGGGCGTGCTCGCTCGCCCCCTTGCTGCTCGCGAAGGGATTGCTCACCTGGGGCGAGACCCAGAGCCAGAGCAGCGCCAGCAGGATCCAGGGGGTGAAGCGCAACCACTGGGCGATGAACAGATAGAGCGTCAGCAGCACGAACCCCGCGCCGACCATCTCCCAATTGATGAAACGCCCGAGCAGCTCAGCCCAGTAATCCAGGGTGAAGGAGAAGACCTGGCTGCCCTGGGCACGAATGCTCTCTATCCCCGGCAACCAGGTATCGTGATAGAAGATCCCCGCCCCTACCGGCAACGCCAGCCAGTGCCGCGCACGGCGCCACCCGGCCCTTGGCAGGGGAAAGATCAGGAAGGCGGCAAACACCAGGTTGATCAGGGGATGGAAGTTGAGATATCCCCCCCAGAGCAGGGCGAACTTGGCAAGAAAATAGACATTCCAGCCACCCAGGCCGTGCCAGTCCAGCCAGGGGGAATCGGCATCAGAAACATGTCGGGTCATCGGCGATGAGTCACCTGTTATCGTGGGCCCCCCGAAGGGGCCGGGCACACTGCAATGGTTGTCAAAAGAATAGCCTGACTATTATGCAACTATTTCTTTTGTCTCAGGCGGCGCCGAACCTGGCTCCCCCGGATGGGTGGGAGGGGAATGAGAGGGGCCGTATGCATCCATATATTATCCAAACGATGCCGATAAGGCAGCCTTCTCTGACAAAATGGGGGGAACGTGCAGACGGGATGCAGGATCCTGGCAAGGGCCCCGCATTCACCACTGCGACAGACTTTGTCAGCCCTGTCGCCATCTCGAACAACTTGAGGCCACCTCTGGATTGCGCCATCATATCGGCCCGGCTGATGGCCGGCCGAATTGGACAGTCAACTTCAAGGACCCCCCATGTTTGAACACGTCGATGCCTATGCTGGCGACCCCATACTGACGCTAGTCGAAACCTTCCACAAAGATACCCGCGAACAGAAGGTGAACCTGGGGATTGGCCTCTATTACGATGAGCAGGGCCGCATTCCGCTGCTGCCGTCGGTGCAGCAGGCCGAAGCGCAGCGCGCCGCCGCCCCGGCCCCACGCCCCTACCAGCCGATGGAAGGCGCCGCCAACTACCGCACCGCGGTGCAGCACCTGCTGTTTGGCGCCGAGCACGAAGCGGTCAAGGCGGGTCGCATCGCCACCATCCAGACCATCGGCGGCTCCGGCGCCCTGAAGATCGGTGCCGATCTGCTCAAGCGCTACTTCCCGACCTCCGAGGTGTGGGTCAGCAATCCTACCTGGGACAACCACAAGGCGATGTTCGAGGGGGCCGGCATCAAGGTGCACGACTACCCCTATTACGATGCGGCCACCGGCGGCGTGCTGTTCGACGCCATGATCGACTGCCTGAGCAGCCTGCCTGCGAAAAGCATCGTGCTGCTGCACCCCTGCTGCCACAACCCGACCGGGGTGGATCTCTCCCGTGCCCAGTGGGACCAGGTGATCGCTCTGGTGGTCGAGAAGAACCTGATCCCCTTCATGGACATCGCCTATCAGGGCTTCGGTGACGGGCTGGAAGAGGATGCCTATGCCATCCGCGCCATGGTGGCCGCCGGTGTCAGCTTCTTCGTCAGCAACTCCTTCTCCAAGAACCTCTCCTTCTACGGCGAGCGTTGCGGCGGCCTGTCGGTCATCTGCCAGGATGCCGAAGAGGCGAGCCGGGTGCTGGGGCAGATGAAGGCCACCGTGCGCCGCAACTACTCCAGCCCCCCCACCCACGGCGGCCAGATCACCGCGGCGGTAATGAGCCAGCCCGAACTGCACGCCATGTGGGTCGGTGAGGTGACCGAGATGCGCACCCGCATCAAGGCCATGCGCCAGAAGCTGTTCGAGGTGCTGAGTGCCAAGGTGCCGGGCCGCGATTTTGGCTACTTCATCAACCAGCGCGGCATGTTCAGCTACACCGGCTTCACGCCGGAGCAGGTGGACCGCCTTCGGGAAGAGTTCGCCGTCTACCTGGTGCGCTCCGGTCGCATGTGCGTGGCGGGCCTCAACAGCCGCAACGTCGACTATGTGGCCGACGCCATGGCCGCCGTGCTCAAGGGCTAAGCCCGCAAGCCCCGCTCAGGCGGGGCTTTTCGTTTGTCCCCTTGCCCGTGGAACCGTGATGGATCTCATTGCCCTCTCCCGCCTCGGCGGTCGCCACCTGGTGACCCTGCATCTGCTGCTCGACACCCGCAGTGTCACCCGCAGCGCCGAGCGCCTCTGCACCACCCCCTCCACTGTCAGCAAGACCCTCAACCAGTTGCGCGAACTGCTGGGGGATCAACTGCTCTACCGCCAGGGCAATCAGTTGCTGCTGACCCCGTTTGCCGAACGCCTCGGCCCGACGCTGCGCCGCCTGCTGGGGGAGCTCAACGGCCTCACCAGCCAGGAAGGATTTGCCCCTGCCAACTGGCAGGGGGAGCTGAACCTGGCGATGCGGGAGAGCAGCATGATCTGGCCCATGGGAGCCGTACTGGGTCAGTTGATGCAGGAAGTGCCGGGGCTGATGCCCGTTGTGCGTAGCAAGGACGAGCAGGGTCTGGCTGCTCTGGCGGCGGGCAAGCTCGACTTCGTGATCCTGCCCCACGATCAGAGCCAGCCCGGGGTCAATCAGCCCGGCCTCGTCTGGGAAACCTTGCGGGAGGACGAGCTGGTCTGCCTGATGCGCGCGGATCATCCGGCGTTGACGCGCCCCTGGGATCTCGATGCCTACCTGAGCTGGCGCCACATCGCCATTCGCGATCAGGAGCTGGCCGATCCCTTCTTCGAGCAGAGTCTCGCCCAGCGCCAGGTACGGCGCAGACTGGGGGCCACCCTGCCGGATTTTGGCAGCGCCGCCGCCCTGCTGCGCCAGAGCGATCTCATTCTCACAGCCGTGAAGGGCTGGGCTACCCGGGCTTGTACCCAGGGGCTGGTGAGCCGCCCCGTCCCCTTCGATTACGGCGCAGTGAGCCACAGCCTGGTGTGGTATGGCCCCCTGGGGGAAGATCCCGCCCTGCGCTGGTTCCGTCAGCGCATCCTGCAACTGGCCCGGGAGCTGGACGCCCCACAATGATGCCTGGCGGCAGGACTCAGGGCTTCTTGGTATAGATGGGGCCTGGGAAAGAGGTGACGTTGTTGCCCAGTTCGGTGATGCGGGCGGCCCCCTGCTTGCGCACCTGATCGACCCGCAGCACGTGGTGCATGGGAATCAGGGTGCGGGTGACGTCGGCAAATTCGCTCTTCAGCTTCTCGTGGCTGGGGTCGACGATGAGCGCCGTGTGGGTGTCCCACACGAAGTGGGCGATCTCGATGAAGCCGAACAGCTGGCCCTGATTCACCTCTCTTACATAGACTTCGTAACGCTCGCTGTGACAAATGAACTGCACTCGATAAAGGGCGTTGGATTCACTCATGGGTATCTGTTGGTGATGGACGGTTTACCCATTCTAGCCGTCCCCTCGGACAGCCCCTATAGACAGAGTTCACAGTTGCGTCATATCGGGTCACAGCATCCCTACGTGCCGCAGAGCTCAGATCGCAGGCAGCATCACCGACCCAAACCCCTTGGCCTTCAATGCGTTGGCAAGCACTGTCAGATCAGCCGACCCGGCTTCTGGCCATGACAGCGCCTCCCCTCGCACCCCGTGGTGGCGAAAGCCGTTGAGGCGGATGGGCACGGGCCCCAGCGACAGCAAAAAGGTCGTCAACGCCTCCTCCAGCGCGCCAGTGGCGTCGAGAAAATCGCTCCGCCCCGGCACCAGCAGCAGCCGCACCTCCGCCAGCCTGTCATGGGCAGCCAGCCAGCGCAGCGACGCCAGCACCCGCTCGCGGCCCCGCCCGGTCAGGGCCTGATGCACAGGCTCGCGCCACCCCTTGAGGTCTATCATGGCGCCGTCCAGCACCGGCAGCAGCCGCTGCCAACCCGTTTTCCCCAGGGATCCGTTGCTGTCGAGCAGGCAGGTGAGACGGGCCAGATCCGGCGCAGCCTTGATGGCCGTGAACAGGGCGATCACGAAGGGCAACTGGGTGGTAGCCTCCCCGCCAGAGACGGTGATGCCGGTGAGCAGCGGGCCATAACGGCGCAGCAGGGCCAGCACCTCGGCCACCGACATCTGGCGCGTCTTGGGGCTGGCGTGGCGAGGGCAGGCCTCCAGACAGGCGTCACAATCGGTGCAGAGCGCCTCCTGCCAATGAACCTTGCCCTCGCTCATGGCGAGGGCGCCACTCGGGCAGACCGCAAGGCAGTCGCCGCAATCGTCGCACAGCCCGATAGTGTGGGGATTGTGACAACCGGGGCAGCGGAAGTTGCACCCTTGCAGAAACAAGACCAGCCGGTTGCCCGGCCCGTCTACGCAGGAAAAAGGCAGCACCCTGCTCACCAGGGCGCTGCGCGTCAGCAGAGCTTCATCCATCGGACTTGGCTCAGTACTGACTGATGGTCGACTCATTGGCGACCACTCGCGGCGTCCGCTGGCGAATGGCGGTCACTTCACTCGCCTCGGCACCAAGACAGGTGGTCTGCAGCCGCGACCCCTCCTCTGCGAAGCGTGCCACGTCGCTCTTGCGGATCATATAGCCGGTCACCCGAACCAGATCGCTGTCGGCCACGTTGGCGGTGAACTCGCGCATGCCGATGGCGAGCGCCCCCTTGCAGAGCTGCAGCAGTGCCTGCGGATTCTGGCGGATGGTGAGATCCAGGGTCAGGATCTCGCTGATCCCCGAGTGGTAGTAGCCGTGGTGCGGCGCCAGCGCCAGCACATGGCTGGCCGGATCCGGCTCCTGCCCGTAGGGAATCCGCACCCCCGGGGTCACCGCCACATCGATGCTGAGGCCGCCCTGTGAGTGCAGCAGAGCGTGCCCACCCCAGGCATGGGTCTGCGGCGTCGTAGTGACATATTCCGAAAGCTGGGCCGAGATGCGATAGCCAAGCTGATTTGCCTCTTCGTCGTGACCGTAGCGGCCCGGCAGATTCTCTTTATCCATCAAGATGTTGACCGCTTCCGCCATGCCGTAGATGCCGAACATGGGGACGAAGCGATCCTCATCCAGCAGCCCCTCCTTGACCAGGAAGCTGTCGAAGAAACCGGACTCCTCGTGCAGGAAGGCGGCGCGCACCGCGATCAGCTGGGACGTGAGACGGCAGTAGTGGGGCAGCAGACAGCCGAGGAAATCATCGATCCCCTGTGCCTGCTCGGCGACTCGCTTGAGGGAGATCCGCACCAGGGTGTTGGCGCCACCGGCCTGCGGCAGGGAGTTGTAGCAGCTGACGATGCCAAAACCACGCTGGTCGAAGGTATCGCGATGGATCGGGTAGTTGGCGATGTGCGGCTTGCTGCACTCGGCGATATTCTTCACCGCCAGCAGCAGCAGATCGTCGGGAGTCTGCTCTGGATCGTGGAAGAAGGTGAGGTTGGGGGCCACCTGCTTGAGCTCGTTGTCGATGCGCAGGATCAGGCGGCAGATCCGGTTGTCGTTGGGACCAATGTTGACGTGCATAAAGGCGTCCGGCAGCACCCGGTCCAGATAGATCCAGAACCCTTTCAGCTTGCGGTAGAGAGTCTCGTCATCCAGCTCGCCGACAAAGGGGAGCAGCAGCTGATCGAGCCGTCCCAACCAGACCGGCATGCCGGTGACGGAAGGAACGTGGTGATAGAGGATGCGCAAGGCATCGAGCGCTTCATCGAAATCCCGCGGCGCTGCCAGCTCCAGCCAGGCTGAGCCCTGGGTCAGGAACTTCTCGTAGTCCGGCAGCACATAGCGCGGCTTGTAGGGGGCGTGCCCCTCGAACATGTCGCACAGCATCCCTTGTGCCATGGCATCCTGCACGGCGGCAGGCAACTCGGGGTAAGGCAACGCGTTTTCGGCGGCGAGCGCCAGGGCCCGATTCTTCTGGGCCGGTGAGAGCAGAGGGTCGCGCACGATGCGCTGGCAAGTTTCGGTGAAGGACATAGTTCACTCCGTGGCGGGTGGAACCAAAATCCTCACACTTGGGAGGCCTTTTTTGAAGTGACATTCCCAACAGGGCGGATATCCCATCAAGACATCCGCTATGCCGGATCACGACACATCCTTCACCAGGGCCAGAACAGGGCCACGCCCCCCAGCCAGCGCAGCAGGAAGAAGCCCCCCATGCCGACGACCACCACCACCAGGGTAGGCAGGCGCAGCAGGGTCAGCACCGTCACCAGCAGGGTGGCTGCCAGGTAGTCCGGATCCCAGTCCAGCCCGTGGCCGGGCTCATAGCTGAAGACGATGGGCAGCCAGATGGCGGTCAGCACCGACTGGGCCGAGAAGCTGAGGAAAGCCCCCATCTCGGCTCCCGGCTGATAGCGGGTCAACCGCGAGAAGAAGGCAAAACGGTTGAAGAAAGTGATCAGGGCCAGCAGCCCTATCATCAGCCAGCCCATGATCACCTCCTCATCCGGTGCAGCACATAGCCCACCACCATGCCGGCCAGGGCCGAGACGATGATGTGGATCTCCGCCAGCAGCGGCTTGGTGACGAGCGCCGTCCCGCCGCTCACTAGGGTGGCCGCCACCATGGGCAGGTTCTTCATGGCGGGGAGCGTCATGGCGATAAAGGTGGCGGCGATGGCAAAGTCGAGCCCCATCTTGTCCAACCCGTCAATATACTGGCCGGCGGCGATGCCGAGCAGGGTCGCCAGGTTCCAGAACAGATAGAAGACAAAGCCCGCGATGAGCGCATAGGCGGGATTGAAGGCGCCGCTGCGCTCCCTCTCTTTCAGCGCCACCGCAAACATCTCGTCGGTCAGGAAGAAGGCGAGACTGGCCCGCCAGCGCAGGGAGAGCGGCAGCACGTCGCGCCGGAAGGTGAAGCCATAGAGCAGATGCTGGGAGGTGATCACCATGGTGGAGCCCATGATGGGCAGCAGCGGTGTCCCCGCCCCGAACAAGGTGGTGGCCGAGAGCTGGGCCGCCCCCGCATAGACCAGCAGCGACATCAGCTGTGCCTGGAGCGGGCTCATACCCGCCTGAAGCGCCAGGGCGCCGCACAGTATCCCCCAGGGGATGACGGAAATGGAGAGCGGGAGCATATCCAGGGTGGCGCGCCACCAGAGTGCCCCCGTGCGCTCGGGCGCAGGGAGGCGGGTTTCCGACATCATGGGATCATCCTTGTCACAGCCAATGCGAACCGGAAAAACTAGCACGGCGCAGGAGGCAGTGTCACGTCATGGTCTGCGACAAATGCAACGCCCGCATGAGAGCGGGCGTTGGCAGGCGGGATCAGGGCTCGATGATGATGGGGGTGCCGGGCTCGATGGCGTTCCAGATCTCGTCCATCTCGTGGTTCAGCACCGCAATGCAGCCATTGGTCCAGTTGGACGGCTGCACCCTGCGATCCCCCAGGCTGTTGCGCTGGCCGTGGATCATGATCATGCCGCCCGGGTTCACACCCAACTCGTTGGCGCGCTTGATGTCGTCCAGATTCGGGTAGTTGATGTGAATAGCCTTGTAGAAACCGGAGTTGCTCTTCTTGTAGTCCAGGGTATAGCGACCTTCCGGGGTACGCTGATCCCCCTCACGCTGCTTGTGTCCTTTGGGAGCCGGGCCCAGGGCAATCCAGTAGCGCTTCACTTCCTTGCCATCCTTCATCAGGGTCAGGCTGTAACTCGACTTCTTCACCACCACCATATCGGCGGACAGAGTGGCAAAACTCAACGCGGGCCACAGCCCCAGCAAACACAGCAATACGGCTCTCACTATCCATCCCTCTGCGAGCCTTCTGGGCTCTCTTGTTAGCAAATCATCTGAATGTCGCCACTCTCTGGTGGCGAGCGAGCGCCATGATATGGGATCGCCGTGAATACTCAATATATCGGGAGAAACATATCTGTGGCCAGCAGGGGGAAATGGCCGTCAACCCGCCATGCAGAGGCCCTGCCAAGGGCTGGGCGTCGTCTCTTGCCTGCAACCGGGCACCTCAGCGCAGGTCATCGAGGCCAGGAAGATGGCGCAGGGAGAAAAACCAGCGGGCAGCGCCGCCGCCAGTGACACTTGAGCCTGTCCACCCGCCAATCCCCGGCTGGCACCATGGGGTCAGGCCATCTCAACGCACAAGAAAAGAGCCCCTGATGGGGCTCTTTTGACTGTGCAACACCGGGCTCAGGCCTGGGTCACTGGTTCGGCGGCCTCAAGGCGCCGGATCCAGGCCTCGAAGTCTGCCAGCATGCGCGCCTCGGACTCGCTGTTGTCGGCGATGAGCTCGGCCCCGTGTACCACCCGGATATGGGCGTCGAGGGGCGTCCCCTCCACTGCCGGTGGGCGCTGCCGCGCCGCCGCCATGCACGCTTGTGCCTGTTGCCACGCCTCGGCGGCGCTCCGGTTGCACGCCTCGGCCAGCGGCACCGCGCTGAAACCCTCGCCGGTGAGGCTCTGCAGCGTCTCGTCATGGGTCATGCCGTTGCCCGGTCCCCAGTAGTGGGCGGCCAGATCCGGCCCGATGCGCGGGTTGTCGGTGAGGTAGCCGTCGCGCCTCAGGAAATAGGCGCGGGTCTGCTCCACCGCCATCAGTGCCAGCAGATAGCCGTGATAGGCGCAGGCCGACTCCTGGTTCAGAAGGTGCGGGATGGCCAGCAGCGGGCGCGGGCTCTCCACCCCCAGGATCTTGCGCTCCCACTTGCGGGCCAGGGCCAGCACGGCGGCCGGGGTGCGCTCGCTCTCTGCCATGGCGTAGAGATCCCGCTCGAAGTAGGCCACCAGCGCAATCTGGCGCTCGTTGAAGGCACGAAATGGCTGGCGCGCTTCAATCATGGCCTGGATAAGCGCATCGGGGATGGGTTCTCCCACCGCGTTTCTGGCATAGCGCTTGAGCCAGTCCGCGTCGTCCAGCAGGCTGTCGCAGAACATGGACTGGGTCTCGGCATAGGCCATGGAGGTGGGCGGAAACTCCTGGGAGAAGCAGGGGGCGTTGCCGGTGACGTTGGCAAAGTGCGCCGCGTGGCCGCCCTCATGGAACAAGGTGTTGAGCCCGCTCCAGCCGCTGCCCACCTGGGCCGGATTGGCCAGACTGGTGAAGTTGACCACCGCAGGCACCCACTCCCCTTCCTGCCAGAAGCTCGGCACCGGGCCGTGACAGAAGCCGTTCTCGTATTTTCCCTCCCGGGTCAGCAGATCCAGGGTGAGGGTGGCACCGCGATACTGGATGCCGAGCCGGCGGAAGCTCTCGACCCAATCCTTCAGCGCCCGGGAGAAGGGCACGTAAGGGTCGAGCTGGCGGGTCACGTCGCCACTCACGCTGTAGCGCAGGTTGTGGGGCAGCAGGGCTGCGTCCCCCTTGGCCGCTTTCAGCTCCGCCAGACTCTGGTGCAAGCGGGCATCGGTACGGGCGATGAAGTCGTCGAGAATGGCAAACAGCTGCTCCGGGCTCATCTGCTCGTTCTTGTGCACCTTGTAATCGAAGTAGTCGCGATAGCCCATGGCACGGGCGAAGCGGTTGCGCAGCGCGACGATGGCCAGATAGCCGTTGTCGACCACCCACTGCTCCAGGGTGTGGAACATGGCGAGCGCGCTCTGGCGCACCGGCTCGTCGCGACTTGCGGCCAGCGCTGTGCTGGCGGCGGGCAGACTGCCGGGCACCTGGCGGCCCTGCTCGTCCAGCAAGGTAAGCTTCAACCCCTTGCGACGGGCGAAGAGATCCGCCTCGGCGGCCACCAGCTCGTCCATCAGGGCGGAGGCAGCGGGATCTTCGATGACGTTGCACTCGAAGAAGGCGATCCAGCCCCCCAGGCCGCGCCTGAGATCCGCCTCTTCGGCCTGGGCATGCATCTCCCGCAGCACCGGCAGGCGGGCAGGATCGGCACAGAACGCCTTGTAGGCCTGTTCGGCCGCGGTGAAGCCTGTCTGATCGTCACTGGTGCCCATGTAGGTGGACCAGAACAGGTCCTCCTTGCGTCTGTGCACCTGCAGGTAATCGGCATTGAGCTGGTTGAGATAATTCCTGGCAATGGAACTCATAACTTCCCTCTTGTTATGGGGCGACCACGGGGCGCCCACTCCTTTTTGGTGAAATGCCAACCCATTCACACTTCTTGCGAATGGAGCAGACAAATTGTGCGCCGGGATGCGCGCCATCACGCTATCAAAAGCGAGGGTTTCTGTCTGCTGGCTATACTGGTTGTCAAACTGCTCAATTGGCTGTTTTCCATCGCAACCCATTGAAAGTTAATGATATGTTAAAAACAACAACAGTCAGGTCCGGTCGGTAGTTCGGCCACAATCAGACCCGCATGGGAAAGTAAGGATAAGACTATGTTCAAGCTCGGTGATATTGCCGTGAGTCGCAAGCTGATGCTGCTGCTCTCACTGGCCCTGGTCGGCTTCATCGCACTGCTGCTCATCTCGGCCAGTGCCCTGCACCGCAATCTGATGAGTGAACGGGAAGCCAGGCTGCAGGCGGTGCTGGATCTGGCCATGAGCCGGATCCAGGCCCTGGCCGCCACCCTCCCCCCGGAGCAGGCCAAGGCACAGGCCAAGGCCATGCTCGACAGCATGCGCTTTGACGGGGACAACTACCTGTTCGTACTGGATGAAGACCGTCGGGTGGTGGTGCATCCCGCCAAACCCGAGCTGGTCGGCCAGCAGATGGGCAACAACCCTGCCGAGTCCCACTGGCAGCACATGGTGGATCTCGGCAAGGGCGGCCACCAGGGCAGGCTGGAGTATCAGTGGGTCTCCCCGTCCGGCGAGGCGGCCCAGAAGATGTCGCTGGTGACGGGCTACCAGCCCTGGGGCTGGATCCTGGGCTCCGGTGTGTTGTTGCAGGACATTGAGGCCACTATGTGGTCGCAATATGAGTGGATGGGTGGCGCCACCTTGCTGGTGATCCTGTTGATGGGGCTGCTGGGACTCGCCATCAGCCGCTCCATCGTCAATCCCCTGGCCGAGATCAACAAGGCCATGGCCCGGGTCGCAGCTGGCGATCTGGTGGTCAGCATCCCGGTGCTGGGCAGGGATGAGCTCGGCGCCGTCGCCAGCTCCACCAACCAGGGGCTGGATGCCATCCGCCGCGCCCTGCTGGAGGCGAGCCAGGGGGCCCGCAACGTGGCGGATGCCGCCCTGCGCATCGCCGCCTCCGCCGAACAGACCAACCAGGCGGTCAACAGTCAGCGGGATCAGCTCGCCCAGCTCGCCACCGCCATGAACGAGATGAGCGCCACCATCGCCGACGTGGCGGGTCACGCCGAAAACACGGCCCGTGACACCCAGGATGCCACCAGCGAGGCCGGGCTCGGCAACCAGGATGTCCATGCCAGCGTGCACGGCATCCAGGCGCTGGCCACCGAGGTGGACCAGGCCACCTCGCAGGTCAACCAGCTCAAGGAGGGAGTGATGCAGATAAGCGAGGTGACGGCGGTCATCAGCGCCATCTCGGAGCAGACCAACCTGCTGGCCCTCAACGCCGCCATCGAGGCGGCCCGGGCCGGCGAGCAGGGCCGTGGCTTCGCCGTGGTGGCCGACGAGGTGCGCCAGCTGGCAAGTCGCACCCGCCACTCCACCGAGGAGATCCAGAGTACCATCACCCAGTTGCAGCAACGGGCTGTCACCGCCGCCAACGCCATGGACGCCAGCCGCAAGCTGGCGGAGAGCAGCGTCAACCAGTCCGAAAAGGCGGGGCAGGATCTCTCCCTCATCGTCAATCACATCCAGCACGTGAGCGACATGGCGACCCAGATCGCCACGGCGGCGGAGCAGCAGAGCATGGTGGCGGAAGACATGAACCACAACGTCAGCGGCATCAACGACTCGGCACTCGAGATGTCCCAGGCGGCCTCCCAGTTGGCCCAGGAGAGCGAACTGCTGGCCGGTCTCTCCCGAAGCCTCGACGAGCGACTGGCGGTGTTCAAGCTCGACAATGCCCAAGCCCAGGACAGGATGATGCGACCGACCCAGGCGTCCTCTTCCCGAGCAGGCATGCAACCCCGCCACTGAGTGGCCCCGTGAGCCCCTGCCAGGCTGGCAGGGGCTCCCTTCCTGTCATGGCCACTGGAGCCTCTCCCGGGCCACCCTCTCGCACTGAACCAGCGCGCAGATCCCGAGGGAGCGATCTGCCGCTGATGCGCTGCTCCGATGAGATGGCACTGTCAATTTTTACACTTAATTTTTTAACAAAATATAGTCATGATGAGTGGTCGCCACAGGCGGCACCATGATCCTTTCTGTAGTCATTTGGCAAACTGGTTGAAAGGCCAGGACGCAAAGCCTCCGGTCTAAAGACAAGCTGTCCAGGATAGCGGGGTTGCAGCACCGTGTTTCGGGGAACTCCCCTGCCAACGTGACTGCCCACATCACCGAACAGAGGAATGTATGGCAGCAAATATCCGACTCACCCATCTCGCGGCTGCACTGACGCTGCTGGCCAGTGGCGGCGTGCTCGCTCACGGCTACATCAGCCAGCCCGAAGGGCGCAACTACCTGTGCAAGACAGGGGGCAACAGCCAGTGTGGCGCCATCCAGTGGGAACCCCAGAGCCTGGAAGCCCCCTCCGGCTTCCCCGATGGCGGCCCCGCCGACGGCCAGATAGCCTCGGCCGGTCACCCCCAATTCGGCGAGCTCAACACCCAGACCCTCGATCGCTGGACCAAGCGTGAGGTGCAGGCTGGTCCCTTCGCCATCAGCTGGACCTTCACTGCCAACCACGTGACCCGCAACTGGCGCTACTACCTCACCAAGCAGGACTGGAACCCGAACCAGCCCCTCACCCGGGATGCGTTCGATCTCAATCCCTTCTGCGTCATCGAGGGCAACATGGTGCAGCCCCCCAAACAGGTGACCCATCAGTGCACCCTGCCCGCGCGTACCGGTTATCAGGTCATTCTCGGGGTGTGGGAGGTAGGAGATACCGCCAACAGCTTCTACAACCTGATCGACGCCCGGTTCAAGGATGGCACCCAGCCACCGCTGACCTGGAGCCAGGGAGGGACTATCTACCCCTCCATCGACCTGGTGGCGGGTGACAAAACCAGAACCCGGGTGTTCGATGCCAATGGCGAGCGCACCGATCTCCAGACCGAGCTGATTATCGCCAGCGCCGGGCAGGGCCAGAAGAACAACTGGGCCCACGCCCTGGCGAGCAAGATCAACGCCGAGCAGAGCCAGATCCGTGCAGGCCAGCAAGGTACGGACGGCCAGTTCAACCCCGTCTACGGCCAGAACCCGGTCTACCTCAAGGCTGGCAGCAACCTGCAACGGGTCGAGATCCAGCTTGAGCAACAGCAGCCCCCGGTTGAGAACGGGATCAGCGTGAGCGGTCTGGCGAGCGACTACCCCCTCGACAACGGCAAGCTCACCCTGACTTTCACCGTCACGGCCCAGGGGGATCTCGCCATCACCAACACCCTCTATGACCACGGCGGTGTCGCCAGGGGACAGAGCAGTGCCGACATCAAGGACGGCAGCCAGAGTTTCTCCATGGCGCTGACCGGCTTGAGTGCGGGCCACCATCAGCTGGTGATCGAGGGCAAACCCAAGGCCGGTGGTGACGCGGTGCAGCAGACCCTGGATCTCATGTTCAAGGATCCGGCAAGCGGGGGCGATTACCAGTTCACTTTCCCGGACGGCCTTAAGTCCTACACCGCCGGAACCCGGGTGCTGCAGCCGAAAAACGGCAAGGTCTATCAGTGCAAACCCTTCCCCTACAGCGGCTGGTGCAGCCAGTGGGCGAGCACGGCCACCCAGTATGAACCGGGCGTAGGCTCCCACTGGCAGGAGGCCTGGACAGCGCAGTGATGGGACGTATCCGACCTGGCGAGAACCCGCTCGGCGCTTCCGGTGCCAGATCAGGTCAACATCAAACAAACGGGGAGCCCATGGCTCCCCGTTTTTCATCCCCCCCTCGGTTCAAATCTGATAGTCGAGCAGGGGCTCGTTGCTCATGGCGCGGGCCTGGATCTCCGCCAGCGCCAGCTCGGGGTTGCAGAGCTGGATGAACTGCCAGGCAAAGTTGTGCTGGAACTGCCCCTGCTTGAGGCCGATCCAGGCGGTGTGCGGCGCAAACAACCGACTGCCGTCTAGCTGTACCAGTCCCTTGTCCCGCTGAGAATCGAACGCCATGTCCGCCAGTATGCCCACCCCCATCTCCAGCTCGACATAGGTCTTGATGACGTCTGAGTCCTGGGCGGTCAGCAGGATCTGCGGCACTATGCCCGCCTCGGCAAAGGCATCATCCACCCGTGCCCGACCGGTGAGGCCGGCCTGATAGGTGACGATGGGCCAGTGGGCCAGAGCGGCCAGGGTCAGCTCACGCTCGGCGGTGAGGGGGTGCTGCTCCGGCACGACGATATTGTGGTGCCAGCGGTAGTAGGGAAAGGCCACCACCCCTTCGCTCTTGTCGAGCTGCTCGCTGCTGATGCCGATGTCCACCTCACCGGTCTGCACCAGCCGCACTATCTCCTCCGGGCTCCCCTGACGCAGCTCCAGCTGTACCAGGGGAAATTGCTCCCGAAACGCCTTCACTACCCTCGGCAGGGCATAACGGGCCTGGGTATGAGTGGTCGCGATGAGCAACCGGCCCGAGTCGCGATTGGCAAAGGTGCTCGCCAGTTTGCGGATGTTGTCGGCATCCCCCAGGATACGCTCGGCGATCACCAGCAACTCCTTGCCCGGCTCGGTCATACCGAGCAGACGCTTGCCATAGCGAATGAAGAGGGCGAGCCCCAGCTCCTCCTCCAACTCGCGAATGTGGCGGCTGACCCCGGACTGGGAAGTAAAGAGGGCATTGGCCACGTCGGTCAGGTTGTAATCCCGCCGTGCCGCCTCCCGAATGATTCGCAATTGCTGAAAGTTCACCTCATCGCCTCCTGCGCTGAGTGGCGGTGGCTCGTGCCACCGTCCTCTTGTTATGGATTGCCGGGATCATAGCCCGGCAGCAAGCCTGACAGAGGGCCGCACCTCGCGGCTTGTCCTCAGATCTGGTAGTCGGGATAGAGCTGTGCCTGCCTGGCCACCAGACGCACCCCCTGGCCGGGGGCAAAGGCCCGGGCGGCCTCCTTGCTCAGTTCGGCCTCGTAGTGGGCGCCTCCCGTCTCCCCATCGCCACGCAGTTCCACCCGGATGCGCGGCCCCATGGGCAGCAGGCGGGTAATGGTGGCGCGAATGCCACCGGGGGCATCCGAGGGCAGGATCTCCAGCTCGTGGGGACGCACATAGGCAATGGCCGCACTCCCTTCTGCCAGATGGGAGGGGATGGGGCCACCCAGTTGCTGTTCACCGATGCCGAGCCCCTGCCCGGCCACCCTGCCACGAAACAGGTTTACGCTGCCAAGGAAGCTGTGCACGAAGGCACTGGCGGGTTGATCATACACTTCGGCAGGGGTGCCAATCTGCTCTACCTTGCCGGCGTTCATCAGCACCACCCGATCCGCCACCTCCAGGGCCTCTTCCTGATCGTGGGTCACGAACAGACTGGTGACATGCAGCTCGTCGTGAAGCTCACGCAGCCAGCGGCGCAGCTCCTTGCGCACCTGGGCATCGAGGGCGCCGAAAGGCTCGTCCAGCAGCAGCACCTTGGGCTGCACCGCCAGGGCCCGGGCCAGGGCGACCCGCTGGCGCTGACCACCGGAGAGCTGGGTCGGGTAGCGTGCCGCGACGTGGCTGAGCTGCACCAGATCCAGCAGCTCCTTGACCCGGGTGCGGATGGCCGCCTCGTCCGGGCGTTCGCTGCGCGGCTTGACCCTCAGGCCAAAGGCCACGTTCTCGAATACCGTCATGTGGCGAAACAGGGCGTAGTGCTGGAACACGAAGCCAACGTTGCGCTCGCGCACATGGAGATCCGAGGCATCCTCGCCGCGGATGATGACGCTGCCACTGTCCGCCTGCTCCAGCCCGGCGATGATCCGCAGCAAGGTGGTCTTGCCGCAGCCGGAGGGGCCGAGCAGGGCGACCAGCTCACCGTCGTGAAAATCGAGGTTGATGTCGGCCAGCGCCGCGTACTGATTGAAATGCTTGTTGAGCCCTTGAACCTGAATGCTCATGAATGCCTCTCCTATAACCGTTAATTCGGGATCAATGGGACTGGGTCGGTTGGCCGCGCAGCCTGGCCAGCAGGGTCTCACCCAGCAGGGTGAAGATCCCGAACAGCGCCAGCAGGCTGGCCACCGCGAAGGCGGCACCGGTCTGGTACTCGTTGTAAAGGATCTCGATGTGCAGCGGCAGCGTGTTGGTCTGGCCGCGAATGTGGCCGGAAACCACGGAGACAGCGCCAAACTCCCCCACCGCCCGGGCGGTACAGAGCAGCAGGCCATACATCAGGCTCCAGCGAATGCCGGGCAGGGTCACCCGCCAGAACATCTGCAACCCGCTAGCCCCCAGCATGATGGCGGCCTCCTCTTCCTCCGGGCCCCGCGCCTCCATCTGGGGCAGCAGCTCGCGTACCACGAAGGGCACTGTGATGAAGGTGGTCGCCAGGATGATCCCCGGGGTAGCGAAAATGATCTTGATGTCGTGCTCGCTGAGCCACTCGCCGAACCAGCCGCGACTGCCGAACAGCAGCACGAACATCAAGCCCGCGATGACCGGCGAGACCGAGAACGGCAGATCGATGAGGGTGATAAGCAGTTGCCGGCCAGGGAAGCGGAACCGGGCGATGGCCCAGGCGGCGGCCAGCCCGAACAGCAGGTTCAGGGGCACCGAGCAGAGCGTCACCAGGGCGGTCAGCCCCAGGGCGCTCAGGGCATCCGGCTCGCTGATGGCGTGCCAGAAGAAGGCCAGACCCGGGCTCAGCGCCTGGATGAAGACGGTGGCCAGCGGCAACAGCAGCAAGGCGGCAAACCAGCCCAGACCGACGGTGACCAGCAGCCATTTGACCCAGACCGGTTCATGGGTCACCGGGGGATGACGCGCCGGGGTGGCCGGAGCGGACTCCTGGGCCTGATCGAGATGTGCAGTAGAGGCGTTCATATACGGCTCCCTCCGATGCGAGCCCAGCTCCAGGCTTGCAACTTGTTGATGAGCAACAGCAGCACAAAGGAAATGAGCAGCATGACGGACGCAATGGCCGATGCACCGGCGTAGTCATACTCCTCCAGGTGACTCATGATCATCAGGGGGGCAATCTCGGACACCATGGGGAGGTTGCCGGCAATGAAGATGACAGAGCCGTACTCCCCCACGCCGCGAGCAAATGCCAGGGCAAAGCCGGTGAGCAGCGCAGGTACCAGGGTCGGCCACAGTACCCGGATGAAGGTCTGCCAGCGGTTGGCACCCAGGCTCGCAGCCGCCTCCTCTTGCTCGCTCTCCGCTTCCCGCAACACCGGCTGCAGGGTACGCACCACAAAGGGCAGCCCGATAAAGGTCAGGGCAATGACCACTCCTATGGGGTTGTAGGCAAGCTCGATGCCCAGCGGAGCGACCCATTGGCCAATCCAGCCGTTGGGGGCAAAGATGGCGCACAGGGCGATGCCGGAGACGGCAGTCGGCATGGCAAAAGGCAGGTCGATCAGCGCATCCACCAGTCTGCGGCCGGGGAAGGTATAGCGCACCAGTACCCAGGCCAGTATCAGACCGAACAGACTGTTGAGCAGGGCGGCAATGAAGGCGGCACCAAAGCTCAGGCGAAAGGAGGCGAGCACCCGGGGGGAGCCGATCACCTGCCAGAACTCGGCGGCGCTCAGGTTGTTCACCGCAAACAGCACCAGTGCCGAGAGCGGCAGCAGCACCAGTATGCCCAGATAGAGCAGACTGAAGCCCAGCGTTGGCCCCAGGCCTGGCAGGACGGAATAAGAACTTAATCGCATAACACATCCGTTTGTTATAAATACTTTGGATGTGACGATTTTGCTCACGGCGGCCAGGGACAACAAACACCAATAATGCCTTTGCTAAGCACTTTTTTATCTAACAATGGTGGAACAAGGCTTTTAGAGCGATAAGCATAAAAAAAGGTCTTTTATATAAATAAAAGACCTAAAAGACGGAGCGGTAAAACCGGGAACATGCAAAGTCAGTCACGCTGGCCAAGTTGCCAGCCTGTCTGGAAATCGTGCCGAGACAATCCGAGGCGCCCTCATCGAAAACTGAGTGCAGCCTGCTTGCCCCACTCGGCAGGAGCAGGCTCCACCACCATTTCGGCACGGCGGTATAGGGTGCCGAGCAAAGCGAGCCCCTGATGCCACTCCCCATGGCCGGACTGGGCATTGATATGGCCCACCTCCCCCGCATCGAACAACGGCACCTGCCACTGCCGGCTCCAGAACTCTGCCCGCTCGAAACTCATCCAGGGGTCATTGCGGCTGGCGATCAACTGGGCAGAGACCTTGATGGACCCCGCCAACACCTCATCCGGGATACCGAAACGGGCAGGATCGGCAGGGGCAACGATGAAGATGGAGGAGACCTTGTCTGGTTGCAGTCTGGCGGCAGCGATGGCCGTCAGAGCGCCGAAGGAGTGGGCGACCAGGTGGACCCGGCTGCGCCGGCTCCTGAGCTTGCTCGCCAGCTTGGCGCTCCAGACCGTGAGATCCGGCTTGTCCCAGGGCAGACCCATCATTCTCTGCCACTGGGGAAATTGCTGGTGCCAGCGGCTCTGCCAGTGATCCGGCCCACTGTTGTGCAGACCGGGAACCAGAAGGATCTTGTTCATCGTGGTACTCCTATCTGTTGTCACAGGGGCCTGTGTCTCTTAGCGGCCCGGTTGGTAAATCTGGTCAAACGATCCGCCCTGGGCGAAGTGCTTCTTCTGTGCCTTGTCCCAATCTCCTTCCAGATCCTTGACAGTAAAGAGCGTCAGGTTGGGGAACTGGGCCGCGGTCTCCTTCAGGATCGCCGGATTGCTCGGACGATAGTGGTATTTGGCGATAATGCGCTGCCCTTCGTCGGAGTAGAGATACTCGAGGTAAGCCTTGGAGACGGCCTCGGTACCATGCTTCTTGGCTACCTTGTCCACCACGGCTACCGGCGGCTCGGCCAGGATGGAGACCGAGGGCACCACCAGTTCGAACTTGTCGCTGGTGCCCGGCTGATTGAGCACCAGCAACGCTTCATTTTCCCAGGCCAGCAACACATCCCCGAGCCCGCGTTCGATGAAGCTGGTGGTGGCGCCACGTGCCCCGGAGTCCAGCACCTTCACATTCTTGAACAGATCGCTGACAAACTGTTTGGCGCCCTCTTCAGTGCCGCTTTGCTTCAGGGCATAGCCCCAGGCAGCCAGATAATTCCAGCGCGCCCCGCCGGAGGTCTTTGGGTTGGGGGTGATGATAGCGACATCCTTGCGCACCAGGTCGCCCCAATCCTTGATCTGCTTGGGATTCCCCTTGCGCACCAGGAAGACGATGGTGGAGGTATAGGGAGAGGCATTGTTGGCCAGGCGTCCTTCCCAGTCGCTGGCGGTGAGACCTGCCTTGGCCACCGCATCCACGTCATAGGCCAGCGCCAGGGAGACCACGTCAGCCTCCAGTCCGTCCACCACGGCACGAGCCTGTTTGCCTGAGCCACCGTGTGACTGGCTCACCACCACATCGTCGCCGGTTTTGGCCTTCCACTCCTTGGCAAAGGCACTGTTGTACTCCTGGAACAGCTCCCGCGTCGGGTCATAGGAGACATTCAGCAACCGCACCTCGGCGGCTTGGACCTGACCGAGAGCCAGCAGGGAGAGAACGGTGAGAGCGGTCATTCGCAGTTTCATGGTGATACTCCATATCGTTGGGTTGAGTACAGCATGCCCGCTTATGTATATTCCATGAAGAAAGAAAAAGCGCTTTGCTTATCTCTTATCCGCATATGAGCTCCCGATGGTCCTCTGGCACTCTCGGCCAGAGCGTATTCGCGTGCTTGCGATGCTCATCTCCAGACACGACAAAGCCCGGCCGATTGGCCGGGTTGGGAAAAGATGGAGGAGCAAAGGCAAACCAGAGCGAAGGGTAAACCCTGGGCAAAGAGACAATACCAGGCACGTAAGCACCACAGGGGGGAAGAGGCGTGTTGTCAGTAACAGGCGGCAGACCCGCCGATTGCCTCTTGTTCCCTGAGCTCTTATCCAGACACCAGAAAGCAAAAAGGCCTTCCCGTCAGGGAAGGCCTTTCAATTTAGTGGCGGAGCGGACGGGACTCGAACCCGCGACCCCCGGCGTGACAGGCCGGTATTCTAACCGACTGAACTACCGCTCCGCATTCGGTTAGCTTTCGCTAAATCTTTTGCCGCTTCTTTATGAGGTGTCATCCTCGCAGCCGGTCATGTCTTTCACATCACCGTTTAATTGGGTGCCTGGCAGTGTCCTACTCTCGCATGGCGAATGCCACACTACCATCGGCGCTACAGCGTTTCA